>NZ_LVYZ01000074.1:0-37535 GCF_001909095.1 Paenibacillus sp. P46E
ACCTTCAACATCGTTACTAATAGTTGCATCTTTAGTGTCTTCATTTTTATATTTTAATTTATTTCCAACTTTACACTCAACTATGTAAGAAAACAAGTAGGGAAATGTCTCCAATTCACCAAAACCAGCAACAACGATTCCCGAAAACTGATTTGTAAATACATCTTTACATAAATAATAAGCAACCATTGTTATCAAATCACTCATGATTTCTTCATCGACAGGGAGATTTTTAAAAAGGAATTTAATAACTTTCGTTATCATCTCTTCTTGTGATTCAATGATTTTCTGTACATCATCAATGTCAAAATGAGGTAAGTATTCGCTCTCAGCGAACTCAGAAAGCTTCGTTTTCACGTTTGATTTTAATACATTTATAACTTTCTCTGGGTCTATATCTTCTTCCTCTTCAAAAAATAATTCATATTCATCATCTGACCCTTCAAATGCTAATTGCAGGTTATATTCTAACTTATCCCTTTGAAGAGTAAGAAATTGAAAAACGACTTTTTCCAAACCTGATTGGACAACATTATCAGGAAATATGTAATTTTCATTTTCTTGCAAAAATCGAAAAAAATCTTCAGCATATTCTTTAACAGTGTCAAAACTTCTAGTATCAAGCACCTTTCTGTAAATTTTAATAATTGTTTCCCAAGGAACACCGGATAATTCGGCACTTCCGTAAACCATAATGCCAATTGGATGGCATTTTGAAAGACTGAATAGCTTATTTGCAGAATTATAAATCTTTTCACCTTTTCGATTGGTAATTGTCACTGCACTATCAGCAGCTAATGCTACTGCGGATTTATTAAGGATCCCCAATTCAGCTGTCATTATTATCTCCTTGTCGTGAACAATATTTTACATTATACAATTACGACAAAAGGAATTGTTTTCCTGCAAGAAGCAGAAAAAATATAGGACTCTATATACATATCGCAAGCAACTTCAAAAAATTACTAAAAGTAAAAAAGAACCACTAACTGAAGCCAGTAGGCTTAATCCTTATACATAATGGGCAAACACCAGACACACATTTAAAAATTCGATGTCGCTCAACCCGCAAAAAAACCAACAATGTATTCTACATCAAGGCCATCTCTTACTATTATAGGCAATTACGCTCTTGCTCTCACAACCAGCAAGAAAAGAAATTTAATTAATAAAAAGCCCACAAGCCGAAGCCAGTGGGCATAATCCCTAACGCTTGGGAATTTACTCTTTATTTGAGTATCCTTTTCCAGCTTCCGGGTTGCTTACAATTCCCAGTACCACCAGGATACCTAAGACTGCATTCACCGCTGCTGTAACCTCGTCATATTTCTCCGGGGCCAACTGAAACCCGAAGATTGCCCCGATTGTCTGAACACCTAAGAGCACGGCTGCCGTCAATGATACCCACAAGCCATAATTACGCCATTTGCTGTTCATTATTTAGCCCCCTTACTCAATGTTACTGTTTTGCTTACTTGATCCCACCCCACAGTCAGCCCTAGAGCCTTTGCCACAGCACGCACCGGTAGATAAGCAACTCCCTCATCTAATACGCCGTCCTCAATTTTCTTCCCATCTACCTTTACAGTTACTTTTACACCCTTGTTCACAACCTCGGCCTCCTTAAATTTATCTATGACGGCAAAAGACTCTTTTACTTGTGCCGCTGTTGGCTGATAACCTTTCCTCAGCGCTGCCGTACTTAATCCGAAAGTCATTTGAAAGTGTGGCGCATCCTTAATGCTCTTGAAATCCCCACCCCACTCAAAGCCCAGCGCCTTCGCTTCCTGTACGACCTCCTGCCAATCCGCCGTCTGATCATTGTCTCCGTCACGCGCCATGTCCCAGGAGACACTTGATCCGTTCGATAACAGCAACGCGAAATCGACGGCCAACCCGAAGTTATGGTAACTGGTCCCGCCTTTGGCATTGGTAACAATTGACCCCGGCTTCGTGCGGCCCTGCGCATACAGCGCGTCCTGCTCCTCCATTGTCCGCAGCCCTTGGGTAATAATTATATTGACTCCTCGGGCATAGCAGCGTTCAATGAGTGCTGTTGCAGCAGCCTTAACGACCGGATGCAGACCATCCAGGCGCGCGGTAGATTTTGCTTTGACTTGTTCCAGTGTCAGCATCACTTGTCAGCCTCCTTCTTTTTAGCCAACTGGTACGTACCGGTGGCGGACAGACCCACTACAGATATCTCTATGATTTTTTGTCGAAGTGCATCAGGAACCAAAACAAAGACGGCTGCGATCCCTACAGCCGCCAGATTAGTCCATTTTACTTTCAGGCCAAATCCCTTTGCTACCCCAACGTACGCCGCTACAAGTGTAGCAAGCGCTAGAGTCTCGTTGCTTAGCATGTCCATTACGCCTCACCTCTCCTATTTTCTTCAAACCGATCCAGTCTCTTGTGGTAAGATTTGGCCGACTCTTCGATCCTCGTAACACGTTCCGAAAGCACATCAAACCGTTGTCCTTGTGCGCGTTGTTCAAGCCTCATGTCGTCAACGCCGCGCTTGATGTATTCGACGTCTGTACGCAATGCAGCGCCACTTCCCGCTTCTCGCTCCACATCCTGTTTAAATGCCCTTGTGCCTCCTACCCAGCCCAGCACTATCCCGCTAATCGCTGCTAATATAGTAATCATCGTTTTAACGTCCATTTACTTCCCCCACTCCCCCTTAACTCTAAGGCGATTCTTCTACCTGTTTTACTACCGGCTCCACTGGTTGAAGTGCCAACAGGGCTTCTCCTATCTTCTGATCAATACATTGAAGGATCTCAAGCTCTTTTCCTGGATGTAAAGTAAGCATGTATGTGATTACATTGATTGATTCTTCGACTGGATTTAATGCATCTATCAGCATTTCTATTTTTGGTGTTGCTTTCATTTTTGTCCTCCTTCCAGACAACATAAAAAGCCCTTCCTGAACCAGGAAAGGCTTTTCTGCTTATATCGTATCAAGGTTTATATACTGTAGTACTACGGTTTATTGATGTTATTCACCAAGTTGAGCTTTCACTTCAGAAATCTCTAGCATCGTCAAAGTCACCCTTGATTTTAAATCGTTTATATATTTTTTCCGAGCCTCTTGATCAGTAGAGGATAACGTCGAAATGTCTGACTCTGCTTGCGTGATAGCTTGATTAAGTGTTGTAACTCGATTTTCCAAGGACGAAAGACGTTCTTTCAATGCTAATTCATTTGGTTTTACAACTGCTGGTGAGGTTGATGTAGTTTCCGGTTCTACTATTTCTGTTTTCATAGTTATTGTCTTCCCTTTCACTTCAAGTTCTGTTCCCGTTGCATCTGCCATGATGCGGACCGGAACATATGCAGAACCGTTGATGATGGCTGCGTCGGCAATCTTTTTTCCATCCTGTTCAATTGAATATGTCCCAGTTACTTTTGAGCCAACTAATGAAGTTCCTGCTGCGAATCCAAACGATCCACCAAGTAGCAGAATAGCTGTTGCAAATCCAAATATTTTAGCTTTCACGGCTATTACCTCCTGAATTTTCCTATTCTCCTATTATATCCAGAAGGCAGGTTTTTGAATAGGTCACGCATTCTCTAAGGCTTGAACTCTTCCAGCAAGTAGCACTAATGAATATCCTAAATTATTTAGCAAGGTGTTCATCTGATCTAACTCCGATGCTACCACTATTCTGTTACCAGGAATGTTTGAGCCGACATAACTATCTCCATTTAGAGTGATAACCATCCCATTTAAAGAAATGTAAAGTCCACTGTCAATTTTGATATCATTTCCAGCTCGTATTTTCAGTTCATTAGTCGCGTGTGTAAAACTGAGATTGGCTTCATATCCGGGTGCGGCAACGAACTCTAGTTTGCGATCATTAGCAGCTCCCTCCAATCCCATAAACAAGTTATTACCTATCCGCGCATCACGGGTAACGTTTATATCTGTATCTGAGGTAATGTCTCCCCCTATGATATGACCGGCGCGGAAAGTTGAATCCGTCACTTCACTCTGTTCAATTGTTCCGGTAAGAGTAATCTTTCTTGCTACTACGTTACCATTCATATCTACTCTAAATGGTGCATCATTGAATTCAGCATTACCGGCTGACAATCCAGTATGATTTAATAGGATGATCTCATTATCATGACCAACACTAAGGGATTCAAAGCCCCCTATTTGCCCTCTAATCATTTCTCCCATAAGTCCGTCTGCGGTGATTGCTGCACGCAGTGTTTGCCACCCGTCCGTGGATACTCCAACTCCCCCGGCTGTGAGACGAACTTGACGCAACGGATCGTTCTTATCTTGGGCCAGGATACCGCCTTCTGGTGGGTACATAAGTTCCGTCTTAGAATTATTGATATCAATCACAGCTTTATGCGCAAATTCTTCGAATGCCGCTGCCCGGATTCTCCCCCCGCTAAACAAGTTTTGTACGGTGTTCTTGCTCTTCTCCAGGTCCGATTGTATATCTCGTTCATCACGCCGCATAACGTTAGCTACCGTGGCCAGTGCATGTTTATCCATAGAGTAAGGATACTCTGTTAGCTCTGTGATCCGGGCGGAGAGATTTACCATTTCCATGTCTGGATCATGGCAGTACACCGTATCGCCAAGTTCTGGTTTAGTTTCTTCTCCATCGATTTTGTAAAGGTCTGCTCCATCCACCGTCACTTCGAAGGCTGGGATCTCTTGCTCCCGTAGGGCCTTACGTGTGGCTTCCAGTAATGCTTGCACGGCTTTCTCTTCATCGATGGCTGGGTCGATATCTTGAACGATGATTTCGTTGTCAAAGAATGGTACAGAGTCACTGGACCAAGCATGGACATAAGGGGAGATCAGATAGTTTACTTTCAATATCCCATCCACAATAGCCCCTGGAACAGCCGCCAGCAGTGTTCTCTCTTCGCTTGTAAGGATAGATGCTGCTTGACCTATCCAAGTAGTACCGTCTTTCATTTGGGCATACATGCGCGTCACCAGGGAACTGACATCGTCCTTGAACTGATCAGATACGATATTCTTTTTCAACCGATACTGATGGCCGTTGTCGGCTCCAATACGTTTTTTAAGATGAATAACAAAATTGTTGGGGTCTATCTCGCAGCCGTACAACTCCACGACTTTATTCAGAGCAACCAAGCAATTGCCTTGCCCAAACTCCTTCACATCGGATAAGTCAAATGTATCGTCGATGCTGAACGTAAACCTCCCGCCGGTTGCCGTAGAGATTAAATTAGTAAGTTGTGAGATGTGGACTCCATAGGCTTCATCAATGTATGAGGCATAAGGAAATTTATAGTCCATCAGTTTAAACATCACATGTGTGCAATAGATCGATGCTGTGAGTTTCCTTCCATCTCGCACCCGTGATCGGCTATTAATGACATAAAATTGGCCACGTTCATCTTGAACGTGGCCCTTGAGTTGAATTTTATCACGATAGTCTTCAGATATCATTGGAACTAGGAAAGACATTTCGTAATCTGAATTGATTCTTCGCTTGCGCGTTTCTTCGTATGCGCTGACCAGTTTTCCGACTGGAACCAAATTCTTATCCAGCACTTCTAATTTTTCTTTCATTATTTATCATCCTTACTAAGGAAAATTTTCCTGCCGATTAAATGCGGGCGTTTTCTTCTTGAATTTTAAAAAAACCACACGCAAAATGAATGTGGTTTTTCCGAACTGTCTGTCAACTACACCAGGATGTTACGTCTGTCCAACTCTTGGAAGGCATTTGCTTTAGATTTTCTGAACTTTTCAATCAATCCCAAAACAATATCTATCGTATCTTCATCGGCACCTGCAAGCATTTCCACGTGAATTGGGACCAGTTCATTCATTTTCTTTGCATGTGATATCAACTCTGAAGTTGTCAAAACTCTGAAATCATTCATTATCAATCCCTCCCTTCGGCAGCATATTGAATGCATTAAACTACATGCATCAGGCCGCATATAAAATATATAGGGATGGGATCAATTTTGAAATACGATTTCGGTTTGACCGTGTCTTATAACAGCCTAGTGAACAGTATGGTCCAACTAAGCGGCATCATCTAATTTTCGCAAGGGTCTCCGCCCAGCCTTGTTGGCTAACCTCTCGCCCAGTCTCTTGGAAGGATTTTCAACGAATTTATATACCGCGCTCGCCACGATAAAAGACCCTATAATAGCCATCGCACTAATCGCCCATATCGGCAAATAACCATTTAGGAGATGAATAAGCGAGGCTAACACAATTAAATGAGTAAGATATAAACTATACGATATTTTTCCCAGATAACTGATGAGATCGTTACGAAGAATTTTCGACAACCGAACAGAAGAAATCGAGAGCACTACCATAATTACCGCGCCTATAGCTATGGTCCAAGTATCTAACACTGCCCCATAAAAGGAGAAAGTATCAAAGTCGCTAAAAACTACTCTGACTGCGAAAGATGGGTGGCCGTAAATAAATAGAACTAGTCCAACGCCAAGTAGTAGTATCCTATTCCTCCCCCTCATGCCTTTTGCGTAATTTATTATTTCCTCCCGATGTTTAGCAATCAATGCCCCTATTATAAATAAAGATGCATAATTAACGGTCGAAAACCATTCCGTTTGACTAAAGGATGAACTGGTAACAAAAACATACAACACAGTTAAAAGAGATATAAATATTGCTCCTGTAATAATTTGTTTATAGTTAGCTTTCATCAAAAGAATCATAAGCAAAGGAAAGATCAAGGAGATTCTCATTTCATGCACGAGTGACCAAACTACAAAGTTCAGGTTGCCAGAATAATGTCCGATTAGTAACGAATAATTAACTAAGTCGGTCTTACTTATATCCTCTGACCATAGTGCATTAATCCAGTTGCTTATACCTGAAATATTACCGCTGTACAACAACTCGCGAAGAATAAATGCAAAAAATATAACTACAATGTAAGGTAAATAAATTCTACAGATACGTTTTAGCGCATAAGTAGCATAATTTAGCTTCTTTCCAGAATAAAACGGGATTGATAACACAAACCCGCTTAAAACAAAAAACAGAATAACTGCTTCTCCACCTGCAACTAGCCCTTTTAAAGGACCAAATTTGAACAGGGCACTCGTCCAAAAATTTTCTTTGAAAACCAATAAAATATGTCCGAATAGTACAGTTAATGCAGCTATTCCTCTTAATGAATCTAGTTCTTCATAACGCTTATACATAGGGGCTCTTTTCTCTAGTATACCTAGTAGTTTTTATACTTAATTTACAGTTGAGCCCTTTGTATTGTCAATGTTTTCCTTAATATGAGTATCTGTTGAACGGTACTAATACAAGGCGTTCCAAGTAGTACCATTGTACCCCTCATGCTTCTTGGTCGATGTGTTGTATCGAATCGCCCCCTCAATTGCAGGTCCGTCACCTTTACACACTACCGCCTTGACTTCGAGTATCGCAGGTAAGTTAGCCTCTGATAAAATAGCAGCCGTCTCAACTCCTGTATTCTTGATTTTTACAGATTTGACCCCGGAAGTCTGTAAGTATACCTCCTCCTTATTAACGTATGCGCCTTCTCCCATTGAGAGTGTTTCTGCTTCGAGTTCTGCTGCGTCTCCGTTCTCCTTTTGGACAGTGATTTTATTAGGGCCTGTATTTTTGAGTTTTGCAGCCTTTACACCATCAGTCCGAAAAAGAACTTCCTCATTGTTTGCGTATGCACTGTCCTTGAATAAGAGTTTTAAAAGTTGTAAGTTTGCCAGCGCTCCTGCCTGAGTAAGTACAGCGGCAACCCCTGCGGCAATGTTTTTAAACTTCACAGATTTTAGTCCGGGAGTCTGTAAATAAACTTCTTCTCGGTTAAAATAAGCGCCGCCCGTCAGAGAGACAGAAGTCGTTAATACAGGGGGGTATAAATGTTCAGAGGCTAAGGTCACATAGTCTGACTTTTTAAGGGTCTCTATCTTGTCGCCTTGTATCATACCAATTCTCCATTTGCCTGCTGTAGAGTATGCCGAATAATATAGGCGATATACTGAACCGGCACGAACCAAGGACGCTCGATATAGATAGAAGCTGTCAAATCGCTTAGTCTCGCGGGTGTTTGGTGACAGAAGTAAGAAAATATCTCCAAAGGATGTGCCATCCTTGGAATGTCCTATCAGTACATGTCGATAAACGTCGCTGTCCGGTTCAAATGCATTCAGAATCAAATAGTAAAGTTCGGGACCGTCTTTAAACACGCTGATATGCCACGGTCGATACGTGTCTGATCGGTACGATAAAGGCACTGGTACAGGTTCGCCCCACGAGTCTGACGCTCCTGTTTCAGATTCGGCCAAAAAAATGTCTCCGTTCGGCTGAACATACCACATACGATAGATCCCGTTCTCGTGAATTAAAGCTGGGGATAATACAGCCCTATCCGTACCAGATAGATCATACACTACCTCTCTTGCTGTCCAAGTTAAACCATCGGAGGATTTCTTTCGGTAAAGTCGTTCGATGTTATTGTCTGGATCAGTAAAGCGATACCAGCACTCTAACACTCCGTTAACTAAAATTATCTCATTGTCACTCATGTAAGCGCCGCGAGCAGTCTCGTCCGCTGTAGGTTTATCAATGGGATTTTGTGCGGGCTCCAGCCATTCTACACCGTCCTGAGAGCATACAACGCTCGGGTTTTCATAATCATCATTAGTATCTGGATATGGAGTATGTGCCATCCAATACTCAAAGCCGGCCCATCGTCCCGGGACATGTATAACAGATGGGTGTGTACTCTGCCCACTACCATCGTATGTCGGAATGGGCAACGGCAGTTCAGCGTTCCTATCAGACCGTAGGAAGTCGGCAGTATCCGCCAACTGCGCATCAGTGGCATCCAGCCGATCAGATAAGAGTGGCTGACCGCCCCGAGCATCAATCAACTCAGTGTCCTTCGTGCCGTCACCATTGTGAGCGATAATGGTCGATATGCGATTACCCTGATTTACCTGTTCCGTTTCGATAGTGCCAAGTCGGTTGCGGTGGTTTGTTAGATCCGATTCGATATCAGCAAAGTTGTCATTATGTCTTTTCAAGTTATCAGGATCAAGAAATTTACTTATGATTCTTCTTGCGAAGGCCATATCTGTTCCCCTTTCTCAATAAAGGTATTTGTAATGATAGATGAACTCGATGGTGAAGTTCGGGGCCGTAGCATTCACGGTAAATTCTGTTTCTCCCGGATTTAATTCAAAGAACACGCCATTTGACCGTGAGTATGCATTCACTCCATTGAGGCGGACTCTACATTTTTTCAGGTCACAATCGATCTCCAAAACATCTGAGGATATAGTACCCCCGGAAAAAGTTAATATTTGCTTCCCATCGCTCATTGAAAGGTCCGTAAATGCACCTGTTATGCGAATCAATGGGTAACCAATCTCAGAACCTTCATTCTCCACAATCACTTTTTGACCGCTTGATATAATTTCGAAATATGAGGTTCCTGCGTAAAAATACCCTTGACCGTATTCCAAACCTTCCCCATACTCGCGAAGCTCTGTATCCTGCAATGAATCCGGCCATGGATTGTGCATTTTGATTGGTAGTGTGACATTACCATCAAAAATTATTTTGTCGATCGGCATTGTCCCGGCATATCGCCCCATGTATCTTTTGTTCGGTAAATCTGAGAAGGTAAACGGAATATCGCCTTTTTTGACATTAAAAAGAGCCGCCATTTTAGCGACTCTTCGGTGATAATCTAACGTTGGGTCATCTGCTATGAGAACACACTCAAGGTCAAATACCCTTGGACCATATGTTGATCCGAAATCTACTTCTCCATCTGCTCCTGCAATTTCAAGGCTGTTATCTTTTGTGGGGGGCAATACTGGGATGTTGTGTTTCACCAGCCCTAGCCCCACAGACCGGAAAGATACTCCATCTGCTGTAGCCTCTACCAATTATTTCACCCCCGAAGCTTGAAATCGTCGCACCAAGTTCTCCTTTTCGCTCCAGAACACCCTTGCGGTTGATTCGTCTGCAATATAAGTATCTCCCATGTTGAATACGGTTTCGCTACGGTTTACACTCCCTCCGCCGTTGCCTGATGCTGCTGGCATAGAGAATTGAGGCATCGAAAAATTAAGGGATGGCATATTAAAGTTCAGTAGTTTAAACAGGTTGCTTTGCTGCCGGTCATTGAGAACAATTTCTCCAGCGTGGGCCTCAATCATTGTAGCCGCTCCACGGGGGCCTTTAACTTTTCCGCCTTCAGAAAAACTTTGTATTTTTCCACTGTCCTTCACAATGCCATATTTCTTGCGAAGTTCCTCGTTACGTGCTGCCAACCGCTCCATTTCCGCTTTATTACCCGCCTCTTTAGCCGCGTCCCAGGCATCCTTATTTGCGTTGTATTCAAGTGTATCTGAGGCTCTTTGCGCAATACCACCAACGCCGACTCCTACTGTGTTGTTTACGGCATATGACGTTCCTGCAGTGTTGCCTACAGTTGGAGATAGGGCTGTAATCGCGCTCATCTTTGCTTGATAGTCTGCTATAAACTGATCCAACTGGCTAAGGATCTCCGCATTCTTCTCAGATTCCTTCAGGACCTGAATGTTTTTCAGCACTTCTGCGCGGTTCGCGGTGTCCGAAGAAAAACTCTCGAAGGCCGAAATCAGATCCTCATAATGAGATTTTGCAGTTTCAATGTCTTTATCAAATGCTGCCTTCTTAGTGTCTCGTTCGTCCTCTAGCGCCTTCTTCTGATCTTCTAGGCTTCTCTTGGCTAACTCGCGGTCATGGTCCAGTTGCAGCTTTTCGATGTCCTTCTGAACTTGCTTGCGTTCAGCGATACCATCCGGGCCGACTGCCGAAGCCAGTAGTGCTAAACGTGCTTGCTTTTCAGCCAAGGCCGTTGCAAAATCCACATCTGCATTAAGCTCTTGCTGTTTGCTGAGTAAATCATCAATCGCTTTAATCTCAGCATCTTTACCGGCTACATATGCATCCCGCTCCGCTTCTATCGCTTTGATTGCTGCATCCCGCGTAGATTCGATTTTAGATTTATAGGTAGAACCCAAAGTCTCAACAGACTTCGTTTCATCTTCAATCAGCTTCTGCCGGAGTGCAAATACCTGCTCGTCAGCTTCTAGGCGCTGGTCTGTGCCTACTCTATACATGGCTTGGACCTTTAACCACTCCTGCAATTCCTGGGCTGTATTGACCTCTCCCATCGCTTTACGGTGGTTCAAGTCTTTTTGAAAGTCTGAGAATCCCTGCTCGATCAGAGCTTTCTTCTGTTCATAAATATTTTGTTCTAGAGCAAAGCTTTGTTCTGCAGTTCGGTTTTTGTCAGCATACATGCGCTGATAGGCATGCAACTCCATGTTTATGATTTCAGTTTTACTCTTGCCAGCCATCTCCATTTTTTGAGATTCTTTATCAATCCAGTTCGCGGAGTTGGTATAGCGCAGTTCGTTATATTGCTTCGTCAGGTCGTAAACCTGTTTCTGCGCTTCAATCTTTTGTTCTGCTGTAAGGTAAGACTTTTTCACTTCCTTGGTGTAAAAGTCCAGTGAGGCCTTAACCATTTCAACCTCTTGAAGGTTAGCCTGGCGCATGCGTTCGGTTTTCTTCTCTAGGTTAGCTTTGTCTTCGTCATACCGTTTGTCGCTTAAGGCTACGACATCCCGACTCCATTGCTTCATCGCATCTTTGTCTTCTGCCAGATAGACGGCATGCCGTTTCTTCAGCCTTTCGTAACCGGCTGCCTGCTGATCAATGGACCAGTTTTGATGTTCGGAAATGTACTTGAAGTTATCAAGATCATCGGTATAAGCCTTTTTACGTGCTTCTGCTGCATCTTTGGCTGCTTGTTCAGCTTCTTTCTTCGCCTTATCATTTGCCTTCTCTGCATCACTTTTCCCACTCTTATCTTTCTTATCGCTTCCAGAAGAACCAAAGTTAGGATCTTTATAGAGTTTACTGAGGGCATTGATTTTGTCGTAATAGCCTTGGGAGTCATAAACGAAACTTTGGTAGATGGTGTCAATCTCGTCTAATTGTGCTTTGTCTTGCGCTGCTTTTGCGTCCAATGCTGCTTGAGCATTCTTTTGAAAGGCAGGATTGAAGTTCCTAGCATCCTCAGGATCATTCAAAGAGTTTCCTATGCTGGATGCAGATACCTCCGCTTTGACTCCGTTCAGTTTCGCTTTCAACTGAGCCAAGTCCTTAATTGCTGAGGCTTCAATCCCGTATGCTTTCAGACGATCGTTTGTGGCAATTTTCGTATTGAATGCTGATGCTTGCTCTGATTTCAGATCGTCAATCGCCTTCTGGATCTTCATCTTCCGCAAATCATTGACAGCATCCTTTTCAAAAGCCCATCCATCTGCCGTCTTATAGATTTGTGTGGCCAACTGAGGATATTTAAGAATCAAGTCCGCCGCATTGGAGGCATTTAATGACTGCCCGTCAGATAATTGTTTAAGCAAACCATTCAATTCAGTGATGGCATCGCCGTTTTTGCTGATCTCTGTTCTAAGGTTCGTCAAAGCTTCTTGCATATCGTTGAGCGATTCGGAAGACGTTCCCGCATTTCCGTTAAGTTGGTCGAATCCCTCTACGGACAATTCAGCTATTTGAACATTCAAACCTGCCGAAGCATCCTTGAGTTTGTTTTGTTCAATTGTTAGATTCTTGACCTTTTCTGAGAGTTTCTCGACTGCCGCCACCTGTTGTAAGGCTACCTCCGCATTAAATCCTACCTCTTTAGCGTTTGATAACATCTTCTTCGCATTTTCGATTTCAGCTTGTTTAGCATCCAACTGCTTCTGTATAGAGTCTTTTTGGTCCATCAGAACATTTTTCCGTGCTTCATTTTGTTTCTGGATCAATTCGTTGAGTGCGTTGATTTGAATCTTTACGGCTGCATCCGTATAGTTGGCTGCATCTAATTGTCTAGCTCCCTCATCACCCAACGTAATTACCAAGGCTTGAGAGACTTCATCCAATTGCTTTTTGACCTTGGCTTGTTTGTCTGCTGAGAGTGTCCCGGAATCAATAGATTGCTGCAAAGAATTATGAGCATTGACCAACTTAGGCAACAATTCTACTTGCCGTTGATACTGGCTAATCATTTGTTGACTAGCCGCATCTTCATCTTTCAATTCTTGGATGTGATCTCGATCTTCTTTTACGGCCTTGCCTTTTTGGAACACATATATGGCTATGGCTCCTGCCAGCAGCGACAGACCGGCGGTTGCTGCCGCCATCGTAACCGTCGAGGTTGCTTGTGCTGCTGTCATGGCTGCTGTAGCCGCTGTGACCCCTTCTGTAGCTACTGTAAGCGTACCTTGAGCAACTACCGCTCCCTCTGTTGCTGCGGTTCTCGCAACCGTCGAGAGTGTCGCTCCTTGGGAAGTGACAATATTCACTTCATTGGCGACTGTATTTGTAGCAATCGCTGTTGTTTCTGCCGTTTTCGTTGCAGTTAGGACTTGAATAGCCGCTACGACATTCATAATCGGCGCTCTTAACATCTTGTAAGCAAGGAGTAGTCCAGCCAATGCAGCTGTTCCTTCAAAAACTCCAGATGGCACTTGAGTTAATCCGATGAGCAATTGATCGATTGCATCCAGAACATCTTTAATGGTTTTACGTAAACCATCGTCACCGGCATTATTGAATATTTCGAGTAAGGACGCTTTGGTCTGAGCCGCTTTCCGACTAATTGTATCCATCTGCACCTTGAGGTACTCCAGGGTAGCACCGGTGGAACCAATTGATGATGCCGTTCCCAAGAGAATATCTCCGGCATTGAGAGACGCCGCTAACTTGGCATACTGGTACACACCGCGAGAAATATCGGCATAGGATTTGGTTAAGTCATAGTTTTTGTCGATAACTTTCGTGGACAAATCAATCAAGATATCGTCAGCTCTGCGCCATTGCTCCGTCCCGTTTACAACTTCCTTCGTGGCTACTCCAAGGCTCTCGATCTCAGCCACAGCCTTGTCCGTACGTATTGTACCGAGAACTGTTTTCCACATGTTACCCAAGTTCTCCCCGGATAAAGCAGTGTTGCGTATACCAGAAGAGATTAATCCATTCATTACGTCAAAGGACACGCCTGTTTCCGCAGCAATCTTCCCGGTACGTTCATACGCTGCACCGAGATCCTTCGCAGGAGCCATGGTGTCGTGAGCGACCTTGGACCATGAATCCAAGATGCGCCCCCCTATGACCATGGCATCGTTAGCGTCTTTAATTTGAACGCCGTACTGCGCCAAAGTGGACTCCATGCTCTTTGTAGCATCTTCAAGGCTTACCAAATCGACTGTGGACAGCATGGTGGACTTGCGAACCATTTCCTGCACTACGCCTGCATCCTTGTACATGCGGCCCCAGAGCCGTGCTGATTCAGTTACATCAGTAATCTCAGCACCCAAGTCATGGGCAGTATGAATAAACTTTGTTGTTTCTTCGTGAAGTAGCTTCGTATTCATAACTGCTTCCTTCGCGCCTTCGTTGTACATCAAAAAGTACTTCTCATTAGTCTGAACATATCCAGCCATATTGGATTCAATGTCCACAAGGCCCTCTTTCATGGCTTTCTGTACTTCATGGATACCTCGATAGACTGTATTAAATACAAGGGCATGTGCTGCCATTTGTTGTAGTCTGGAGGCCCATACCGATGTAGTCGAGGTCATATCACCGCCAATGTTTGAGCCGGAAAGCTTGCTTGTTTGGTTGGCTGTTTGTTCTATCGTGCGGCGAATATTTTGTTCTTCTTGGAGAACCTTCTCCCGCATTTGTGCTTCTTTAATCTCACGCGTCCGCAAGGCCTTAATCCAAAACTGCTCGTATGATGCAGCATTAGCTCGGGCTTGTTGGCTTTCTGTTTCCCCTAGTTGGATTAGCTTACGTCGAATGTTTTGTTCTTCCATTAGTACGCGTTCTCTGGTCTTGTCTGATGCACTGTACCCATTGGCTGCATTTGCTTTTACCGCGCTGGCTGCAGCTTTGTTTTGGAGTGTGGCCATCCTCAATTGATGCTCTCGCTCTTGCTGCTCTATGGCATCGTACCTTTTCTTTACGATGGCTTCTTGCGCTGCGAGTTTGGCATTTACGATCTGGTTTGTTTGATCCATTTGGTTTTTCTTTGTATTGAGCAAATCAGCCTGAGCCGTCCGTTGTTTTATCAATGCTTCGGACTCAGCCATAATCTTCTTTCGCCGTTCTTCTGATGTAAGTACCATTTTATCGGCTGCTGCAGCTAGAGAAGTATAGTTTTTGGTGGTAACGGTTATCTCTTGATTCAGTACCTTGAAGGTTTCTGCATTACCTTTAGCGCCTCGATCTATTGCCTGGAATGCTGGAAGCATTTTCGAGGTATCAAGGTTAAGCCTGGCTCCAACAACGTCTTTGCCCATGTCTGTCAATGTATCTTCACCCCTCATTTTGGTGGTAAGGAAAATTTTCCTGCTCGTTGGGATTCAACCGTATATACAGAAAAAAAGACCTGCCGCTTGGTTGCGGAGGTCTATTTTGTGGGGTAGAACCCTACATCAGAAAGATACTTTACTTTCTTCGGTTTTTGGTCTTCGATTTCCCCGCCATGCAGGATAATTTCGAATTCTCTGTTCTTATTTTTGGCTTTCATGAGGGTGCGAATTTTTGGAATTGTCATGTTGGTCCACTCACTATCAGATATTCCATTGCTTACACATAAAGCCCACATATCAAGCCAGTTAGTTTCCTGTTTATCTTCCCGATCTTCGTCAGCCTCGTCCTCGTCAACTTCTGGATCTGGAGGGAATGACTCTCTATAGAAATCGGTCTAGGAGTGTATCCAGCACCTCTACATTTGCCTGTTCGTATTCTTCGTCGGTCAGTCCATCAACTAGCACTAAGTTAAATGCTTCGCGGTATGCTGCTTCAATTAATGGCCAGTCAACTTCAGCTCGGTCTTCCGTGGCTGGCCATTTGTCTCGTCCGACGGAAGTAGAAAACTTATATGGCGCTGCCTTCATTACCTGACGTACTTTACGAATCAGCCCAATGCTGCCGATTTTAACGTTCTTTACAATGCCTTCAGCCAGTTGGATTTCAGTTCCAATGTTAAGAGTTTGATCAATTTGAGCGTCCAATGAATATTCCTCCTTAAAATGAAGGTTCCCCCCGCTATAAAGCAAGGGGACCTATTTGATATTTCGATCAGATACCGAAGATTAGCTCAACCGCAATGGCGTCTGGATTATCTACTGAAACGTCCGGTTGCATAATTTCAAGTGTCATTGTGTTTGTGGTAGGCTTTTTACGTTCCTGAGAAACGTCCAATGTTCCGCCCCCGAGTGCTTTCCAAATGGTCAGCTGGCAAGGGACTGGATTACCACTCGCATCATCAACGAGTTCAAAACGATGGACAAGTTTAAACGGCTTCGGTCTGCGTGTTCCACTTAATTTGCTCTTTGTGGAATCATCTTTCGTCCACGAATATGTGACAACGATAACTTTTCCATTATTTGCAGCATCAGATGTGACTTTGCCCCCAGCAGTAATCATGTACTGTACTGCGGTTGGTGCCGATGCAGCGCGAGTTAAAGGTACGAGTTCCCCGGTGTCTGCATCTTTAAGATACACTTTATCAGTTGCCGCCGAGAAAGTTCCGCCGTATTTTGTAGGAGCCTTGACTGTATAGCCATTAGTTGGGTCCAAGACACCAGTTTCAGTCTCGTCAAACTTTACTGACCCGCGTTCTGTTTCTGCGCCTTGAGAGAGTTCTGCCAAAATAGTCGAAAAGCGAGGAATTTCAATGCTGGCTTTGTCCGCCAAATCTTGGGCTGTATAGTGGAAGGCATAACCGGACTCCCCCCCCATAACCTTTTGCCAATCTAACTGAAGTTGGAGGGACACTTTGGAAATCTTATCATCTAGGTACTTCAGTGTTCCGTCTGATTGATACACGGAAACAGTACCCACGCCATCAAATACTAATGGTCTCATATAGTTGTTAGCCTCCTTATGGCATAAAAAAAGAACCAATCAGTTTATTTGACCAGTTCCCATAACCTTTTATCAATTTCTTCAATGCGCTTAAAATCATCGGTTGATTCATACCCCTTAACCTGCGAGGCGTTTTCACCCGTGATTCCCAACTTCTTAGCCAATCTAACCTTTTCCTTGACCAGCTTTTCGAGTTCTGGAATTTCCTCTTTTGAGGCCTGATTTTCCTCCACAATCAATCACCTCAATCCTTTCAAGACATTTTTCCATGCCCGCCCGATTGCTTCTGCAGCTTTCGCGGTATTCCACACTGCCTTATTTAATAGTTTAGCAGCCTCTTCATGCATGCTTACTCCTCAATTCATACGGATATAGTCAACATCGTAAATTCCTTTATAGCCTTTGACTCCTGAGATGCCGGTTGCAAAGTCTCCATCATAGGCGAGAACGCATAAGAAGGAATGGAACTCCGGTTGGATAATCCTCTCATTGTGAAAAAGCTCAAAAGACCTCTGAAATAGAAGCTTCGCTTCGTACCCTGTCTTTCCATAGAAGTCGATACAAAACTTCCCCTGAAAGACCAAATGGTTTCTGGCGAATTGACCCGGCATGATGTACTGGCAAATGTGCGGCATCGTGTCTTTGGATACAGTAATATCAGGCTCTACGCCCTTCGTGAAGCGCTTGGTTATCTCAGGGGATGTGGCAGCAGGTGTAAGCCCCATAAGCGCCATGAACGCCGCATCAGCTTTGTGTGTGTTCTGAATAGCGTCGATCAGTTGCAGACTCATTCCTTGACCTCCGTAAAGTAACGATGATAAGGGAAATTCGTAATGACTTCGCTCAGTCCTTCAAGGATACGAGCTCGGTTTGATTGGATGGCGATCCGCAGGAAGTATGTCGGAGGTGTCGGCTTAAACTTTGGATCAATGTCCCCGCGCTCAGCCAACTCCTCCAAATCCACTCCAGCATAACCGCCGCCTGAGAATCGCATTGTACCGTCAATGCTTTTGTAGTTCCCTTGACCACGCCCGACAACTACTTTCCTGTCTCGTGATCTCAGTCGGTTCCAGGCATCAGAGTTCATGTAGGTGACCAGTCCAGGGTTTTGGCTGCTGTCAGCCATCAAGGAGCCCTTACCGAACTGCTCAAGCCATGCTTGCCAATAATCCGCTGTGATGTCACCTTGGATCATCTTATTTGCAAGCACAAACATATTCATTTCGATCTTATCCCTTACGGCTGGATAGTAACGTATACCGCCCTTGGCGGTCAGTAACACCAGTTTAGCTAGGCCCGTAATCTCAACAGCTAATTTACTCTCCAATTCTCTGGAGGCTCTTGCAGCATCGTATCCGCTGATCATCGTACACTGTCCGATAACTGCACATGCAGAAGATTAGGGTATTTGACCACGTCAACAGCATCTACCTGATAGGCTTTGCCTTTGAGTATGACTTGATCGGGATGAATAGCGTCTTGAGGGTCTTTTATGTCAACCGTTGTTTGTAATTGCAAGGTGTAAGTGGTGGAAGGTAGCAAGCCTGGATCATCTTGACGCAGTCGCGCTGTGACGTACTGAGCAAAGGCAATGACATTCTCAGCAATAGGTTTGTATTCCTCGCTGCCGATAGGGTTATCATTGCTGTCATATTCTTGAGAGAAACGATTGACAGTTATTGTTGCATTGGTCTTTACAAGTGAGCAGTATTTATCCTTCTCCGTAGTTGGCCGTAAGGTCTGAACGAAGAACCAATCGCCGTTATCGATCAGGTCCCCCGGCTTTACGGGCGAGGTCTGGGCAAATACACCGTTGTACATGTACTCCTTGCCAATAACCGCTGTGCCTCTATTCTCGCGGGATAAAATAATTACATCAACAGTTCCATTGACTGTGCATGGTGAATGACGGTGTGCAAATTGTTTGAACATTAGCAGCGCCGCCTTTCCTTGAATCGTGTTGGTCCCGCCACACCGAATATCGGAGCATCCGCGCTCGGTGTAACCGTAGATATTAAATCAATCAGCGCATAAGCATCATCAACCAACTGGATTCCGCGTGCTCGCCAGTCTACAACCTGATTTTCAATCGAAAAGTCGAAGTCTTTCTTAGACTTGGCAATCCTGGCTGTCATGGACGGAGCCAGTATAGCAGCGACCATGTTAACAGCCGCTGCATATACATAGTTCCTATCATCATCAACCAGTTCGGCGTAATCCGGAACGTCTGCAATAACTTTTGCTTCTGCGATTGGTAAAACAGAAAGAGCATCTATGTCCACGTTGGATATTACATCCTCAGTGACTCCTAGACGCCCTCTTACTTCTTCGTGATACGTTTCCGTAGTGAGGATCTTATTTGCCATCCTCTTCACCACCGGCAGCGCTGATAGCCTTCTTCAACTCGTCAGCGTCCATTTTGGTATAACCAGGAATCTTAAGTTCCTTGGCAGTTGCTTTCAGTTCCTTGAATTCTCCATCGGCTTGAATCATTGCAATTTGTTCTTGCAACTCCGCTTCACGCGCTTTGGATTCTTCGAGTTGAACCTGAAGTTCCAGTTCGCGGTCGGATGGATTGTCACTGACGATGTCATTGCTGTCGACGAGCTCAGCCAGTAATTCACCGGTTGCGGCATTCCGAACTTTATTCTTTGCGATTTCAACAAGACCGACCGGGGCATCTGTTACGATGTCCCCAGTGTTGTATTCTCCTACAGCATCAACTAACACTTTTACGATTGTCATGGTATGCCCCTCCCTTACGCCACTGTAGCGAAGATATGCCAGTTGACGTATTTCAGACGTGGCAGCACGGTTGCGCCGTTGATAGCTTGCCATTGGTCTGGATCGCCTTTGATCAGTTTGGCCAGCGCAAACTTACCTGGATGTCCGGTGAAAATGTCTTCATAGTTATTTGGACTGGTCACGAGATCCATCATGGAACCGGTCATGCCTTGACCAACGATAATACAAGCATTATCCGGAATGAACGGATAGAATGTTCCGCCTTCATCGAGATAACCGCCGTCATATACTTCGTATTGAAGTCCATTCAAGTTCTGATCGATTATATCAGCCAGCAATCCATCTGCAACTATATCCTTGCCGTAGGTGAATTTGATCAGATCACGGATTTTAGCATTTTGTTTCAAGTAAATGTCAACTTGCTTGTTGACCACGATCTTTACTGGCCGCGCTCCACTACCACGGAACCTGAGAATCCAAAGATCAATATCGGCCAAAGGATCGGCAGTAGCAACATTACTCCAAAGTACCGCTGCGGTTGGCTTGTTGTTCGCAGGAACTCCATAATTGATAGTTCGTGCTGGCATAGTCGCAGTTGCTGGCACCACAAGACTTCCAGTAAGCGACTGCCACCGCATCCACTCAAAGCGAGTTTCCAGACGCTGGTTAAGATTGACCATTTTTTCGACCATGTATTCTTCACCCCATTTTTGTTCCAGGCTTGTACCTGGTTTGCGGAGTATTGCAATTTTCCCACGGTCAATAACCACCTTTTCGCGCCATTCCTGGTTAGTGAAGTCCATGTGCTTCACAACAGGTGCCGCGTGAATAGGTGAAGGATCGTTGAGCCCTGTTGGTGGTGTCATGCCAGTGTCGTCATAGGTGATATCGTATTCAATTGTCAGACCCAACTCCGGTTTGAAATCAACGCCATTGGTCAGGATCTGAGCACCCCGAAAACTGTTGATATCTGTCCGGATGTTTTGGACGACTTCTGTCAGGAAATATGGATCAAGAACGTTTGCCATTTATGTTGTTCCCCCTTATACGAAATAGCAAAGCTTCAGCGCCGTCTTTGCCGCTGTATCAATGCCAGTCAATTTAGATTCAGTGAAAATACCAGCAATCCAAGCTGAAGCGCCAATGTCTGTGAGCGTAGTATCTTGTTCATTGTCCAAGATACAGACTGCAACTTGTGAACCGTTAGATGCCGAGGAAAGATAAGGGACGAATTTGCCGGAGGCTGTTACTTTGCCGAGAACAGTTCCCTTTTTGATTACTCCATTGCCTTGAGCCAGCAGTACACCACCAGGAAGTTTCGCCTGAAGATCAGTCGAAGCAAGTACCTCCGTGAACTCCTGAGTGTAGATAGTACCCGGACCTGGAGCACCATTATATTGCGCTGGATTCATATTACTTGTCCTCCTTCAGCAGATTACTTCTGCCGGTATTTTTCAACGCAGCTACTGCAGCTTCTTTAGCAAGAGCTCTTTGCTCCTCTGGCGTCTTTTCGGTCTTCTGAGGGTTGCTAGGTGCAGCCCCGCCCAACGCTCCTGCTGGAAGGTCCGGATTATCGCCCTCAGTATGGCGACCACCACCACCCAACGCTGCCTGAGCTTGCGCTTCATAAGTCGCGCCGATCTTCTCAATCTCAGAAACCGGCAAATGGAACAGCATAGCCTTCATAGTTTCAGTATTGAACGCTTCGCCCAATGCACGGACACCAGCTCCGCAGGCCTGTTCAGTAACCTTTACCTTGTATGCCGCACCATCTGCAGCCTGAGCGCTCAACGCCGTGAGTTTTGCTGGGATATCGGCGTCACTTTCTACTCCCAATGCCGCCCGGACTTGTCCGAGCACACCATTAGCCGCTGTTAGTGCAGTAGCTTGTGTTTGTGCTGCCGCTAGAGCAGCCTTTTGTTCTTCTGTCACAGTGTCATCTCCTTTGGCCTGTGTTTCGGCCTCATTGTTTTTTTCTTGCTGCATTACAAATCCATCAAGGCCGGATTTGCCGCTAAAAGAATAAAAGACGCGTCCGCCACTTGGTAGTGACTTCGCATCTTCAGATAAAAATTCCCATTTTACAGTTGATTGCGTTTCAGAGGTATTGCTCATGCCCACCACTCCAGCGCCCGGGTAAGCTCCGTCAAAGACAAGGGAGTTTTCCATCAGGTCTCCGTCATTGATGTCAACCGTACAGGGTTTTGTATCGTACTCTCTGCCGCGAATGTGAGGGCAGTTCCCGCCGAAGTATTCTTGCCCACATATGGAACAGGTTTGGCTGGTTACTGTGAAGCCGATTGAAGTATCAAATATGGTGCCAGCATCAATCCCGTCAGCAATCTGGTCAATCTTGATATCCCCAACTTCTTGACCTAGCTTCATGTAATGATCCGCATACAGCGCCAATTCATCTCCATCCATCTGTAATCGGCTGTCGAATGTCCTGCCGAGTGGAATTGTCATGATGCCTAAGTTCGCCCATGAATGATCCAGCAGCAGCGATACGCCTTCTCTGGCTTGAATCGCCATCTTTCGAAGGAAGTTCGGTGTAAGTCGGTAGAATCGGCTCGGAATGATCTGATCACCAACAAGTTTTGCAGGAAACACATACGTTTCATCTTCTGTGAGTGGAACCCGCGCAAGTTGATTAATTCTTTCTAATTGGTCTGCAGTTGGTTTTGCCATTTACTTATACTCACCTCCCTCACGTAATGAAAATTAGATATGGGATCACCTCTCGCGCTCATTGGCGCATCAGAATCAAACTCTTGCAGGCCAGTCCCATTTACCGCCGTCTTGGCCTTGAACAACATTTTGATTGAAGAATAATCCTGTTGGGTTAAGCACACATAAATCAACGCATGTTGCGTTATAAACCTGAGTGATTACCGCCGCTCTTGGTTCGCTTTTATACTCGCCGCCCGGCGTATCATAACTGAAATAGTGAACCATACGGCCTACTGTTGGTTGCATATTGGCTATTCACCTCCATTCGGTGGAATCTGTTCGTTCGGTTCGGGTTCTCGCTTCTTTTTAAGACGATCAAGTAGCTCCGCTGGTATTTTAGGGTCAAGCCCCATAATCCATCGAGCCTCTGAAGCAGCTTCTATAGAGGTGATATAATCCTCTCTTTCAGCCAACACGTAGTTGTTCAGTTTGGCTCTCAGATCGCGCTCACGTTCCATTTCAGAACGCAAATCAATCGGTGCATAATCTGCTTCAACCTGTGCCTGTACTCCGCGAACTCTTACGGCCATAGAAAAAGCCCGCTTCCAGAAGCGTTTTGTTACACTCCGGGCGGACTCTACGGACTTGATATATATTTGGGTATCCACTGAGCTGTAGGTTTCAGTGGAACCTTGATGCCGGGATAACAAGGTTAGCAGCGTCTTAAGACCCGTTGCCATTTGGGTATCAATTATGTCGATCAGCTTCTTGATGTCGATCATTTGGCCAGTGTTGCCACCCTTGAGATATTCGACCTTTACGCTATCCCAATGGACTAAGGCGTCATCTGGATTGAGTGAATTGAAATGGGTTAACATTTCGTCCATTCGTTCCTTAAGCCAGCCCTGTTGCGCTGCGGCGTTGCCTTTAATGTTTGGCGGCATATTCTTTAACATGATTTCCTCAAGCATTGAAATGTCCAACCGTGGATAGCCCTGGTTGTGAACAACTGCTTTGAGGTCTTGAAGCACTTGTAAATGGAAGAACACAACTTGCAGCACCGGCAGGAATGGTGTTCGTCCATATGGGTCATCGACCATCGGGTCAAATTCTTCATAAATGAATGTCGGAGTGTCAATCTTCTTGTACTGGCCAAACCACTCCTCACCTGAATTCCTGCTTCCCGGGTTCTTTACGTATTGCCACGGCACCAGTCTGTTCGTAACCAGCTCCCTGCGGAACCAGATCAGCGCCGGGTCTACTGGCACTATATCGATCACATCGTTGCATCGTTCATTCAAAACGACTTCACCAGCACACGCCCCGCGAACCATAATCATCATTCGCTGAATCGTGTCCAGCTTATCCAATGAACGTCCGTGCTGATATCCGGGGGACAGCAACGGTGTCTCAAGCATCTCCTTGATTGCATCCAGCGCCTGCTGTCCGGATTTATCGTCACTACCTGTTTTCTTCTTGGCCGTGAATGTCAGTTCTGTGTCTCCCATACGCAGGTAGGTGTATAACGCATGCGATATGTCCGGGTGGACGGAGATAAGCAGTTCCAGCAACTCTTCAGCTGTATAGTTCTGAAGCTTGGTCAAATCAATGTTGTGAGCACTCTGGTACTTTTTAGGTAGCCAGTTGAATATGCCCCAGGCATTGTTGTTGCTGGCTACTGTTGATCTTCCTACGCCCATCATCTGACGCTTTACGGATGCTGGTAGGATTGCATTAGCAGCCGAATAAATGAGTTTATGATACCATTTCAAGTTTTCACCACCCTTCTACTGACAAATGATATCTTAGCCATATGCAAATCCGGGATCTGGTGATTCTTCAGGTAATTTTTCGATAGCCTTAGCATAGATAACATTAGCCATAGAGAAAATAAAACGCTCTTTTGATTTAACGCACACAACGCTCAGCAAAGAGGTTGAAGAAAACCTATTATCATTGAAGCTTTCATTAACCTGGTTGTGTATATCTTCTCCTGCATAGATGAACGTGCCGTCAATAAGCTTAAATTCGAGCATCATTGCTTTTCACCTCACTGATTAATGGTAAATGTATTCGATATTTGTCTTGAGATCCGGGACAATTTCAAACGAAATACCAAAGTACTGCGAAATCCGAACATTGGACATCGCCTTACGAGATTCAATCGGAATGTCTTTCGTCAGGATTTCAAAGACTTCCGGCCGCATTTTGACCATCTTAAGAATAGGTCCTTGTGGGGTTTTACTTGACATGTCATTAGCCCATGCGTTCAAGTCTTGTATGGGATCAAATTGGTGGTCTGCTGAAATCACGCTCTTCTGCTGCAGTGCTGACAATAGATCAACACAGTCTTTGTGTCCGCGTGCAACTTCTTTACTACCGTCAACCTTTACATACACCGCAGATGGTTCAACAAGCGCCCCGCATTCAGTGCAAGTTTTCTGCTGATCTCAATGCAATTGTCACACATACCAACATTTAATTGGTTTACTTCTCCCACCCTACATAATGGGCATTTCATGGGCAACATTCCTCCAGACATAAAAATAGAAGGCAGGAAAAGTTCCTGACCTTCTGTATTCGTTCATACTTCTATGGATTTATAATATCATTGGTTTTATTCGGTGTTACTACGGATAATTGAGCTTATTCAAACGCCTTGAGCGCCTTTAAGACGCCCATCATTGTATCGTAATGCTTAGTATCATTACCAGCTGCGTTCGTGGCTGCAGTTCTGAACCTATTCAACAACGTGGCATTATCGCAGTTATCCTCCAAATAATATATGCTCTTTGAAATCCATTCCTCATATGGCAAACCAGTTAGAAACCCACCAACTCCATATGCGCCTACTTCAAAACAAGATGTTCGCACTCCTTCACCTTCTGCAATTAATTGATCGAGATTCATTTGTTTTCCCCCTGTAATAAATTAGTGTCATAGATATCTTAATAGAAATTTTATCCATTCCTTTTTATTGTAACACCTCCAAAACTAGGAAGCATCACATGTTTATTGCCGTCTGATATTTACGCCACCAATGGACGGAAGCATGATATGTTCTGGTACATCGACCATGAACTCTCCAAAGGTAAGAACATAAGCGTCAGCTCGGTCAGGTGACTTGAGTCCGCGCTTCTTCATATCGTCCTTACTCTCTAGAATCATTTTCCCCTTTGAAGTCATTCGCCATTTGCGAGTAGCCAGTTGTGAAATTAAGATATCATCGTCCGGTAGTTGCATGACTCCAGGTTCTCCGTTTATGAAGTTGGTAAGATTTGTTTCCAAGTCCGTCCTAATGGACTGCCACATTTCCGTGACCAAATTGGCGCAGTATTCGTCAAGAGATGATGAACCATTGTTAACTGGCACTACCTCCCAGCCATAACCTTCTTCATTGATCACTTCAATAAGACGATCTGTTACACCGCCGCCAACCCCGGTATCATCGACATTGAACTTTACGTGTTCAACCTCTGGATGCTGCTGCATCATATCTTTAGCTAATCGAATGGCATTACCCACGGTAACCATGGTGCTTTCCTTAAAGTGGCTATGTTGGCCAACCGTCTTTTTGCCTATACCAGCATACATTGCTGTTTCATCGTCTCCATAACGGGCAACGTCTACTCCAATAACCAATGTTGTTCCTGTCGACTGGATTTGAACTTCTTTTGCTGCATGCTCAGCTGCTTCAAGAGTTATGAATGTGCCTGCCTCGCCTCGCGGAAACTGTCCTTCAACGCGAACACGGTAAACGTCACTGCCCTCGCCATACTTTCGCTTGAGCATTTCAATGTTCTCTTTGCTTGTACGTGGACTATCCAGGCAAGATACCTGATGCGTTTTATAGATAGCTCTATCTCTATTATGAGAATCAAAAAAGAACCCACTCGTTTTAGTTGGGTTCCCACACATGAATAGCTTATTATATTCGCCGGACAGCGTACCGAAGATTGCTGCCATGATCCGATCTTCTACCCCTGAGGCTTCATCTACAATGAACAGCATGTAATCCTCATGGAAGCCCTGCATATTCTCCGGTTTGGTTGCTGTTCTCGCAGTGGCAAACCAGCGCTCTTCATGGTTCTTCATGTAAACCTTGGTTTTAGTCCATTTGAGAATTCTTTTTAGAATCGGGCTCTTTGATTGCCACTTGCTGATCTCAGCCCACAACACATCATTTAGTTGCTGCCTCGTAGGCGCTGTACAAACCACTCGGGGATAGGGGAAGCAACATAGGAACCACAGGGCTATGGCTGCTTCAAGAGCAGTCTTACCAACTCCTTGACCTGATCGAACAGTCACGAACCGGTGATTTGCTATATCGCTTGAAACTTCTTCTTGCCATTGATCCGGTGTGAAGTTAAGGATCTCTTTGAAGAAAGTTTTTGGACTCTTGCGGTATATTGGTATCCTCTGTTTGAAGGCTATCATTCTCTTTGTCAAACTTTCGGTCTTCTTCATTATCTCTCCTCCTGCTCTTCATTCCTAATTTATTCGCATTTATCATTGTTAAGTGAATTTTCTTATGAAAAGAAAACACACCTCATTAGGAGCTTTTCTATTTCACGTAAGTTGTTAGGTATACTTTATCACTGATTTACTTTGGCTTTACTGCGTTCTTTGTCCATCACATATCATATATTCACCTAACCCCAAAAGAGATTTAACCTCGGTCACTTTTACATAAAAAACAGCCCTCCTAAGGCGCTTGTCCACATTCTTAATATCCCAGGGAGAACTCGCGATTCTCTCTGGTTGCTTTCCTTATCCTCCACCATTATTAAGAAATCTACGCTCTAAATATATATTTATTCTATAAACCTCATCCTTCCGCAGCCTCACCAAAGCAGCCACTCCAGCGCCTCTTATCCTAGCTGCTAGATGATTTTTTAGTGCCAGAATTAGCATCCGCTCCCGCTCGGGGTCCAGGTTGACTACCGAAACGGCCAGCTCCGTGCAGCTACTTGTAACGCTGATGGCCACTAACCATGTTGCCGGTCTGCTCATTCTAAACGATTGGATCAACATAGCCGAATTCGTCCAGGCTGCGGCGAAGCTTTTCATACTCCGGATCTCCCGGCCGAAGGTCGACGCGTGGGTTATAGGCAGCTGCATTAAGCTGCTCAATCGGTATGATTCTGATGTCCATGATAATGCTCCCTTCCAAAAGAAAAAGCGCCCATCAGAGCGCTGCTTCTTTCAAATCATTTAATCTATTAAACAATCTTTTATATACAGGGTTCATTGTTCGATTTGCAATATCAAATTGAAACTGAATAATGGAGAGACTCTGGGTTTGCCTAACAAAATCTTCCTTGCTCCCATAAACTACTGTACAGAAATATTCCATCTGTTTTGTTAAAAGCATCTCACGTACTGCCAAAGTCTCAAGGCTAAACGTTTCAGTTTTTGTTAATTCCTGATATTTCATTATCATTCCGTACATCACATGCAGAGCATATCGCTCACTGGAATCTATTTTGTTACCTACCACTGCAATGTGGTCAGAATAACGCGAATCATGAGATCCAAATCCATAATTTATAATTGGATCTACTTTTGAGAGATGCACCATCTCCTTAAGGTAATTTTCAATATCCGTATACAAGATAGCTGCACTTAACTTGATTTGTTCAGTTTTTCGTTCTAATTCAGCTTTTCTTTGCAGCTTAATATTTTGGCGGGTGGCCCATAAACCACCCACAATACTTCCTAATGCACCTACTACTGCACCAATTAATCCGCTCAGCAACACATCCCAAGTCAAACTGTCCACCATCCCTCACTTTATATACATCATCTTCCAGTATCAGACTATGTATGACGATGGTCAAGGTTCTTTTGTGTTGAGTCGGTTTTTCATCTTTGGTCAGGTGAAAACTCAGTCAGGAACGAAGAAAACCTGCCCGCCCTGCTCATTTCTGCACCTCACCACACAAACTCACGTTCTTGTATATGGGGCCTGAGAACGGCTTACAGATGGTCACTTATAAGCAAGAAAAAGCACCCGAAGGTGCTATGCTACTAGTACTAGAACATTCATTAAATTGCCGTTACAAAAAAAGCTGCTTGGATATTACCAAGTATGTAATCCTTACTTGGATTTTCACTCAACAAAACCTCTGCTATTCTCAAGATATATTTAAGTTGGCTTTTACTAAATGCATTGTAGTTATCTTGTGATAAATTGATGAGTCTAATATAATCTTGGTTTTGCACTTCCCCGGATTCGATTTTTTTATAAATATTTAATATTTCTTTTTTATCGCTAGACAAAGCCAAGTTATTTAACGGAATTTTCGTATCTTCTAAATCCAGAGCGCTGATTTCTGCTCTCATTATCTCACCTCCTAATACGGAAGTTCGACATTTAGGGAGTTTTTCCCTTCTGGCACTTCACTCTAGAACAAAACAGTGCTGTTCCTTCCCATCGGCCCCATATACAGCCCTTACATTTAGCCGGCTGCTGGGGTGGATCTTTTAACATCTTCTGCTTCTTCTTCACATCAATTCCCCCAATAGAAAAAAGCCGCCCAATAATGAGCGACTTCGGACTGTGTATTTAATTCAAACATTCAATGAGTCTGACCTATAGAGCGGTGTCTGCTCTGCATCCGCAGCAAATACGATGCGCTCTTTGCTTAATATCTTTACGGACTTTGTTACAAAGGAGGACGCGACCATTTTACAGAGCAAGTGAAAATGTCAAAAACACATACAGTGATCATAAGGCTTGAGGACATCTTGTCACATATCATGATTTGTATTACTCACTATTTCTCTTAAGCGCTCGTCTTAGTATTATTGGCTTTTTTAGCAGCTGTCATCTTCTCACTCATTTGCAAAAGCATTTCGATAAGCTCTTCACGACCGATGAGACGAACATTATTTGACTTTGCAAGCTTGTAAGCCTGCTCAGTATAATCTCTGTTTGTTACAACCCAAGCAGCTGAAGCGCCGTAATGCGAAACTGCCCCACGAACCTCTTGTACTGCCTTCAATCCCACATTCTTACCATACCTTTTTGCCTGGACTACAATTCGCTTCCCGTCTTTAGATAGGACCAAATCAGCGCCATAATCACCGGCTGCTTGTGTAACTTCAGCTTTGTATCCTTGAGATCGGAAGAGGTGGCCAAGGTATTGTTCAAACTGAACACCTTCCATTTTATCGATCTCAGCAATACCAGATTTTTTTAAGCGTTCGGCTCGCTTTTGCCCTATCATAATCATCAATGTAACTACAACAGCTACGCCAACAACCGCTCCAATTATAGCCCCCTGTAAGGTTTTAGTTAAATAGTATCCTCCGAGTGCTAATCCCATTGCTGCTAAGCCAGCCACCCCTTGAAAAAACTCTTCTTCTTGCTTTGCCTTACTCTTTCTTCTTGCCATTTGGAACCTCCGCTATTGAAAAAGCTTAGCCTCTACAAAGTCTATCATAGTTGAACTTCTATAATCTTCTCCTGTAGTTGTGAACTCAATTCTTAATTTAAGTACACCAGATGTATCCAATTTAATTTCTTTCGGTAAATCTCCACCAAACATTTCAGATGAATAATATATTTCCTTCCCATCCGCGATAAATTTAACCATTCCTGGATTTGCACTATCTTTTGAATGGTCATCAATACCAACAAATCCAGTGAGCTTTTTGTACATACCATTCAAATTATATTCAATAGATCCTTTACCTGTATTAGATTGAAAAACCATGTTTTCTATAGCGATACCATGTATATATTCATTATCAGCAATTATAAACTTCCCATTATAAGGGCTTAAAATATAGTCGCCAGCATTCACCCACTTGTTGAAGTGTAACTTCACTCCCTCTACATCTGCCCTGGCATAAGATAAATCCGACAAATATTTAAAGTCCCCCTCTTTTTTACCAACCCATGCTGTTTTTTTCTTCCCATCATAAGTAAAATCTTGACCGGAATTTTTAGCAAAAGAACTTGCTGAGACGTACAATTGCCCGTTATAGATAATTGATTGTGACGATTGTTTCTCAACGCCATTGAACATGAACTTTACGTTTTCAAGTACAGCATTTAATTTTACATTAGTTCCGGCAAACACTGTAGAACCTACTACCAATGAACCTATTGTAAGTCCCACAATTAATCCTTTAAGCTTATCCTTCATTATGTTACTCTCCCATGAATCAGTATGTATTTCCTAAATCATGGATTCGACAAATAACACCTATTCCCTTCCAATACTGCAGGGGATTTTTGAATATTCATCAAAAACGAAAAAGCGAGAGGAGGTAAACCCCGAACCGCAGGTGCGGCGTACGTGTCACTCTCATCTGTTTTCCACAGCACAAATATATCATGTCTAAAGCCTAATGAACGGCCATTGTGCGGTCAATAATCGGTCAAAAAGCGGTTATTTTTTTATAGAATCCATTAGGAGTTCTAGAAACCTGTGCATTGTAAATAAAACTTCATCACGTATAAAATCGTTTGTGGTAATCTCAACTCTATTATGTTTATTAATAGTTATTCCTTCAAACTGACTCACAGCTTTCGAGACTTTAGGGTTTACTTCTTTATAGCTCGCTCCATTGTGAATCATATGATTTCTTATAGTATTTAGAAAATTCAACTTACTCCATTCAGGAGATTCTTTTGGAAAATCCAAAAGTAAAACTTTTTCAATATATACCTTGTATTTCTCAATTCCATTCCCACTTAGATCCTTAACAGTAATTCTTACATTAGGGTTGTAAAGATTCTCACATACCAAAAATAAACTTCCTTCAAAGTATGAATAAGCAGCAAAAAACAAGCCAGCTCGAACAACGCTATTGGTGTTTGTAAACCCGTAATAATCATCTTCTTGACCCATTAGTATCGTTTCTTCTGCCTTAGCAAATGCCATTATTAGCTCTTGAAAATGATATCCTGCCAATTCTAAAACTGTCTCTACATCAGTATTTTTTATCATAATAACCTCGCTAATCATTTCTTTTTACTTTACACTATTCGCGAGAAACTCTTGCTATCCTGTGTGCTATTTAGAATTTCCTACTAATATTTCAAGACCTAATACACAAGCCAATATATAAATCACTCTCGACTTTACACGTCAATACTCCCTCTCACTCATCCCCACTGAGTATAGAATCATATTCATCCTCAAAACAACATATTTGAAAGATTCCGCCACATTCTTTATGATTCCCCTTCAGCAGTAACTGCTTCAACCCAATCTTCAATCAGATCATCCTCAGAATCTCCACCCCCGTTTTTGAGTTTCTCTATTTCAAGTCGTGTTCTTTCAATCTCGCCCTTCATTTTTTCCAACTTCAAACGGCGCTCGTCTTTTTCTGGAGCAATCTCAATAAACTGTTTTATTGCTGATCTGAGTTCCTTCATAACGGTAGCCTCAGCTTTTATGGCGCTGTTGTACTTATCCCAGGCGTGCTGATATTCCCACTCTTGTTCGGTGCCGAACATGCCCGGTTTTTTCTTGGTCAAGACCTTCGTAACATCGGCCTTGTCCTTGACATGCGTGATGCGGCGGCCCCAAATAAGCCGTTGATATAGACTAAGCACGTTCTCCCAGATCATATCCGCCGGGCTCATGGTTTCAACAATCTCGCGGATCTCCATGAATTCAGGGTCTTGTGGCATAAACTTACTGAAAAATCCGTGTTTGAGTGCTTTCTGATTCCCCTCGGGTCCACCCTTGCCGCCTTTGTTCCCTTTAGCATTTTGGTTTCCTTTCTTGGCTCCCCGGGGTCTGCCGGATGCCGGTATTTCATCCCACTTATCAGCGCTTTTCCACCTGCGAACCATTGAAGGATTGATCTCAAGTTCCGCCGCGATTTCACTCAATTTCTTCTGCCGTCCGCTCTTCAACCATATCTTCAGCGCCTTTTCCCGGTCCGGGCTTTTCTCCCTTGTCAACTAACTTCACCTCGGCCTTACTATGTATTTGAGTTGGACCCTCTTTTGAAAGGTCTAAATTGGTCAAACGTTACTAATGAAAATAAGCCTCAGATTTAACTCAGGCTTCGGCTGCTTGCTGTATTCTACTAATATTTGTTAATTGAATTCACTTCAATACTAATTGTATGTCATTCGTAAAGTGCGGATTTTCCTTGATGTGATTTGTTTTGCTCTTTGTTCCTCCAAATGAATTCATCATGACCCCATTGTAGTTCATTCACTAGAGTTCAAAGTCCTCTAAAGCATCGTCTAGGGTGTCCTGTAGCAGGCCTACATACCTCAGAGTCACCTTTTCCTCAGAATGATTGAAGTGATCCATTAGTAACGCTATGTCCTTCGTTTCGAGGTACAGTCTGTAACCGAATGTCTTTCTCATGGAGTGAGTACCGATCTCTTCAAGGTCAAGCTCTTTGGCTGCACCTCTGATAATTTTGTATGCCATGTTTGGCGTGATTGGGTATGCTTTTCCTCTTTTTCGCTTCCTACTGGGAAATAGATATTCGAAATCTGCTTTGTCTTTGATGTAGGCATCGAGTGCTTTCCGAAGTGATTTGCGAATAAGCACACTCTTTACCTTCTTGGTCTTTTTTTCGGTTATCGTTATGTGAGTACCTTTTACATCTCGTACAGTAAGGGGAAGAATGTCTGAAATACGAAATCCTGTGTTGATTCCAACAAAAAACATAATGAAGTCACGAATATTCTTAAAATATAAGTAGTTCTTCATGGCATCTAGTTTTTTGGGATCTCGTATTGGTTGTACAAACTTCATTTCACCACCTCCATTTTAGAGTTAAGGAAAATTTTCCTGAGCAAAAGAAAAAGCGCCTCATTGGGCGCTCATGGGTGAAGATAGATTTGTTATATGTAGATCGTAACATATGAAAAATGCGTACCCACTACGGTAAATTAACCATAGATTACGGCAACATTTTTATTTTCCTCTCTCCTATACCGAACTCAAAAACTTGCTTACTCTCCTCAAAAACTATATTCTCATATTTGATGTTTAAAAGGATCACTCTGTTTGCATATGGAGATTTTAAATGAGCCATCCATGAGTTATCTGCTTGTTCATCATTCATAAAAGCAGTAACACTAACTTCTTTAGAGTCTCCAGCTCGTAAACTCTGAATAAATGGAATCTTATAGCTCACCCCAGAGTCTTCACTTAATATCATAGGATCAAATTCAATGTTTAGTGCTGTCCCATTTCCAATGTTACTTACCATAACAGTGTAATAAGTTGCTTGGTTTTGCGGTTCGATGGAGATTAAAGGCTTTATTCCTAACTCTAACTGCTTTGATGCTGCCTTTTGCATTTTGTTAGTATCCCATGCGTAAATACATAGCACAAACAAAGTTATCGTCAAAACTAATAAATTAAATATCCCTAACCAATCCATTTCCTCACCTCCATCAAGCATAATTCGTCGTTACTGAAGATTAGTCCTTTAATATTTACATCTTGACTCATAAAAACAGCCGATGATGCTTAGGTTTCAACACGCTTCTCAGGCGTGTACCCAGCACTAGCCCCCTGCAGAAGGCCATCGACTGTTTTTATGATGCGCCCATTTGCCCGTGAGCACTGCCGGTTTGATATTTGGCGGTAATTTATAATATGCGGCTACCGCTAATCCGCCATGCCCCGGATTGGGCGTTTACTGCGCACCTTTAATGCTTCGGGGTATTCCCCTCTGTGCGCTGTCTCGAATGGGTTAGTCCGGTATTCATTGACGTATCCGGTCCACGTTCTCGATCCATATCTTTAGCCACTGAGATCACGGTTGCCCAGGAGGTGAGTGGGTGTGAGCTGCGGTGTGATATGCCCGTCACAGATTACCGCAACCAGGGAGTAGTACGGAAGCTCTCGCCTCGGTATCTTTATTATATTTGGGTAATATTGCTGATACGCTACGGAATTTAGTGTTTATTAATCATAATTAGGCATGCTGAGACCTTCACATGGATTGCAGTTGTCGTATGCCGAATTAATATCAATACCCCATAACCTCACATACCTGTCCGTCATTTCTACGGTCGAATGACCCAAAATTCGAGATAAAGCGATAGAGTTACCTCCCTTAACTACCCACATTTTTGCAAATGTATGGCGTAAGGTATGAGGGCTTAATCTAATATGATTGATTCCGAATGAATTTCCAAGACATTTCTTAATGTCTCTTAAAGAATCTCTAAAAGATGATTGGGCCATTGGCTTACCGGTACGTGTTACCCACAAATATGAATTTTCTTTAATTTGATTTTCTTCTATGTATTTTTGAATGAGATAAGAAAGCTCGAATCCAAATGGAACTTCTCTTTCCCGATTCCCTTTTCCATTTACAGTAACAATGCGACGATTAAAGTCAAAATCAATTGGTTTTACAGGAAGTGCCTCACCTACACGTAGTCCAGTACTTGAAATCAGAAAAATTAGAAGCGCAATTCTCTCCCGTGACGATTTACTTATTCGAATATTTTTTACAGTTTGCAGTACGGCATGGAGTTGTTCTTGACTAAGACTATTAATGACTTTATATCGAGGTCTCGGACGCTTTATCCCTTCAGTTAAATGGCAGTTGTTTAAAATGCCTTTCTCATTTAGGAAACGTGAGAAGGCAGTTAAGAAGTCGTAGTGTTTTGCTCTTGTCGCACTTGAGACTTCTCCTCCAGTTTGATAGTTAGGGCGCTCAAGCGTGAAAATCATGTATTTACGGGATGTCTCAACATTAAGTTCCTTAACATCGATTCCCTCTGTACGACAAAATTTCATAAACTCTCTATATCGAGAAGCCCAATATGGTAATGTACTTGCTGCTGCACTCTCTGAACGAATCCATTCTATAAACTCATCTTCCAAAATTCACTACACTCCTTAAATGAAAACACCGCTTGGCAATTGCCTAGCAGTGTCTATCGGTTATACACTCTCATGCCTTTGGGTTAGGCTGGTTCTTGGTGATGATCCATGTTTTCCCGATCTTTCGGGCTTGGATCTTGCCTTCAGCACAAATATTTTTGATTCTCCCTGGTGAGAGGCCCCATAGTTCAGCGGCCTCTTCAACACCCATCACTTCATTAAGAGCATTTTGTTGGGTATAGAAAGAGTGCAAGTATTCACTACCCAAAGGATCATTCGTGAACTCTTCAAGGTTTAAATCAGCCATGATCTCTCCAAACATATCCAACAAAACCATTTCTTCAGGGCCAAATTTGTGCGAATAATCCAACAATTTGTGATGGATTGCCTCGATTGTTTTCGCTGGTTCCCGTCCAATTTTGTCCAGGTATTGCGAAGAAATAGGGGGAACACCCTTATCAAGGACGCGATCCCCTAGTACATTCGCTATAGCGATCAAACGACCAAAAATCATACTGCGGTTATCATTCATTAAGAATCGCACCGCCAGTTCTGTATGATCCGCAGCATATTTTCTTCCGCCTCTTGACGGTTGGAAAATTCACCCTTCTCCTGGGCGCCATCACTGATTGTCCAGTAGGACTGTCCCTTCTCATTAGGCCAATGTGATTCCGTAACACTAAAATTTTGAATATTCATGTTCAGACTCCCTTTGCCCGACACCTTAGTGTGTCTGCGGCGACTACCTCCAAGCAAGCGCTCCACGATTGATGTCCAGTACAGATACTTTGTCACCGGCTTTAAACTCAATGGAGTACATGCCCAATGCCACTTTGTAGTAGATCATGTTCTTACCAGTGGATTTTTCGACCACGCGGCTACCGCCGAATGGGTTGCGCTTTGTGATCATCTTGCCGTTATACGGGTTCTTTTCGACACTGAGAGTGGCGGAGATAAGTCCGTCAACATCTTCAGTTACAAAGTACAGGGACCCATTCAGTTTCTTCACAACTGCAAAGCCGAAGTTCGCAGCGCCTTCTTTTACCTCCTTCCAGGCCATTGTAAGAGCTTGAGCGAAATACTCCTTGGCTTTACCTCCGAATCTTACCTGAGCACCCTTTGCAATCTCCCAAGCTCTTACCATAACCTTCTTCATCATTTATTCCTCCCCTTCGTGCGATAACGCACTCCATATAAATAATATACCATGTGCGTTATCGCACGTCAAGTGGGTTTAGGAATATAGTGACAAAAAGAAACCGCTCCAGGTATCTACCCTTCGCGGTTGTTAAGTTGTCTTAACCCGAGTTCTCCCTCTTTGTTCCGGCCTCGTCCGTAATCGATCGTTACATAATCAAGAGTACCGTTGAACAGCAACGTGTTAGCAAGGGAAGCAATGACCTTCCGGCGTTTCTCGGCAAAGGTTGTGGCCTCTATACCGTATGCGACTGTCTTATATCCCTTACGCATGTACTCAACAGCATCTTTATATCGATATTTCCTTTCCCCGACAAATAGTAATTGGACAATCATATGCTCGTGAGGATCTACAACATTATTGGCTGCATGCAATACGGCGTCTGTAACTCGTTTATAGAGCATGTAGTTGAGATGTCGCGTCTCTTTAGCTATGAGTACGTTAGCCGGTAAGTTGGAGATGTGGTCGCTTGAGCTGAGGCGTTTGACTGCTCCCTCGATACCAGCCATGTCGAAATCATTTAACCCGTTCTCTTGGGGCTGCTTGAGAACAAATTCGTAACTAACAACCAGTCCTTTGATGGTCCGGTAACTGCTTAACAGCCAAAGTGCTTTTCGTATGTCCTCTTCATCCGCATTTGTGAAGAACTGAACCTGATAGGCTCTTGTAATATCAGCTAAATCATTCTTTGGAGTAAAGTCATTCTTCGGTGCTGGGATCAACTCAATCACAGGCAATACCTCCTTGCGGTTATCTTACATATTTACGATTAGTATAGAGTGGATTTCATACGGAGTTACTACGGATAATTGATCTTCGGTTATTCCGTAGGCTTCCATGCCTCGGCGGCGGCATTCTTCTGGGTCTTTGTCGATCAGGTCGTAATCATCTATTTCATTTTTGACTTTAATGGTTGTATCCATATTATCTCCTTTATTGTAAAATTATTTGGGCTTGCTTTTATAAATCAGTGTTTTTTAAGGAGAGAGAGTTATGGGATTAGTTAAAACAATAGGGAATATTAAAAATCTTCGAAAAGCAAAAAAAGAAGAAATAGAGAATTTGTATAAATTGAACATTACAGGCTCCAACATTGAGGGAATGATAG
>NZ_LVYZ01000075.1:0-34510 GCF_001909095.1 Paenibacillus sp. P46E
GATTCTGGTAGTATACTCATAAAATCCTCCTAATAAAATTAACTATTTAATATTAAATAATCGAAGAAAAACCTTGATTTCACGCCCTACTATCATAATCCTTTTTCTACAAAATTTCTCCATATTTATACGAAAAATGAGTAAGTATATAAATATCAGCTTCCATTTAGCGTGTAATCCTCCCGCCCGTCAGAAACGCCGACTGGGCCACAAGCTACTATTTGGAGTGGCTAGGGCATACACTTGGATGGTTCATCCGCATTTATCATCACGGGTATAACATCTATCAGGTCCGTAGCAGAGTCAGTCGGAAACCCATCCTTGAATTACCTATTTGCTAGCATAGATAGAGCTATGTACCGAATATCCAACGGGGCTTTTACCGAAAAGGTAGGCAGCCATGAAGGAAGGCTTGAATTTCTCCAGCTTCCAGGCTCCCATGAATCCTCATCGCCATTCATGATTATTTGCCTTCCCTGCTCTGGTTCCTCTATAAATACACGCAGGCCAAAGTCCATCTATTGGGATGTATGCCTTTCGGGCACATTTGAGAAAAATGGTCAAGCCAGATAATACGAAAAAGCCCTCCGCAAAAGAGGGCTATCACTGATTTCAGCAGTTACTCCGAGTCCAGAATAAATTGATTCCATTTGCGCTGCCAAGTGATATTGTTCCAGAAAGGAAGATGCGATGTACAATTGGAGTAAAGAGTCATCCCCCAAAAGCTCAGAGTCATGCCTTTTCACAGAGCATAATCGGCAATGAACTTGCCAACCGGTCCCTCTTCGAAATTGGCATACAGGGGGGGTATCCTAGATAGCCCTCTCCAATGACGATTGGAAGATTCATATGGCGCGCAAAAAGCTTCAACCTCTTCGAACCTTACATCTATCTTTTGCAGGATAGCGAGCCTATGGGCCCCCGTAACGCTCATACAAAAACAAATCCCATTGTCGGTATCTGCCCAATCATGCAAATAAATGAGCTTCATGCCCACCGGACTTCCCTCCATCGGCTATTCTTGCCTAGGAGGCAGTTTTCCCACTTCTCAAACGGAGGTGCTTCCTCTCTAAGCAGGGACTTCAAAAAAAATTAGGAAATTCCAATAGATGATTCACTGCTTGGGATGGGCTATGTTCTTGTTCTTGTGGCTGTTCCGGCTCAGCATATGCTCCTCCTAATCCGCAAGCTCATCCAGCTCAGTTTCCAGTTCCGCGAGCTTGGTCTTCGCTTCCTCCAGCGCTTCCTTATGTCCTGCAGCTTCGGCCCGCTTGATCACCTGCTTGACGGCTGCAATCTGCTGTTCCAGATAGAGGATATCGGAGGCATCTCCTGAGCTGCCCAATCTCTGTGAGTAGGTCATAATCATCATCCTTTCAGATATCTTCCTGCTGATTATTCGTCTTGTACTCTATATAATAGAGGGTCTTGCAATTCCCGTATAGCACATTACTGGATTGACATGCCACCTGGTACAAAAACCTATTGACTTGTAAATCTATTGTCCCTATAATCAGTCTATGACTTTTCATGTAAGGAGATCTAACATGATTATTGTGGATGAAGTATACCAAAATGTTGTTTATCGTCTATCTGCAGAGGAAGTAAAAGACCTCATCGTACGCCTCAAGATCAAGAAAGAGGATGAAATCGAGGGAATTAAGGATAAAATAAACAAATATGAACAAAAAAGACGGGCCGAAGAGGCCATGTACCAATCGCTCTCCCCGATCCGCAAATGGTTTGCCGGACACCCGGCCAGCCATCACACCGCCGTTGAATATATCGTTCATGTAAAAGACCGGTTCAAACGAATAAACAGCATTAAAAGAGACATTCAAGAGCTAGATCAGGTTCTACTCCTTCTAGATAATCATCCGGCAACGGAAGAGGTCCCGCTCTCACCAGAGATCATACGTGAAATCAAAACCATTAGGGGTATGGAGGCACTATAGAAATGAATGTGACGCTGGAGTCGCTTGGCGGTGGAGTAGATACGATTTGGGTCGTATTGAGCGCCGCTATGATTTTGCTGATGGAGGGCGGTTTTGCCCTGCTGGAAGCCGGTTTTGTAAGGTATAAGAACAGTGTGAACATTATCATGAAAGTATTCGCCGATATCACCATAGGAACGCTAATTTTTTATATTTTCGGATTTGGTCTCATGTACGGCAAAGACGCCGGTGGTTTGGTGGGCACGAGCGGATTCCTGCTTGGCGGTGATCTCTCCAATCTCCATTTCACCATCTCGATTGATACCTTCTGGCTGTTCCAGGCGGCATTTACCATCGCTGTTATTTCCATCGTATCAGGTGCGGTTGCCGAACGGATCAACTTCCGCGCCTATCTGCTATACGTTATTTTAATGACCGGCCTGATCTATCCCCTCGGGGGGCACTGGGCCTGGGGCGGCGGCTGGCTGAATCAACTGGGCCTTCAGGACTTCGCAGGTTCAGCGGTCATACATGCCCTTGGAGGATTCTCGGCACTGGCGGCGGCAATCGTGATCGGCCCTAGAAAGGGCAAGTTCAATCAGGCCGGGAACAGTACGGTTGCCCTGCCAAGCAATCTGCCGTTAGCTTCAGTCGGAGCTTTCCTGCTCTGGTTCGGCTGGTTCGGCTTTAACGCAGGAAGCACCTTAAGTGCTACCGATGTCCGGATTGGACACATCGCTATTACTACCATGCTCTCAGCAGCGGCAGGCGGCGGCATCACACTGATCTACACCTTATTCCGCTACCAGCGATCAGATGCACCCTCAGTGATCAACGGCTCCCTCGCCGGTCTGGTCGGTATTACTGCCGGGTGTGCGTTTGTGAGTGACGGTGCGGCCATCCTGATCGGCGCCGTCTCCGGTCTGCTCATGATGGCAGCTACCAACTGGCTGGAAGCCCGCCGTATAGATGACCCAGTGGGTGCCTTTCCGGTACATGCCGTATCTGGCGCTTGGGGAACCATAGCTGTAGGCTTGTTCGCCACCGATGGCGGACTGCTCTATGGCGGCGGCTGGCATCAGCTAGGAGTACAGACACTTGGTCTGGTGACACTAGCTGCCTGGGGATTTGCAACTACCTGGTGTGGTCTGAAGCTGATCGGAAAGCTGGTCCATGTCCGCTCCAGCGAGGAAGAGGAAGATATCGGCCTCGATATCAGCTATCATGGTATGATAGCCGTCCATCGTTCTGCTGAATTTATTGAGCTTGAAGATCATTATCTGGCCGAAGATGATAAATCTCTGCATTAAGGCCAGGAAGTAAATAGCCCCCACGCCCTACCGGGGATGTCTAAACAGGGAAAAGCCGTCGGAATTACCGGCGGCTTTTTTATGTATGCCAACAAGACAAAAAATGATCAAAGGATCATTTCCCTTAAGACGCCCCCCTGCTGGAGCAATGGGGTTTTCGTTGTCTTATAATCATGCCTCCCGTACTACTACACTGTGCATCAAACGAAAAATAATGATACTATGTATGATGGGTATAAGACTTTACTATTGATTATATCGCTTTTATATGTTGCAACAGGAGAAGATAACATGGGACCAAATTTTTGGATGGATCTACCAAAGCCGTTTTTTATATTAGCTCCAATGGAAGATGTCACAGATATTGTATTTCGTCAGGTCATTAGAGAAGCTGCCACACCTGACGTATTTTTCACGGAATTCACAAGTACCAAAAATTATTGTCACCCTGTTGGAAAAGAAAATGTAGGTGGCCGATTAATGTTCACAGATGATGAGCAACCGATTGTCGCTCATATTTGGGGCAATAAACCTGCACTTTTTGAACAGATGAGTATCGATATGAAAAAACTTGGTTTTCGTGGTATCGATATAAACATGGGATGCCCAGTACAAAACGCCGCAGCCAGTGGAAAAGGGGCTGGTTTAATCCGCCATCCTGAAGTTGCAGCAGAAATTATTCAAGCAGCAAAAGCAGGTGGATTGCCGGTTAGTGTGAAAACAAGATTGGGTTACTCTAATATTGACGAGTGGCGCGATTGGTTAGGACATATATTGAAACAAGATATTGCGAATCTTTCCATTCACCTTCGTACAAAAAAAGAGAAGAGTAAAGCAGATGCACACTGGGAACTAATTCCTGATATAAAAAAATTACGCGATGAAATTGCTCCAAATACGTTGTTAACCATTAATGGAGATATTCCCGACCGCGCAACAGGATTGCAATTAGTAGAACAATACGGCGTTGATGGTGTCATGATTGGCCGCGGCATTTTCACCAATCCATTTGCTTTTGAGAAAGAACCCAAAGAACATAGCGCGAAGGATTTTCTCAATTTACTTCTTTTGCAGTTGGATCTTCACGATAAATATTCAACAGAAACCCTGCCACGTTCATTTAGACCACTTCTTCGCTATTTCAAAATCTATGTTCATGGATTTAGGGGCGCAGGCGAACTAAGAGATCAACTAATGAAAACCACTTCAACAGACGAAGTGCGTCGTTTAGTACAACCTCTTTTAGCTCAAGAGTTAGATTAACTTGTTAATCAAAAATAATGAGAGACCTCCCAAAAGTTCAATGAACTCTTGAAAGGTCTCTCTTTTTTGCACTATGAGGTCATGCAATGGTCGATCACCATCGAATTACTTCGATAATGACGTCATTACATCATGCCGCCCATACCACCCATGCCGCCCATATCTGGCATGCCGCCGCCTTTTTCAGGCTCTGGCTTGTCAGCGATAACCGCTTCGGTAGTCAGGAACATTGCTGCTACGGATGCAGCGTTCTGCAGCGCGTAACGGGTTACCTTAGCAGGGTCAACAATCCCTGCTTCGAACATGTTCACCCATTCATCTGTAGCAGCGTTGTAGCCGATGCCTACAGCTTCTTTTTTCAAGCGGTCCACGATAACGGAACCTTCTTGACCAGCGTTGGTAGCGATCGTGCGGACTGGTTCTTCAAGTGCACGCAGCACGAGGTTAACACCGGTTCTTTCGTCGCCTTCAGCTACAACAGCAGCTACAGCAGCATATACGTTTATAAGAGCTGTACCACCACCGGATACGATACCTTCTTCAACCGCAGCGCGGGTTGCGTTCAGGGCGTCTTCGATGCGCAGTTTGCGCTCTTTCAATTCAGTTTCAGTTGCAGCGCCTACTTTGACAACGGCTACGCCGCCAGCCAATTTAGCCAGACGTTCCTGCAGTTTTTCTTTGTCGAACTCGGAAGTGGTTTCTTCCAGCTGGGAACGGATTTGGCTAACGCGTGCATTAATGTCCGCTTTGTCGCCGCTGCCGTCAACGATTGTAGTGTTTTCTTTGGTTACACGTACTTGACGGGCATTACCCAGTTGTTCCACAGTAGTGCTCTTCAGGTCCAGACCGAGCTTCTCAGTGATCACTTGGCCGCCTGTCAGAGCAGCGATGTCCTGCAGCATAGCTTCACGACGGTCGCCGAAGCCAGGAGCTTTGACAGCTACAGCGTTGAAGGTTCCGCGCAGTTTGTTCACGATCAGCATGGCTTGAGCTTCGCCTTCGATATCTTCAGCGATGATTACCAGCGGACGTGCCTGCTGTACGATCTTCTCAAGCAATGGCAGGATTTCCTGTGTGCTGCTGATCTTTTTGTCGGTGATCAGGATGTACGGGTTCTCCAGAACAGCTTCCATTTTGTCCGTATCTGTAATCATATACGGGGAAATGTAACCGCGGTCGAACTGCATGCCTTCTACCACTTCAAGCTCAGTCAGGAAGCCGCGGGATTCTTCAACGGTGATAACGCCGTCTTTGCCCACTTTTTCCATAGCTTCAGCAATCAGTTGGCCCACTTCATCGTCAGCAGCGGAGATAGCAGCTACTTGTGCGATAGACTGGGAATCTTCAATTGGTTTTGCGATCTTTTGCAGCTCAGCTACAGCAGCTTTAACCGCTTTGTCGATACCTTTACGCATAACCATTGGGTTAGCGCCTGCAGTAACGTTCTTCAGACCTTCGCGGATCATGGCTTGAGCCAGAACGGTTGCAGTTGTAGTACCGTCACCGGCTACATCGTTAGTCTTGGTAGCTACTTCTTTGACGAGCTGTGCGCCCATGTTCTCAAAAGCATCTTCCAGTTCGATTTCCTTAGCGATAGTTACACCATCGTTAGTGATAAGCGGGCTGCCGAATTTCTTCTCCAGCACCACGTTGCGGCCTTTTGGTCCAAGTGTAACCTTTACAGCATTTGCCAAAGCATCAACCCCACGCAGCATTGCGCGGCGGGCATCTTCACTGAATTTAATTTCTTTTGCCATTGTGTTGTTAACCTCCTAAAAGTTTTGTGAGCTGTACTTCATCGTCTACACATCGTGCAAAACTTGCTTTGAAAGCATAGGCTTGTTTTGTAAGTATATTCGGTTATCACTTATGAAAGGCTATCCGATTAGTCGAGAATCGCGTGAATGTCGCTTTCCTTCATAATCAAATATTCTTTGCCTTCGTATTTAATTTCAGTTCCGGCATATTTCGAGAACAGCACGCGGTCGCCTTCTTTAACTTCCAGCGGCACACGTACTCCGTCTTTCAGGGCACCGCTGCCTACAGCGATAATTCTGCCTTCCTGTGGCTTCTCTTTGGAGGAGTCCGGAAGCACAATCCCGAAAGAAGTGGTTTGCTCTTGCTCGCTTGGTTCTACCAATACGCGTTCACCTAGTGGTTTGATCATGAAAAAATAGCCTCCTTTGAAATATGTTGTTTACCTTGAAAACATAACTGGGATACCGTGAAGCTTAGGCGTTTCAGCGGCAGTTATGAAAAACGGGATTCTCAGCGCGGCAGATACCGGCGATTTCCTTGTTTTTCATCAGCGTTAGCACTCAACCCTCTGTAGTGCTAACAACAATTTTTATGATACTCAACTTGAAGGCGGATTTCAAGTCTTTTACGTAAAATCATCCAGCTTTTGCGGAAAAATATGGTCAGAGGGGTTGTCCGGTCCATACTCTCTTACATTCTATCCACCGGAGGGCAAAATATGCCACCTTTATGAGGGGAGAATTCAGCTCAGGCTTTGGCCGTGCCCGGGTGCAGTTCCCCAGAGTGCGGCCAAGTCCCTTACCTGGAGTCCTCTTTCCTGATATATCTCGCCTCCAGCTCGCTGTCCATGGCCAGCTGCTTGCGGTAGACGAAGGCGGACAGGAACACGCTGAATTCGTACAGGATCAGGAGGGGTATCGTCACGAGAAAGTCCGAGATGAAATCCGGCGGTGTGATAACCACAGCAATAAAGACGAGTGCAAAATATGCGTACCGGCGCATTCTGCGCAGACGCAGCGGATTGAGAATTCTCAGCTTGGTCAGGAACATGACCACAAGCGGGAGCTCGAACAGCAGCGCCAGCGGAATAACCAGGCTGAACAAAAAGCTGAAATACTGGGCAATGCCGTAGGTCTCCTCCAGCCCCATGCTTCGGGTAATCGTAATGGTGAACGACAGCGCCATCGGAAACACAATATAGTAGGCGAACGCGATGCCCAGAATAAAAAGGATAAACACGTAAGGCACGTAGCGCAGAGCCGCACTCCGCTCCACCGGCCGGAGGCCGGGGCTGATAAATGCCCATAGCTGGTAGACGATGAAAGGCACAGATACGGCCAGTGATACAGCCATGGCTATTTTCATATACATTCCGATGCCGTCCCAGAAGGAGAACGCATGCAGCACAAAGCCTTGAGCCTGATCGGCGTGAATCAGATAGAGATAGATCGGTTTGGCCACGAACAACCCTGCAATCAGGCCGGCCACAAATACAATGAGCACATAGATAATCCGCTTGCGCAGTTCGGTTAAATGATCAACCACTGACATTTCTTCCGCTTCCTGAGACATGACTGACACCACCCGATGACTATGTATGAATAATAAGGGATTGAAGCCGCGGTACTACACATCGCTTTCAGGCATCCGCTCCAGCTAGAAAGAGAAGGACCCTTTATAGCGTGAAACTTATTATTTCTTGTCTTTCAAAAAAAGGGCGCCGCCCAGTCTAAACAGCACTGAGAGAAACGCCCCGCGTGAAAAATGTTATTATTCCGGCAGACGTCTGTCCTGCGGAAGATCTGCTGCCATCGTCTGCGGAGCTGCCGCGGCCGGAGCTTCGCTTTTCTTCACAGGTTCCGGATCACTGATAATTTCCCGCGCCCCATCCTTAAACTCACGGAAGGTACGTCCGACGGCACGTCCCAGTTCAGGAAGCTTGTTAGGACCAAAGAGCAGCAATGCCAGGATAACCAGTAAAATAATCCCGGGAGCACCAATACCACTTAGCATGTATTATTCCTCCTTCTCATTCTGTCCGTTCATGATATTGTTAATATAAATTAATAATACCATAACTTATGTCACACATCCATCAGTGATCTCTGACGATTCCTGGTGACACGACCGGAGGAAAAGACATTATTGCCGGTATTGGCCAGTTACCATGAGCAACGCTTCCGGCAGCTGATCCATAATTGCCGCCAGGTTCTCATGTACCCCCTTGGGCGTGCCCGGCAGGTTCACGATCAGAGTTCTTCCACGTATGCCGCAAATCCCCCGGAAGAGCATAACCGCCCGGTTCTTCTGCATCACCGTACTCCGCATGGCCTCCGATAGTCCGGGCACCTCCCGCTCAATGACACGCCGGGTCGCCTCAGGCGTAACATCACGAATCGCCAGATCGGTGCCGCCGGTAGTCAGCACCAAATCCGCCTGGAAATAATCCGTTAATTCAATCAGAGCAGCAATAATCTCATCCTGTTCATCCGGTACGATCCGGTATTCAACGATCTCGCCACCTAGCTCCTCTTCCACCAGTTCCCGAATAACCTGGGCGCTAGTGTCTTCCCGTTCGCCTCTGGCCCCTTTGTCGCTGGCCGTCAGGATTGCTGTTTTCCACGCCATAGGTTGTCCCTCCTTCTCACTATTCTATGTATAGACGGCCGCACTCACGGCCTTTAATCAGCGCTTTGACCTGCATCTTGCTGTTCTGTTTCCTCCAGCGCATAATCTCCGGTTTTGCCTCCACTCTTCTGTACCAGCAGTGTAGGTCCGATAATCATATCCTTCTGCAGCGCCTTGCACATATCGTATACAGTCAGCGCGGCTGCCGAAACGGCGGTCAGCGCCTCCATCTCGACTCCGGTCTTTCCTGTTGTCTTAACGGTTGCTTCTATATATAGCCGGTCTTCGTTGTTATCCCAGAAGCGGATATCAATACCGGTCAGCGGCAGCGGATGGCACATGGGAATCCAGTCTGCAGTTTTTTTGGCCGCCATAATTCCGGCAACCTGGGCAACGGCCAGTACATCGCCTTTGCCGATCCGGCCTGCCTTGATCGCTGTGAGCGTTCCGGGGGCCATCCCGACACTGCTGCGCGCAGCCGCTGTCCGTTTGGTAATCTCTTTGTCGCTCACATCCACCATGCGCGCTCTGCCCTGCTCATTGAAATGGCTTAACTCCATGGTTTATTCTCCTTCCGGCAGTGAATGATGCCATCTTCCGTAATCAGCATGTCCATAAAGGCATCATGATCATCCATTGGTACTTCAGGAACCAGTTGTTGGCTGAATGCCAGCCCGATCCACACTGGAGGCTTTAGAGCAAACGTCGCCCTCTGCTGCCAGGAAGCCCGCAACCGGTCATAATAACCTCTTCCATAGCCAAGCCGTCCGCCCTGCCGGTCAAAAGCCAGCCCCGGCACAAAGACTACATCCGGAAGCCGGAGCGTTCCCTTCTCCTGTTCATTCCCTGTGCTGGCCGATGGCTCCAGAATACCGTAAGCTCCCGGTGCAAGCTCTTCCCAGGAGCTTACCGGATGAAGGCTCATCGTTTCGGCTTCAGTCAAGACGCGGGGTAACAGTACCTCCCGGCCATGTGCCCAGGCCTCCGCAATTAGCGCACGGCAGTCCAGCTCCGAACGGAATGGAACATAGGCAAGCAGTGAAGCGGCCTTTTCCTTTTGCAGCCACTCGTGTGCATATCTGCAGACCTGAGCGGACATAAAGTCCCTTACGTCTGAAGCAATCCCATCACGGACTGCAACTCGCTCTGCACGAAGATTCCGTTTGAGTCCGGCAAGCAGCGCACCGTTGCCTGTCATAGGCAGCCGCCTCCCCTTGGTTATATCCTAGCTTATCATAGTTTGTAAACTCAGTTTACCACTCTTCTCCCCGGTTCGCCAAGGTCGCACTTATTACACTGTTATAGGAACCATCACCGGTCTGATTTCCCCATCTTGTGATACAGCGATTGCCGGGGGATAGTTCATTTGCCCGGGAGAATACAGCTCTGCCAAGCCGCACCTCCCCTCGCGCAGCAATCGCTTTTCATGTAAACTATAGAATAAGGTTTTTTGTACAGCCCCGGCGTAGACGCCGTGGTGAAATATGCAAGGGCGGAGGTTTCATCGGTATGCTTCTTCAAGCGACAGGAATTACAAAATCATATGGAATACAGAGCGTGCTGGACGGCATCAGCCTGCAGGTGAACGAGAAGGAACGGGTAGGCCTGGTTGGTGTGAACGGGGCCGGCAAGTCCACATTTCTACAGATTCTCGCAGGTGAAATGTCCTTTGACAGCGGGCAGATTCATAAATCCAAGGAAACCACTATCGGTTACCTGGCCCAGAATAGCGGGCTGCAGTCCGACAAGACTATTCAAGAGGAGATGCTAGCCGTATTCGCCCCTCTGATCGAAGCGGAAGCGGAACTGCGGCAGTTGGAGACAGATATTGCCGATCCGAAGCTGGCAGATGATCCAAAGCGTTATGAGGATCTGCTGGAACGCTACGCCAGACGCTCGGATTGGTTCAAGGATCATGGCGGCTATGAGATGAACACGCGGATCCGTAGTGTGCTGCACGGAATGGGCTTCGGGGAATTCTCACCGGATACACCGATTGCCACGCTAAGCGGCGGCCAGAAAACCCGGCTGGCGCTGGCCCGCATTCTGCTTCAGGCTCCGGATCTGCTGATGCTGGATGAACCGACCAACCATCTCGACATCGAAACACTTACCTGGCTGGAGGATTATCTGCGCAGCTATGCCGGAGGCATTCTGGTCGTCTCCCATGACCGTTATTTTCTGGACCGCCTGGTGACTACAATCGTGGAGATCGAACGCCACCAGTCCCGGAGATATACAGGCAACTACACCCGCTATATGGATCTGAAGGCCGCAGAATACGAGATCCGGCTGAAGCAGTACGAGAAGCAGCAGGACGAGATTTCGCGGATGGAAGAATTCGTGCAGCGCAACATTGTGCGCGCGTCTACAACCAAACGGGCGCAGAGCCGGCGCAAAGCACTCGACAAGATGGACCGTATTGATAAGCCGCTTGGTGATTTGAAAAAAGCCAGCTTTTCCTTTGAACCGGACTTTATGTCCGGCAAAGAGGTGCTTCAAGTGCGGGATGTCGCAGTAGCCTTCAGCGAAAACGCAGTGCCGCTGTTCCGGAACGCCTCTTTTGAGCTGCGCCGGGGGGAAACGGCAGCCCTGATTGGCCCGAACGGGATCGGCAAGTCCACATTGCTGCAGTGCATGACCGGTACGCGAGAGCCTTCCGCAGGCACCGTCAATTGGGGAACCAAAGTGAAGATCGCATACTACGATCAGGAACAGACACGGCTTAATCCGCGCAATACTGTGCTGGAAGAGCTGTGGAGTGAATATCCGATGCTGGAGGAGGCACGGATCCGCACCATTCTTGGTAATTTCCTCTTCAGCGGCGAAGATGTCCTGAAGAAGGTTGCCGCACTCAGCGGTGGTGAAAAGGCGCGTGTAGCGCTGTCCAAGCTCATGCTGCGCGGTGCCAATATGCTCATTCTCGATGAGCCTACCAACCATCTCGATCTGGTGAGCCGTGAGGTGCTGGAATCGGCGCTGATTGATTTTGAAGGCACCCTGCTCTTCATCTCTCATGACCGTTATTTCCTGAACAAAATGGCCGAACGCGTACTGGAGCTTCATCCGGGCGGGATTGATCAATATTTGGGCAATTATGACGATTATATCGAGAAAAAGAAAGAGCTTGAAGCTATTGCACTGGAAGAAGCGGAGCTGGTCTCTGCCAAGGCCTCCAAAAACGCCGATACGGAAGCTCAGGCAGCAGAAAAAGGCACTGCCCTATCCTATGAAGCGGAAAAGCAGGCAAAACGGGAGGAACGGAACCGCCAGCGCCGGATTTCCGAACTGGAGGAGAATATTGCAGAGCTTGAGGAGGCCATCGCCAGAATTGAGAATGAAATGACCAAACCCGAGGTTTTTCAGGATTATATGGCACTTCAAGAGCATGAAGGTGATTTGAAGCTCAAAAAAGAACAGCTTGGAAATTTATTTGGCGAATGGGAAAACCTTGCTGACGAATAATGTAAATACGTTAAATAAATATTTTTTAACCGTTCCCGATTTGTTCATAAATAGTTATCCACAAGGCTATCCACAGTTTTCGTGTATAACTCATAGCGTAAAAAGGCCCATGTGGCCTTTTTTTATGCGTAAAATCGCGTTTTTCCTTGTCAAGGACTTTTTATCCACCGAACTATCCACATTATCCACAATCCCCACAAGAAATCGTCTCTTAGTAAATCTGTATTTTCCGGTCAATAAAAAATGCTGTTATTGCTGATTTTACACGGTTTTTACACAATTCAGACAGAATATGTGGATAACGTTGTCCACAGCTTGACAAATGATTCTAATGGCATTTATTTCTGATTTTTTCGTCAAAAAATGCGTGAATTCAGCAACTATATAAAAAACGAGCCTCCTCCTGGCGGCAACGCCCTGAAGATGACTCGTAGATTGTGTATGGTATTAAAAGCTGCTGCCGCCTGCTGGGAGATCACATAACGACAGGCAAGCTACTCCGGAATCTGTACCGCTTCTTCCGGAACCAGCTCCACCTGCTCCTCGGAAGAGAGCAGTGCCGAATTACAAGCCGCTATATAAGCTATCCCCGCCGCCATTACAATGTCCTGATGAATAGCCGTTCCCCTGAATGTATTGCCTTTCCATTCCACCAGGACCGCTGCCTCGGCTTGTGCGTTCTCCCCGCTGCCCAGGGAATGCAGCTCAAGTCCGGTAAAATCAATTTCTTCCGCAATCCCTTGCCCAATCGCGGCAATGATGGCTTCCAGCGGTCCCTCGCCAGTGCTGGTATGTGATGTCTCCTCACCGCTTCTCAAATGCCGCACCGTAACAGCAGCTACGCGGCGCGGCGCGCTGCCGGCCAGCACCTGGACCTCGCCCAGCTCATAGACCTGCGCTTGCTGTCCGGTTGTGCTGCTGACCATCCGCAGCAGTTCGTCGTCACTGACAGCCTTTTGGCGGTCAGCCGTCTCCTTGAAGGATTCATACAGGGCGTCCAGCTCCCCGGGACTCAGGGCAATGCCATATTTTGCCGCACGGTCCTTGAGCGCATGCCTGCCGGAGTGCTTACCCAGAATGATCATGCTTCGCGGAATGCCCAGCCGCTCCGGGTCCATAATTTCATAGGTGCTCCGGTCCTTCAGCAGCCCGTCCTGGTGAATCCCTGATTCATGCTGGAAGGCATTTCTGCCGACAACCGGTTTGTTGTAGGCAATCGGAAAATGCATCGCCCCGCTGATGATACGTGAGGTGTCATAGAGCTTTTCCAGCACAATTCCGGTTTCCGAACCCAGCACATCTCCCCGGGTCTCCAGCGCCATGACCAGCTCTTCCAGCGCACAGTTTCCGGTGCGCTCGCCCACACCGTTGACCGTTACCTCAATCTGCGTGGCCCCGCCGGCGATAGCGGCCAGACTATTGGCTACAGCAAGCCCCAAATCATTGTGGCAGTGAGCGCTGTAGCTCACGGTATCTCCGCCCCTGGCTCCAAGCCGGACCCGGCGGAACATCTCGCCGTATTCCTGCGGCAGCGCGTAGCCTACCGTATCGGGGAGATTGATAATCGTTGCGCCTTCCTCAATAACAGCCTCCACCATTTCGATCAAATCATCGATGCCCGTCCGCGCGGCATCCATAGCAGTGAATTCCACCACCCCGCAAAATTGCCTTGCATAGGCCGTCATCTCCCGGGCGGCGGCCACGACTTCAGCCCGGCTCTTGCGCAGCTGATGGCGAAGATGAATGTCGGAGGAGGAGATGAACAGATGAATCCGCCGCCGCTCCGCATCCCGGGTCGCCCGGACCGCTGCATCAATATCCCCTTTGACCGCACGGGCGAAGCCGCAGATTTCCACCCCTTCCACCTTCCGGGAGATCGTCTCCACAGCGGCAAAATCCCCCGGGCTGGATACCGGAAACCCCGGCTCCAGCACATCCACGCCCAGCTCAGCCAGCTTATAGGCCAGAATAATCTTCTGTTCCGGAGTGAGGCTTGCACCGGGAGCCTGCTCACCGTCACGCAGCGTCGTGTCAAAAATCTGAATTCGTTTTTTTACCGGAATAATCATGGAAAACCTCCTGTAAGTTTTGTGTCTTCATCTAAACTTCCTTGCAAGAGCCCCACGTCGACTTGCGGCTCTCCTGATTTCCCGCCCACTGCTGCCGGCAGCAAGTATAGAGTGTGATGACCGTATGTTTATACGGACAGTCTTCACTCTCAATTGCTTTTCCAGAATGGTGCTTTAGCCAGCAACCACCTGGATAACACAAAAAACCCGCCATCTCTATTAAAGAGACGGCGGGTCACCCCTCCGCGGTACCACTCTTTTTGACGCATAGCTTTCTTTTGTGAGCAAAGCTTCAAGCTGCGTCCAGCTCTTCCCCACAGGAGGCCTGCCAAGCCGTAATGGCTCTCAGCATCCCATGAAGGTCCTGTAACGGGGACATCCGTAGCGGCATATCATCTGCTGTTCCGCCGCTCCGCTCCCGGGCGAGATTCAATGCCTCCGGTGACTGCGTCGCACCACCCCGCAGCTCTCTGTTCACCGTCATCATCTACTACTCCCGTTCATTGCGTGTACTCTATATACCTCCGTGCCAACCCACACAAAAAAGCCTGCCGTCTCATTCAAGAGACGACAGGCTGTTCACCTTCGCGGTACCACTCTTGTTGATATCCCGGTTCAGCCAGCGCTTTAGCTGTTCCTAACGATACCCACTCTACGCCTTTGCAAGCAGACCGGGAGCAATCACTTGTTCCATCCTTGCTGTGCAGGGCGACCCTCTCACGGAGGTAAACCGTAACGGTGTACGAAAGGTCCGGCAAGCTTACGCACCGGTTGATGTCCCTATACAAGGAACCTCCTGCTTCCACCGTTCCGCTCCCGGACGAGTTCAGGTCTCCTTCGACTGCGTTGCACCAACCCGCAGCTCTCTAATCCCGGAGGTTCCTTACTGCTTCCATTCATCGCGTTTGTTCAAATTATGAATAATGATTGAACTGATTATACCCGCCAGCTCCAAAAGATGTCAATAGGCTCCTACCGACCATTTTTCCAGCGAGAACCCCGGATCGGCAACCATGTCCAGCGGTGTACTGCCGTCATGCCTCCACTTTACATAAGCTGCTGCACCGATCATAGCCGCATTATCAGTGCAGTACACCGGAGGCGGAATGATCAGCTCGATGCCCTCAGCCCGGCAGCGAGCCGTCAGCGCTTCGCGCAGGCCCTTGTTGGCCGCTACGCCTCCGCTTAGCAGGAGCTGCTTGGCTTGATTTGCTTTTACAGCACGAACTGCCTTCTCCACGAGCACCTCCACCACCGACTCCTGGAAGCCGCGGGCAATGCCGGCCACATCCGGCGTAAGACCCTTCATCTTGCTCTGATTGACCACATTCAGCACCGCCGACTTCAGACCGCTGAAGCTGAAATCATAGGAGCCCGGCTCCAGCCAGACACGCGGAAGCGGCACAGCTTCGGTTGCCTCGCGGGCCAGACGGTCCACATGGGGACCGCCGGGATAAGGAAACCCGAGTGCCCGTGCAACTTTGTCATAGGCTTCGCCCACGGCATCATCGCGGGTACGGCCGATAATCCGGAACTCACCTTCCCGCTGCATGCTAACCAGTTCCGTATGTCCGCCGGATACGACTAGCGTCATGTTCGGATATTGCAGCTCTTGAACCAGCCGGTTGGCATATATATGCCCGGCAATATGATGCGTGCCGATCAGCGGCTTGCCCCAGGCAAGCGCAAGGCTTTTGGCAGCTACAACACCGACCAGGAGCGCCCCTACCAGACCCGGCCCCTGAGTAACCGCAACCGCCGTCAGCTGTTCCGGCTGTATACCAGCCACCGCCAGCGCTTCCTCAATCACCAGAGTAATTACCTCCACGTGCTTGCGGGATGCCACTTCAGGCACGACGCCGCCGAACGCACGGTGCGTTTCGATCTGGCTTGAGATGATGTTTGAGAGCACCTCGCTGCCGTCTTTTACCACCGCAACGGAAGTCTCATCACAGCTGGTCTCAATAGCCAGTATTAGCACAGGCTGGACTTCACCCGTTTGTGTCTTCATTTCAGGTCCACGCTTCCTTCCGTCATCCCTTGCTCCCCATACTCCGGCAGATCCGCCCACATGATCAGTGCGTCCTCGCGATTATCCGAGTAATAACCCTTGCGGGTACCTGCAGGACGGAAGCCCATTTTGCGGTACAAATTCTGGGCGACCTCATTCGAGACCCGGACCTCCAGTGTGATGGACTTCATGCCCAAAAAAGCAGCCGTCTTCATCAGCTCGTCCAGCAGTCTTTCGCCCCACTTGCGTCCCCGGTACGCCTCTAGTAAGGCAATATTCGTAACATGCGCTTCGTCGACAATAGCCCACATTCCCGCATAGCCAAGAATATGCCCGTTCAGCTCCATGACCATATATTTGGCAAAATGATTATGCGTCAGCTCATTACGGAAGGCTTCCTCCGTCCACGGCATCGTGAAGGCTTCCCGTTCAATAATCAGAATTTCGGGAATATCCTCAAGCTTCATCAGGCGGAATATAAGCTCCGTTCCCTGATCTTTTAGCGGCTCCGACTCCATCATTATTGATTCAGGCTCCCTTCACTGCTCCGGCGCAGATTGGCTTCCGCTTCGGAAAGCTGAGTATAGTTCGGGATTAGACTGTGCAGATCATCACTTCCTGCTTGCAGGCGTTCTTCCCCCAAATAACCTGCCCAGCGGCCTTCCAGCTCATAGGGCACAGCCTCTACCCGTCCCAGCTCGCGGAGCAAAAAAGTCGTTTCTTCGCTGCCGTGCAGCTGCGTCTCTCCGACAAACCAAATTACACGCGGCTTCACACCTTCTGCTGCCGCCTCCTTCAGTCTGCCGGCCAGGTGCTGCACCCAGTCTTCCATGAGCCGGATAGCGTCCGGTTCAAGTCTACGGGGCGCCCGGTCACCGTCCGCAACGAATAGTGCAGTGTAGGCTTGCCCGCGGCGCGCATCCAGCAGAGGAATGATCCAGTCCGGGCCTGTCCCGGACCTTGGACTCTCTTCTACCCCCTCGGGCTGCCCCAAAGCCGCAGCCAAACCGCCCCAAGCCAATGCCTGCAGGCTGGAAATACCGGCTACCGGCACCTTCCAGGCCCAGGCCAGTGTCTTCGCAGCTGTAACAGCGATCCGTGTTCCGGTGTAAGATCCGGGCCCCAGGCCTACAGAGACTCCGCCAATCATAGCAGAAGTTGTACCGGTGGCCTGCAGTGCCTGCTCAATGATCGGCAGCAGGTGTACGGAATGGTTCCGTTCCCCGGAAGCATTCGTCTCATGCAGCAGCTCACCGTTTTCCGTTATCGCTACTCCGAGTACAGCTGTGGATGTATCCAGCGCCAAAAACCGCTTGCGCGGCTCTTCCATTTGATTCTTCATCTTTCATTACCCCACTTCTGGATCATAGCCCGGCATAACTCACCGTAAGGCTCCCCGCTTCCGGTCACCGTAATCAGCCGTTCCTCCGGCCCGTAAGTTTCCATGGCTATATGGAGATGCTGCGGCGGCATCAAATCCGATATTATACTGCTCCATTCGACCAGGCTCACACCCTGTCCATAAAAATACTCATCCAGTCCCAGCTCATCCGCTTCCTGAAGCGAAATACGGTATACATCCATATGGTACAACGGAAGACGTCCCTGATACTCCTTGATGATCGTAAAAGTGGGGCTGCTGACAATCCCTTCCACGCCCAAATGACGCGCAAAGCTCTGTGAGAAAGCTGTCTTTCCTGCACCCAGATCGCCGTCCAGCCCGATAACCATGCCTGCCGCCGCCGAGGCGGCCAGCTCAGCTGCCAGCAATTCTGTATCCGCCAGACTATAGGAACGGTAAGTGAATACCGTTTCAGCGTTGTTGTTCAAGCTGCAACTACCACCTCTACATATTAAAATACTCCAGCTTTCCAAGTAACAATACTTTCAATTATATCGGTATGGTACTTCCACCGCAACAGCCGTCCTTCACTCTTTGCCGTCTGCTGCCAGAGCCGGGGCAGCGGGTAGCGCCAAAGAGGCAGAGGCTTGGTTCTTCGTATGTTCCGAGAACAAACTATGCAAAGCCATCCCTATAATAATGACGGCAATCCCAATCCATGAGAGCATTGAAGGCACCGGTGAAGTAAGAATCAGCATCTCTCCCGCCAAGGTAAACAGTACTTCCAGGGATTGGGTCGCTTCTACCGCCGCAAGTCCTCCCATACTGCTGCGGACCATATCTGTAGCCCGAAAAAAAAGTACAGTCGCTATTATTCCTGAAGACAGGGCAACGATGAGGGATTGTCCCGCTTGGGCGGAGGAAGGGAGTCCACTGTCTGCCAAGCCATACAATCCAACAATAACCCAGAATGGAAGACTGGCCAGGGTCATGCCGAGAATCCGCTGAAACACATCCAGGCGGTCACCGCACAGCTCCATCATTCTCCGGTTTCCAAGCGGATAGGCAAACGAAGCAATCAGTACAGGAATAATGCCCATCAGCACTTGTTCCGGAGCAAGAGTTCTTGCATGCTCCGCCTGAAGCAGCACCACACCGAGTAAAATAATAAGGGACAAGCCCAGGCCGCGCAAAGGGATTTGGCCGCGTATGTATAGTCTGCCCGATGGTCCATTCACCCATTGCCCGAAAAAGGGGGCCAGGAGAGAGCCGGAAATAATCGTGATCTGCCAGGTCCCTGCCGTAAGCCAGCCTGGTGCATAGGCAGCAGCCAAACAAATCGGAGCATAAAAAAGGCCAAAGCCAACCGTTCCCCACAACAGCCAGGCAGAGGGCTTCTCTTTCATTGCAGCCAGAAGCGGCCTAAGTCTGCCGCGCCCTGCCACGATGGTTAGCAGAAACGGCAGTGTGAACAAATAACGCAGGGAGGCACTCCATGCCCAGCTCCCGCCCGCCAGCTCCATCCTCCGGTTAAGTACAAACGTTACCGCAAAAAACAGAGCCGAACAAACACCCAGCAATATAGGACGCATAATGGATCAACTCTTTTCATCATTTTCACAAGTTCAATATAGGGGTTTGGTTCAGCCTCCGTCAATAATAAAAAACCGATTGAACGGGTACTCCCCCGCCTCAACCGGTCCTTTTGTACAATAGCTCAGAGCCTAACTACCCTGCTCTTCCAAACGCTCCACGCCCACGGTATGCGTATTTGTCGGACGTGAGCCTACCTGCACTGTAGCCATCCCGTTATCCGAATCCACATGTTCGATCCAGACTGGCTCTCCGTCCAGATGGACAGAGATCATATCCTTGGAAGCGTAAATTTCCTTTGCCCGCTGTATGTTCATTGTTGGGTCTCCTTAAATAGGTTATCATCCACCGCCGGCAGTTCCCCGATGGTCGCTTCCGCATCCAGCCGGTCGAAATTTCCGGGTAGCTCTTCGTCTCCCCCGGTCTCTACAATACTCTCCCAATCCACGGCTTCAGCCGGGATATCCTGCTCTGACAAAGCATTGATCCATTCGTTTCGTTCCTGATCCATTTCTGCTACCTCCAATTGAACGCAGGGTATCCTCATGCCTGGGTTTATTTTTTCCCAACCGGCGCAAAAAATGCATCAGGGTAGAAAAAGACCTGCTGCCGCATACTAAGCCAAAGCACTTTGGATCAGGAGGGATCATCATGCATACTGTTTGGAAAGGGGCCATCAGCTTCGGGCTTGTCCATGTTCCGGTCAAAATGTTCTCCGCTACCGAGGACAAAGACATATCACTGCGCTACATCCATAAGGAATGCGGCAGTCCGCTGTCCTATGTGCGCAAATGCCCTGTCTGCGACAAGGAAGTGGCTTGGGATGAAATCGGCAAGGGCTACGAGTATGAGAAGGGGAAATTTGTCCTGTTTGACAAAGAAGAGCTGGATCAGCTGACAGAGGAGAGCAGCAAAAGCATTACCATTTTGGATTTTGTGGACTTAACGGAGATCGACCCGATCTATTTTCAAAAAACATATTACCTCTCTCCAGACCAGGCGGGAGCTAACGCATATCGTCTATTGATGGAAGCCATGCGCCAGACCGGCAAGATCGGTATTGCCAAAATCTCCATCCGCTCCAAAAGCAGCCTCGCCGCCATCCGTGTACTGGCTGATTGCCTGGCAATCGAAACGATATATTATCCGGATGAGGTCCGGCCTGTATCCCAGGTTCCAGGACTGCCGGAGCCCGGGATCGTGAGCGATAAGGAGCTGGATATGGCCAAGCTCCTGATATCACAGCTGTCCACCCCCTTTGAGCCGGGCAAATACACCGATGACTACCGCCAGCGGATGCTTGACCTGATTACCCATAAGATTGCAGGCGAGGAATTCCATATAGCCCCGGCCCGCCAGGAGAGCAATGTCATCGATCTGATGGCTGCACTTCAGGCCAGTATCGAAGCGGTGCAGCATATTCCTTCAGATCCGGGACCATCGCCCGCTACCGCCAAGACTAAGCCGCAAACTGACGCTGCCGGCAGAAAAAAAACAGGCACTGCCAAATCATCCAAAGTCCCAGCCGGTACTGCGGTCGTGAATGAGGCCACCGGACCGATCCCGGTCATAGCACCCAAACCGAAACGGCGCACAGCCAAGAGCAAGGAAACAGGTGCTTAACCCATGAAACTGCAGCCGGTAGTTCCTTTCGAACCTATACTGGCATCACAGCTGCCGGAGGGTGATCAGTGGATTGCGCAGATTAAATGGGACGGTGTGCGTATGCTCTCCTATTACGACGGGAAAGCCGCAGAACTGATTAACCGGCGCGGCAACCGGCGCACCTTGCAGTATCCTGAAATCGCGGACCCCAGAGCTTACTGCAAGGCTGAATCTGTGATACTGGATGGTGAAGTCATCGCGCTTAGCAGCGGCAAACCGTCCTTTCATGAGGTGATGCGCCGGGACAGCCTGAAGAATCCTGGAGCCATCAAGGCTGTTTGCCCGCATGTTCCCGTGCTCTATATGATATTTGATATTTTGTACTGTGATGGCTTCTGGCTTCTGGATCAGCCGCTGTCAAGCCGTCAGCAAATCTTAAGCCACATCCTGCTGCCTCATCCTCATGTGCAGAACGTGCCCAGCTATACCCGCCCCTCCGAGCTTTTAGCCGCTGCACAGAACGGAAGCCTGGAAGGGATTGTGTGCAAGGACATCAACAGCACCTATGCACCCGGGGGAAAAGACGGACGATGGCAAAAGCGCAAGATCATCTCCGATGTAACCGCCGTAGTTGGCGGTGTCACCTACAGGGATGGACTTGTAAATGCTCTGCTCTTCGGTCTTTATGACAGCGAGGACAGGCTGCATTACATCGGACATGCCGGAGCAGGCCGGATGACTGTACAGGACTGGCGCAGCATAACTGCACTGGTTGAGAAACTTCGAGTTTCAGACATGCCTTTCACCACTATCCCGCAGCGGAGTAAGGGAGCCGTCTGGATACAGCCTCAGCTGGTCTTCAAGCTGCACTTCCTGGAGTGGAACCTCTCAGGAACCCTGCGCCAACCTGTCATCCAAGCCCAATTGGACCTTCCCCCGCTGTCTTGCCGGATGGAGCAGAAAGGCTGACAGTGCAAGATATCCCTTATTTCAAAAGGAGGATGCCGGATGCCCAAGACTATCCGGGGTTCCATTACCATCGGAGGACAAGAAATCACCATAACGAACCCGGAGAAGCTGCTATGGCCGGAGCGGGGCATTACCAAACAGATTTATCTGGAGAAACTTGCCGCCCTCTCTCCTTACCTGCTGCAGTACTGCCGGGACCGCCTCCTGACGGTGATCCGCTATCCGCACGGCGTCCCAGGCATGTCCTTTTATCAGAAAAATGCGCCTGAGCCCCTGCCCGACTTTGTCCGTACAGCAACACATGACAACATCAATTATATCCTTCTCCAGGGGCTGCCGGAACTGCTCTGGCTGGGGAATATGGCCGCCCTGGAGTTTCATCCCTCGCTTCATTACGCGGGAAGTGAGCTGCCCTGCGAATGGATGATTGACCTTGATCCTTCGCTTGAAGTCGAACCGCGGATTATGGAAGCGACTGCAGTTGTAGGCGAGGTGCTCCAATCTCTGGGCATTGCCTCGGTCCCGAAGACCTCCGGTGCAACAGGCGTGCAGATTATTGTACCTATCCGTCCCGTAGTCACCTTCGACGGCCTGCGCCGGATCGGCCACTTTGTCGGCCGGTACGTGACGGAGAAACGTCCGGACCTGTTCACCTTGGAGCGGCTAAAGAAGCATCGGGGGGACAAAATTTATTTTGATTACCTTCAACATTACGGCGGCAAAACGCTTGCTGCGCCTTATACACCACGAGCCCGCCCGCTGGCTACTGTCTCTACTCCTCTTCTGTGGGAAGAGGTTCGACGGGATGTCTCGCCTGCTGATTTCCACCTGCAGAACATCGAGGAGCGCCTCAGCCGCATGGGTGATCTGATCGCCAAAGTGCCTGCACAGCCGGTGGAAGCCCTTATCTCCAAGCTCCCTTAATATCTCCTCTCCAAAAAGCAATAAGCCCGCAACTGCCTATTCAGGCTGCGGGCTTACCAGGCGTCCACCATATGGACGGAAGGTACTCTATATGAGAATGCGGCGATACTTGATACAGACGCCGAATTGATTACTCTGTCGTTCGTAAGTATACCTTCCTTCGGTTAGCGCTCCCGTTTCTTGCGGGCAAAGCTAATGGATTGATTTTTTCTTAAAGCGGCCGCCCTTAACATCATGGATATTGCCAATCGCGACAAAAGCCTCGGTATCCCAATCTTCAACAATAGCTTTAAGCTTCGCTTCTTCCAAACGGGTAATGACTACAAAAATAACTTTCTTGTTATCGCCGGAGAAGCCGCCTTCCCCATCCAGATAAGTAACACCACGTCCGAGCCGTTCAGTCAACGCTTCTCCGATATCACGGAATTTATCGCTGATGATCCATACCGATTTCGATTGATCCAAACCCTCAAGCGTAACATCAATTACCTTAAAAGCAATGTAGTAAGCGATTAATGAGAACATTGCATTGTTCCAGCCAAACACAAAGCCTGCACCGGAAAGAATAAACAGGTTGAAGAACATCACTACTTCACCTACGGAGAATGGAAGCTTCTTCGAGACCAGAATGGCGACGATTTCTGTACCATCCAGCGATCCTCCATACCTTACCACCAGGCCAACGCCTACGCCCAGAATAACGCCTCCAAACACTGCGGCAAGCAGCGGTTCACCCGTTAGCGGGGCTACAGGATGCAGCAGTTGAGTGCCAATGGACATCAGAACTACAGCAAACAAAGTGGATAAGGCAAAGGTTTTACCGATTTGCTTATAGCCGATTACAAGGAAGGGCAAGTTAAGCAGAGTTAATATAATCCCCAACGGGATATGGAAAATATGGGATATCATAATGGAAATGCCGGTAATTCCGCCGTCAATCAATTGATTGGGAACAAGGAAAATCTCCAATGCCACAGACATCATCGCTGATCCAAGCACGATCATTACGATCCTTTGAACCAATTTGGCCCTCTTAAAGGCCTCTGATTTCTGTGGTTTTTTCTGTTCCTCATTCGTGAATAATTGTTGGCTTACAGTCATAGAACTCCCCCTATTAAAAGTATAGTTACTTCTTATACCTTCATTATATCATAAAAGAGGGTCCTTTATGGCATAGAAAATGTTAGAACCTCCGAAAACTCAAGTTTCTATCACTCAAACTGTCATAAAAGCGGTGATAACAGCTGACAAAGACTTTCTATGCATTTGACAATTTGTCCTCTTCTCCGAAAGACTGCCGGTTCAATAAATTCACTATGCTCCATGTCCTGTTCAAAACCAGCAGCAAGCAGCGCGATCACCTCCGGGCTGAGCATAACGGCTGTCAGCTCAAAGTTGGAGTAAAAGCTCCGCATATCCAGGTTGGCACTCCCCACCGTCCCCAGAACATCATCGATAATCATCACCTTGGCATGCATGAATCCTTTCTGATAGCGGTAGAATTTCACTCCGGCATCCTGCAGGTTTTCCAGGTAGGAAAGAGACGCATTGTACACCAGCCTGTTGTCTGGTTTGTCCGGAATGATTATCCGCACATCTACCCCAGCAAGCACCGCACTCTTGAGTGCCCGGCAGATCGTAGGATCGGGAATAAAATAAGGTGAGGTAATCCATATCCGTTCTTTCGCCGCTACAATTGACGCGAAATACATCTCCTGTGAGGCGTCCAGCGCCCCGTCCGGGCCACTGGCGACAACGAGAACAGCTTCTTTTTCCGCACATTCATGCGCCGGGAAAAAGCGGGGATGGCTCATTCCCTCACCTGCTGCCAGCCTCCAATCTTTCAGGAAAACATACTGCAGGCTGTAGACCGCATCCCCTTCCAGGCGAAGGTGGGTATCCCGCCAATATCCCAGCTTTGGATTTTTCCCCAGATAATCATCCCCTACGTTCATCCCGCCGGTGAACCCCACAAGTCCATCGACGACAACGATTTTCCGGTGATTCCGGAAATTAAACCTGCGCTCCAGCAGGGAAGTTAGTGGCGGCAGGAAGAAATGCACCTCCACTCCGGCATGTCTCAGCCTGCCCATGAAGCCGCGATCCAGCTTATGGCTGCCCAGTCCATCACAAAGCAGGCGTACCCTAACTCCCTGGCGCGCCTTGCGGATCATGACCTCCTGGAACTGCTTTCCGGTCTCATCATCACGAAAAATATAGAATTCCATATGGATATGCTCCCGCGCTGCTTCCATAGCTTCAAGCATGGAGTCGTAAGCTTGCTGTCCGTCAGCCAGCACCTGACATTTGTTCCGGCCGGTGACCGGAATCTCTGACAGCCGGGAGAGCAGGAACAGCAGTCCTTTATAGTCTGAAAAATGCGGATTCCCACTCTCTTCTGCATGTTTCACAAGCTTGATTTTGCCGGACACATGAGCACGGATCTCCCGAAACAACGAAATGCATCTCTTCTCGAGCTTGCGGTTCTGCCAATAATCCCGTCCGAAAAAATAATAGAACAGCAGCCCGAGCGGCGGGCAGCAGAAGGTAACAAGCAACCAGGCCAACGCTCTTTGCGGGCGGCGGAATTCGAGCAGTAGGATTGCAGCAATCTGCAGAATAAAAAAACATAGAATAAGCGCCAATATTACCAATCCGTCACCCTCTTGAATATTTTATAGTTAGTCCAAGCACCTTACAGGTCCGCATGCATCCGGCAACTCTGTGCTTCCACGATTAAGCTAAGGTGATTCTAGTACAGCTGCACCGTAAGTCTCCCTCCTAATTCCAGCAAACCGTTGTCATGTTCCCCAAGGACATGGAATACATAGAGTAGTAGGACGATTCGGATGAGCCCACAGAAATCAGGACTTCAGTGAACACAAGGCGGCTGCACGAGCCGCAGGAAAGGAGAAGCTATGAAGAATCAGCCCGATCATAACCGGATCACGCTGCTTGTTGTCCGTGAAGCCGGACGTCCGGTAAGGCAGCTTCAGCTATCCAAGCCGCTCGCTCTTGCGCTGCCGGCTGCTGCCGCCCTTTCTCTCTCCAGTCTGGTCACTTCCATGCATTTTCATGCCTCCCGCTCCATTTCCGAGCTGGAAGCAGAAGCCGCGGCACTATCCCTGACCAACCTTCGTATGGAAATGAAGGTTGCCGATAAGGATCAGGCCTTGCTGCAGCTTCGCAGCCAAGTTACTGAATTATCGGAGGAAGCTGACCATATCAAAGACAAACTGAAAAGCGTTAGCGAGCTGGAGCAGCAGCTGCAGTCTCTGATTGACAAGGGAAGCAGTCCAGCAGCCAGCGGCAAAGAGAAATCCTCCGCCTCCAAAACATCCAGCACCGCAGGTCCCTCTACACCTGGAGCGGGTACCGTATTATCTCCTCCGGCAGAAACACATTATTCGGGCGGGGCTTCTTTTACCGCTGTATCAGCTGCTGCCTTATCAGCGAAAGGTATATTCACGCCACAGGTAGGCGGGGAATATATCGCTGTCTACCCGAACGATCCCCTGGAGCTCGTGCGGGAAACGAAAGATGACTATGAGGAAATCCGCAGCATGCTGGATGAAATGATGAGCAGGATCCCTGTGACGATTACAGAAGCCCAAAAAGCAAATACCGCTAAAGCCAGTCTGCAGGCCAAAAAGGCGATTGCTGAAAAAGCCCGGCTGGCACCTGCCATTATCTGGCCTACCCAGTCCAAGATCATTACTTCCAGCTTCGGTTACCGTTCAGACCCTTTCAACGGGACTTCAGCCTATCATTCCGGCATCGATATTGCAGGCAGTATCGGCGATCCCGTATATGCTGCCATGGATGGCGTGGTCACCGCCGCCGAGCAAATGGGCGCACGAGGCAAATATATTATCATCAAACATGACAATGGGCTGGAGTCCTGGTACATGCATTTGAATGGAATGCTGGTCTCCCCCGGCACCAAGGTAAGCAAAGGCCAGAAGATCGGTTTGCTTGGCAATACCGGGCGCAGCACGGGACCCCATCTTCATTTCCAGGTGGTCAAACAAAACAAACCGGTCAATCCTTTGGGTTATGTACAGCCTTGAGCAGGAAGAAAGTTAAGTACGAAGTTATTCTGTGGAGTAATCCTAACAAACACTAAGGAGGATAAACGCATGTGGAATAAAAACAAACAGCACACGCCGGTGAAATCCACCGACTCGCTGATCGGGTACGGGGGTACGCTGGAGGGCAAAGTCACTTGCGACACTAATTTACGGATTGAAGGCAACTTCAGCGGAGAAATCCACTGCCGGGGAACTGTCACCGTCGGTGAACAGGGAACCGTCCGTTCCACCATCAAAGCACAGGATATCATCATTGCGGGCAAGGTATACGGCGATGTGGTTGCCGATCAGAGGCTAATGATGACGGGTACCGGTCAGCTGCATGGCAATATTCTGGCCGGCACCTTAAGCATCATGGAGGGCAGCTTGCTGAATGGCTCCGTTACCATGGCCGAAGAGCCCGCCACAGAAAAAGCGGGCGGACTTCAGAAAAACGGGCATACGGACAAAGCCGGCAAACGCGGCTCCAAACAAGCAGAAACGGCTTAGCCGTCCCTATGAAGCCTAGTAAATTCTATTGTACAGAACAATCTTGAATCGGGCTGGTGCAGCAGCCCGATTTATGCAGCAACATCTCTTTTACGGAATACAATCCAGGACACCAGCATGAATAGAAGATAATAGACGGCTAGTACCGCGATGGCAAATCCCAACGTGACTCCACCCGGGCCTTTATCTGACAACAGGTAACCATGCAGGTCCATATGAGTGAAGATCAGATATTTAGCCCACTCATAACGCTCAGGGCTAAAGATAGCCACAAAAATATCCTTGGCAAACATAATAAACAGCGACAACCCGATCGCCAGTCCGCTTGCACGGAAGACACTCGACACCATAAAGGCCAGAGCAGCGGTCAGGAATAGCTCAGCATAGCTGCACAGAATGCCCAGGAATGTGTATTCTGCTGGACTCCATGCCGACATTGAAGCTCCTCCAAGCCCGGAGGAAGAGGAGAATATAAGCGCGGACACATATCCAAATACGATCAGTACAGCCGTACTGAGCAAGCTGAACAGGATTAGAGAGATGTACTTGGAGAGCAGTATTTTGGAACGGCTCCATGGGCGGATCAGCAGCAGCTTAATGGTCCCCCAGGAAAATTCGCCCGCAACGGAGTCGGAGGCAATCACAACTGTAAAAATCGTATTGAGGAAAAAAGCGATGCTCACGGTCATTTGAAAGCTGTTCCACAGCTCTGTCGTGGAGGGATCACTGCTGGTAAAGTAGAACAGCGCCGGAAACAGCGCGCTCATCACAGCCAGAATAATGAGCATGATCCATGTACGTATACGACTATAGATTTTAACGTTCTCATTATGTATGAGAGCCGCGAAATTACCCAATGCCTTCACCTCCGGTGATTTCCAGGAATTGATCTTCAAGTGAACGGGCCAGCACTTTAATACCGTAGACCTTGATCCCGCCTGTGACTAGCTTCGCATTCCATTCGGCGATAGCCTCGCGGTCCGCTTCCACGGCAATTCCACCATCCTTCAGTACCCCGGTCCCCAGCAAGGCCAATGCCGCTTCAGGATCACTAACCTCAAACAGTGTCTCGCCGACGGGCAGTACCTCCGTGCCTACAGCCTTAAGCTGCTTCACGTCTATCAGCTTACCATTCTGGATGATTGCCACTGTATCGCACATCAGCTCCATCTCGGACAGCAGATGGCTGGAGACAAACACAGTCGTGCCTTCCTCCTGGCATAGACGGCGCAAATAGTCGCGCAGCTCGCGGATTCCCTGTGGGTCAAGCCCATTCGTCGGTTCATCCAGGATCAGCAGCTTGGGACGGTGCAGCAACGCCTGGGCTACACCCAGCCGCTGACGCATTCCCAGTGAATAGGTCTTCACCTTGTCGTGTATACGCTGCCCTAACCCAACCAGTTCTACAACCTCTTGAATCCGCTTTTTGTCCACGCCTGGCACCATCCGCGCATATTGGCGCAGATTCTGGTATCCGCTAAGAAACTTGTACATCTCAGGGTTCTCCACAATTGCCCCAATATTCGCAACCGCTTCTTCAAAATGATCCTTGATGCTGCGGCCGCAAATCAGGATATCTCCGCGGCTGATCGAGATCAGTCCGACCATCATACGAATGGTAGTTGTTTTACCGGCACCATTCGGCCCGAGAAATCCGAAGATTTGTCCGGGCGGGATATCGAGCGTCAAGTCGCTGACCAGCGTTTTGTTACCCATTTTTTTGGTTACACCCATTAAGCTGGCTACGGGCTTCACCACTTCTGCCGTGTTCGGCATGGTCTCACTTCCTTTCGTCGGTGTATATAAAATGAGCTTGAGTTTCCAATTGAGGTGCATGCGGTTGAAATCCGTGAACTGATAATGCTTCCGAAGCGAGCTTTCCTTCGGAAAGCTTCTAGGCGGTCGTATTCGCTCCTCCAGTTCCAATCTTCCCTCCGTTACTTTCACCTTCATTTTTTCACAATTCATTTTATATGGGTTTTATTCTACCACAACTTCCCTTTTTCCTGAAAAGCGGAAAAAAATGCAGCAATAGTAAAAGGGACAACCTCCCTCCGGTTAAGGAGGCGATGTTGTCCCTTTATTTATCTTTTATTCGAGAGTGGTTAGTGTTTAGCCGCCAACACGGGCAAGCTCACGCATATTCGCTTCAAATGCAGCCATCAGGGCAGCTTCGCCTGTCAGACCGGTCTGCTCCACCTTGCGGATCTGCTCCATCATCCGTTTATAGTCCTTCGGAATGACACGGGCAAATTTCGGCAGGGCCTCATCCCATGTATCCAGGATGCGTTGTCCGGCATTACTGCCTGTAAGCTCGGTATGGCGGATAATCAGACCTTGCAGTTCAGCAATTTCTTCAGGCTCCTCCACACGCTCCAAGAGAACCATCTCAATGTTGCAGCGTTTGACGAACGTATTGTCGGGATCATACACGTAGGCGATACCGCCTGACATGCCTGCCGCAAAGTTGCGACCCGTTGCACCAAGCACAACCACACGGCCGCCGGTCATGTATTCACAGCCATGGTCACCCACGCCTTCCACAACGACATTCGCACCGGAGTTGCGGACGGCGAACCGTTCGCCGGCAATCCCGCTGATATAAGCTTCACCGCCGGTAGCACCGTACAGGGCCGTATTCCCGATGATGATATTATCTTCGGCAGCAAAGGTCGCCTTAGAGGACGGCTTAATGATCAGCTTACCTCCGGAAAGTCCTTTGCCGACATAGTCATTGGAATCCCCTTCAACCGTGATCGTGATTCCCTTCGGTACGAATGCCCCCAGACTCTGTCCCGCTGAACCGGTGAAATGCAGGCGGATCGTATCATCTGGAAGACCTGCTGCTCCATATTTACGGGTCAGCTCACTGCCCAGGATGGTTCCTACCGCACGATTGACGTTCGTGATCGGAAGTGAAGCTTCAACCACCGTACCGGATTCCAGTGCCGGTGCAGCAAGGTCGAGCAGCTTGGAAACATCCAATGTTTCTTCCAAGCCATGGTTCTGGGTCTGACTGCGGTAACGGGTGCTTCCTTCCGGCATAGCCGGAGTATGCAACAGGCTGCTCAAATCTACGCCTTTCTTCTTCCAGTGACTCGAAGCTTTGACGGCATCCAGGCAGTCCGTGCGTCCAACCATTTCCTGAATGGTGCGGAAACCAAGCTCAGCCATAATCTCACGCAGATCCTGTGCTACAAAGGTCATAAAGTTCACGACATGCTGCGGATCGCCGGTAAAGTTCTTACGCAGCTCCGGATTCTGGGTAGCTACACCTACAGGACAGGTATCCATTTGGCATACCCGCATCATAATACAGCCAACTGCTACAAGCGGTGCAGTGGCAAATCCGTACTCCTCAGCACCGAGCAGGACAGCAACTGCCAGGTCACGGCCGCTAAGCATTTTGCCGTCCGTTTCCAGAACAACACGGTCGCGCAGATTGTTCAGCATCAAGGTCTGATGGGTCTCAGCCAGGCCAAGCTCCCAAGGAAGACCGGCATGACGGATGGAGTTCATCGGCGATGCGCCGGTACCCCCATCGTAGCCGCTGATCAGGATAATATCGGCACGGCCTTTGGCTACCCCGGCAGCGATGGTTCCCACACCGACTTCAGACACGAGCTTCACGTTAATATTGGCACGGGGATTGGCATTTTTCAGATCATAGATCAATTCTGCCAGGTCCTCAATAGAGTAAATATCATGATGCGGAGGCGGTGAGATCAGACCGACACCTGCTGTGGAGCCGCGCACTTCTGCGACCCAAGGATATACCTTGCGGCCCGGAAGCTGTCCGCCTTCACCAGGCTTGGCCCCCTGCGCCATCTTGATCTGAATTTCATCAGCATTGACCAGGTAATTCGAGGTAACCCCGAATCGACCCGATGCCACCTGCTTGATCGCACTGCGGCGGGAATCGCCGTTGCTGTCCGGAGTAAACCGGGCCGGATCTTCTCCGCCTTCACCGGTATTGCTCTTGCCGCCGATACGGTTCATCGCTATCGCCAGTGTCTCATGTGCTTCCTTGCTGATCGAGCCAAAGGACATGGCGCCGGTCTTGAAGCGTTTCATGATGGATTCTGCAGACTCAACCTCATCCAGTGGTACTGGTGAATTCGCAGACTTGAACTGCAGCATGGAACGAAGTGTCTGATGCTTCTCGCTCTCTCCTTGCACAAGTGCCGCATACTTCTTGTACAGCCCATAATCGCCGCTCCGCACGGAGTGCTGGAGAAGATGAATGGTCTGCGGGTTGAACAGATGCTCTTCCCCGTCGCTGCGCCATTGGTATTCACCGCCGGAATCGAGCACCTTGTCACTGCCATCCTTGTCAGTAAAGGCGCGGTTATGAGAGACTAGCGCCTCTGCTGCCACTTCTTCCAGGCCAATGCCTCCGATACGGGAAGGTGTCCAGGTGAAGTAACGGTCCACGAATTCCGAATTCAGGCCAACAGCTTCAAAAATCTGCGCGCCCCGGTAGGATTGAATCGTCGAAATGCCCATTTTGGACAAAATTTTCACTACGCTCTTCGTCGCAGCTTTAATATAATTCTTCACTGCCTTCTCATGTGAAATGCCGCGCAGCAGGCCCTGGCCGATCATGTCATCCAGACTCTCGAAAGCGAGGTAAGGGTTGACCGCACTCACCCCATAGCCGAGCAGCAGCGCATAATGATGCACTTCACGCGGTTCGCCGGATTCCAGCAAGATGCTGACCTTGGTACGGGTTCCCGAGCGGATCAGATGGTGATGCAGGCTGGAGACGGCAAGCAGTGCCGGAATAGCGGCATTCTCACGGTCTACGCCACGGTCGGACAGAATCAGAATGTTATGCCCTTTGGCCATAACGCGGTCAGCCGCTTCATTCATCCGCTCCAGCGCGATGCGCAGACCTTCCGCGCCCAGCTCAGCCGGGAACAGAATCGGAATCGACATCGACTTGAACCCAGCGCGGCGGACATGGCGGATCTTCGCAAAATCCTCATTGGAGAGGATCGGCGAATCCAGGGAAATCTGCCGGCAGCTCTCAGGTTCCGGCTTAAGCAGGTTGCGTTCAGGTCCGATCGTTGTCGCTGTCGAGGTCACCAGCTCTTCACGGATCGCATCGATTGGCGGATTGGTTACCTGGGCGAACATTTGTTTAAAATAGTTATAGAGACGCTGCGGACGGTCCGACAGTACCGCCAATGGGGCATCATAGCCCATTGAGCCTACAGCTTCGGCACCGGTGGAAGCCATTGGCTCCAGCACCTTGCGCAGATCTTCAAAGGTATATCCGAAGGACTGCTGCAGCTGCTGCACATTGTCATGCTTCGGATTCGGCAGCTCTGGAGCATCGGGAAGCTCGTCAAGGCCAATCAGATGCTCATCCAGCCACTGGCGGTAAGGCTGCTCGGAAGCAATCTCGGCTTTGACTTCTTCGTCGGATATGATCCGGCCCTGCTTCGTATCTACCAGCAGCATGCGTCCTGGTCTTAACCGGTCCTTGTATAGTACATCCTCGGCAGGAATATCAAGCACTCCGGCTTCCGAGGATAAAATAATCATATCGTCTTTGGTTACATAATAACGCGCAGGGCGAAGGCCGTTGCGGTCAAGAATCGCACCGATCTGCACACCGTCGGTGAAGCCCATTGCAGCGGGTCCGTCCCACGGTTCCATCAAGGTGCTGTGGTATTCGTAGAAAGCCTTCTTTTCTTCGTCCATGCTGTCATGGTTGCCCCAAGGCTCAGGAACCATCATCATAGCCACATGCGGCAGGGAACGCCCGCTGAGGTACAGGAATTCGAAGGTGTTGTCGAACATAGCCGTATCGGAGCCGTCAGGGTTCACGACAGGCTTGATCTTGCTCAGGTCTTCCCCGAACACTTCACTCTTGAACAGCGATTGGCGCGCGTGCATCCAGTTCACATTGCCGCGCAAGGTATTGATCTCACCGTTGTGGATCATGAAACGGTAAGGGTGGGCACGTTCCCAGCTTGGGAAGGTGTTGGTGCTGAACCGGGAATGCACAAGGGCAATCGCTGATTCTAGCGCTTCATTCTGCAGATCCAGATAGAACTGGCCTACCTGCGCAGTAGTCAACATGCCTTTGTATACGATCTTTAGGCAGGACATACTTGGCACATAGAAAGATTCGCCTTCTTCTGCACCGCCATAACGGATCGACAATTCAGCACGTTTACGGATAACATACAGCTTGCGCTCAAATGCCAGATCATCCTTGATTCCTTCGGAGCGGCCGATGAATACCTGGCGCACATAAGGCTTAGCCGCCTTGGCTGTCTTACCCAGCATCTCGTCAAAAGTAGGTACATCGCGGTAGCCGAGCACCTGCTGGCCTTCCTCGGCGATAATCTCGCTAAGGAGCGCTTCATGGCGGGCCCGGATCTCCTCGTTGTGAGACAAAAAGATCATGCCTACACCGTAATGCCCCTGCTCTGGCAGTTCAAACCCAAGCTTGCTGGCTTCACCGGTAAAGAAACGGTGCGGAATCTGCAGCATAATGCCGGCTCCGTCACCTGAGTTTGGTTCTGCTCCCTGGCCTCCCCGATGCTCCATATTGAAGAGCATGGTCAAAGCGTTACTTACAATATCATGGGATGGCTTGCCTTTGATATGGGCGACAAACCCCATTCCGCAGGCATCCTTTTCGAACTGGGGATCGTACAGGCCTTGCTTGACGGGCAGTTCAGTGTGTCTCATTGTATGCAACCTTTCTATTATAAAGTAGACGGATTTCAGGAAAAATTTTCAGTGGGAATTCTTAATAAATATTCAAGACAGATTGGTTATATTATTTTATCATCGACCTGACATGAGCGCAATTTAAACTTTTTTATGAGCTTGATTAACAAATGCTTTTGCGTCACAGCTTTAGTGAATAAAAGCGTAAAAAATCTTTGTTATGCATAAATATGCATGAATAACGAATAAGCTCTTATTCAATGAAAGCGTTTCATCCATTTTCCCGACACATTCATGGTATTTTTTGTGCTGTTTTTTAATCCTGAATAAGTGGACACGGCTTCGCCGCCCTTTGGGTGAATATATAAA
>NZ_LVYZ01000076.1:0-34007 GCF_001909095.1 Paenibacillus sp. P46E
GGAACTAACAGCGGATTAATGGCGAACATTATTCTAGAATTCATAGAGTAAGTTGCTTTAGAACGTCAGGCAGACACGCTCTAAGACGAGCGGGTTTCTAAAAATAGCCGGATATCTCTGAGATATCGATAAATATTTACTAGTACCTCCCCAAATGGGGAGGTACTTTTTTGCGCGAAAAGGCTTATAGTGGGGTGAACGCAATGAGGAATGACACAATGAAGTTTGAAGAACGGAATTATTTGTGAGAGATATATAAAGTTGAGAAGCGTTGGAGGAGAGAATGCGATGGATAGGGTGTATCAAAAAGGATTGTCGATTTTCCTGGTGTTGTTAATGGTATGGGGTGGAATCTCAGGAGTTATTGTACCTAGCGGGGGGACGGCTCATGCTGCGGGGGGCTTTGCTGGAGGAACGGGTTCAGCAAGTGATCCTTATCAGATTGCAACGGCGGATCAGCTGAATGAGGTTAGGAATCATTTAGAGGCGGGACTTTATTTTGAATTAACAGCAGATATTGATTTAAGCGGTTATACAAATTGGCAACCCATAGGGGAGATATTTTATGGGAACATGGATGGTAATGGATACAAAATCACACATTTGAGGATAAACAGAGAAAACAGTGATGGAGTTGGATTGTTCGGGAACTTTGGTCCTAATAATAAGATTACCGATATGAGAGTGGAAGATGTAGTGGTGAAAGGTCGGTATTATTCGGGAGGCTTGGTAGGAATGAACTCCGGAACAATCAGCAATAGTTACGCCACAGGGACTGTGAATGGCAATACCTTTGCGGGCGGCCTGGTAGGTGCGAACTCGATCAATGGAACCATCAACAACAATAGTTTCGCCACAGGAAGCGTGAATGGAAAAGAGTATGTGGGCGGTTTGGCGGGGTTCAACCGAGGAATAATTAGTGATAGTTACTCTACAGCTAGTGTAAATGCAGATAGAAATGTGGGCGGTTTGGTAGGAGGTAACAAGAAAGACATCAGCAATAGTTACGCCACAGGGAGTGTAGTTGCAACTAGTACTACTTCTTCAATTGTGGGTGGGTTGGTTGGTGAAAATTCCATCGGAACAATTAGCAACAGTTATACCACAGGGAATGTGAGTGGATATTTTGTGGTTGGCGGCTTGGTTGGCAATAACTTCAACGGCGGAGTAATCAACAACAGCTATACCACAGGAAATGCGAGTGGAGGAAGGTATGTGGGCGGTTTGGTTGGACTCGAAGATTCTATTTTAGATTCAGTCCACACCAGAATAGGAACCATAGATGGAATAGAAAACATAGCTGGAGTATCCGCGCCAGTGACAGGTGCAACACCAGTCACAGCGATAACTGCTTTTTCAGTCTACACAGCAACGGTTAGCTGGTCTTCAACGGGTTCCGTATTTGCTAGAGGAACGGCCTACATAGCAACGATAAATATTTCACCAGGATCAGGGTATACATTCAGTGACTTACCTGCTGATTTCTTCAAAGTGGCTGGAGCAACAACAACGAATGCAGCTGGTTCTGGAGTTGTAACCGCAGTGTTTCCGGCAACCCAAGTAGTACCAATCACAACCCCAGCCATAGCTGGAGTTACAGCCCCGGCAACAGGGGATACGCCAGTATCTATGGTATCGGACACGACAGCCTATACAGCGACGGTTAGCTGGTCACCAACCACAACACCTTTTTTAGGAGAAACAGCTTACACAGCAACGATTACCATCACACCAAAAGCATGGTATACATTAATGGGCGTGCCTGAAGATTTCTTCACTGTAGCGGGAGCAACAACGACGAATGTAGCGAATTCGGGTATTGTGACCGCTGTATTCCCTGCAACGGCAGCGGTGCCTATCTCAACAGCAGCGATTGCTGGAGTGACAGTGCCGGTAACAGGAGCAACACCCGTTGCGACAATAGCGGATACAGCAGAGTATACAGCGGCGATAGCCTGGTCTCCGTCAGCTGCAAGCTTTGCGGCAGCAGCCAGCTATACGGCGACGATTATCCTTGCGCCCAAACAGGGGTACACCTTAGTGGGAGTGGCAAAAGACTACTTTAAGGTAGCGGGAGCAACAACGACGAATGCAGCGAATTCGGGCATTGTGACCGCTGTATTCCCTGCGACGGCAGCGGTGCCTATCTCAACAGCAGCGATTGCTGGAGTGACAGTGCCGGTAACAGGAGCAACCCCCGTTGCGACAATAGCGGATACAGCAGAGTATACAGCGGCAATAGACTGGACCCCGGCAGATGTGAAGTTTGCCGGAGAAGTAAGCTATACAGCGAAAGTTACCCTCACGCCCAAGCCGGGCTATACTTTAGCCGGAGTGGCAAAAGACTTCTTCACCGTAGCGGGAGCGACAACAACGAATACAGCGGATCATGGCGTTGTGACCGCCGTATTCCCTGCGACGGCAGCGGTGCCTATCTCAACAGCAGCGATTGCTGGAGTGACAGTGCCGGTAACAGGAGCAACACCCGTTGCAACTATAGCGGATACAGCAGAGTATACAGCGGCAATAGACTGGACCCCGGCAGATGTGAAGTTTGCCGGAGAAGTAAGCTATACAGCGAAAGTTACCCTCACGCCCAAGCCGGGCTATACTTTAGCCGGGGTGGCTAAAGACTTCTTCAAGGTAGCGGGAGCAACAACGACAAATGGAGCGAATTCGGGTAATGTGACCGCCGTATTCCCTGGGACGGCGGCGGTGCCTATCAAGACCGCAGCGATAACCGGAGTGACAGTGCCGGTAGCAGGGGAAGCTCCGGTTGTGGCTCTAGCGGATACAGCAGAGTATACAGCGGGAATAGATTGGACCCCTTCAGATGCGAAGTTTGCTGGTGAAGAAAGCTATGCAGCGAAAGTTACCCTCACGCCCAAACCGGGATATACTTTAGCCGGAGTGGCAAAGGACTTCTTCAAGGTAGCGGGAGCAACAACGACAAATGCAGCGAATTCGGGCATTGTGACCGCTGTATTCCCTGCAACGGCAGCGGTGCCTATCTCAACGGCAGCGATAGCTGGAGTGACAGTGCCGGTAACAGGGGAAGCTCCAGTTGCGGCTCTAGCGGATACAGCAGAGTATACAGCGGCGATAGCCTGGTCTCCGGTAGACACAAAGTTTGCGGGAGCAGCCAGCTATACGGCAACGTTTAGCCTCACGGCAAAGCCGGGCTATACTTTAGCGGGAGTGGCTAAAGACTTCTTTAAGGTAGCTGGAGCGACAACGACAAATGCAGCGAATTCAGGCATTGTGACCGCCGTATTCCCGGCAACAGCAGCTGTGCCCATCACGACCGCGGCGATAGCGGGAGTGACAGTGCCGGTCGCAGGAGCAGCGCCGAAAACATCGATAGCGGACACAGCAGAATACACAGCGGCAATAGCCTGGACCCCGGCAGACACGAAGTTTGCAGGAGAAACAATCTATGAAGCGAAGATTACCCTCACGCCCAAGCCGGGCTATACTTTAGCGGGAGTGGCTAAAGACTTCTTTAAGGTAGCCGGAGCAACAACGACAAATGCAGCGGATTCAGGCGTTGTGACCGCCGTATTCCCGGCAACAGCAGCTGTACCCATCACGACCGCGGCGATTGCTGGAGTGACAGTGCCGGTAACAGGGAAAGCTCCAGTTGCGGCTCTAGCGGACACAGCAGAGTATACAGCGGCGATAGCCTGGACCCCGGCAGACGTGAAGTTTGCGGCAGCAGCCAGCTATACGGCAACGATTAGCCTCACGCCCAAGCCGGGGTATACTTTAGCCGGAGTGGCTAAAGACTTCTTCAAGGTAGCCGGAGCAACAACGACAAATGGAGCGGATTCGGGTATTGTGACCGCTGTATTCCCTGCGACGGCAGCCGCGCCTATCTCAACCGCAACGATAGCGGGAGTAGTGTTGCCGGTAGCAGGGGGAACACCAGTCGCAACTGTGCCAGAGACGGCAGAGTATACAGCCTCAATAGATTGGACCCCTGCAGCGGCAACCTTTGCTGGAGGAACAGCCTATACCGCAACGATTACAATCACGCCCAAACCGGGTTACACCTTAGCCGGAGTACCCGAATACTTCTTCAGCGTACCCGGAGCAATCACGACGAATACAGCGGATTCCGGTGTAGTCATCGCCAAATTCCCGGCGACGGCAATAATACCAGCGACAGCTATTCCCATCACGGCAGCAGGGATTGAGGGTGTAATGTTACCGGTAACCGGGGCCACGCCGGTAACAACGGCGACCTACTCGCCAGAATACACCGCCACGGTTAGCTGGTCGCCAGTGACAACCGTATTTGCCCCAGGCACGGTGTATACGGCAACGATCACAGTCACGCCAAGGGCGGGTTATACCTTAACGGGAGTGCCAGCCAACTTTTTCACGGTGGCAGGCGCAAGCACCACGAATACAGCAGATTCCGGTGTAGTCACCGCCGAATTCCCGGCAACAGCCACTGTGCCCGACACGGAACCCCCTGTGACAGCTATTCCTATCACAGCAGCAAGGGTAGCGGGTGTAACTGTGCCAGTAACCGGTGCCGTTCCAGTAACAACGGCGACCTACTCGCCAGAATATACGGCCACGGTTAGCTGGTCGCCAGCGACAACCGAATTTGCTCCAGGCACGGCATATACCGCAACGATTACAATCACGCCCAAGCCGGGTTATACCTTAAAGGGAGTGCCCGCCTACTTCTTCAGCGTACCCGGAGCAAGCACCACGAATACAGCGGATTCCGGTATGGTAACTGCCGAATTCCCGGCGACAGCGCCTGTGATCACCGATACCGACACGGGCACTGGCACTGCTTTTACTCCAACCACTACCAGCAGCGTAACCAGCGCAAATGGTAAAATAACGATTCCGGTAAACCAGGCGGGCGAGGTTAGCTTTGAGGATGGGGTTAAGATTTCGATCCCCGCCGGAGCAGCAGCCAAGGAACTGACCGTATCCATCGAAAAGGTGCTGGAGCCACAAAAGCTTTTCCCGAATAAAGAAATCCTGCTCAGTCCCGTATACGAGATTACGAAAAACTTTGCGGAGGACTTCAGTAAACCGGTCACGTTGAAGATTGCGTTTGATCCGGCCCTTGTGACGAGTAACCAACAAGCGGCGGTATTCTACTATGACGAAGTGAAGAAAGCCTGGATTGAAGCCGCAGACGGCAAGATCGAAGGGAATCACATTATTGTAGAGGTTAATCGGGTAGGGAAATATACTGTACTCAATGTGGATAAAGTGACAGGACTGCCAGTAAGAAAACCGGTCACGGAGAGTCCTACGGAAATTAACCTTAGGGATGTCGCTGGACATTGGGGAGAAGCAAGCATCCAGCAAGCACTAAGCATGGGAATGGTTAAGGGTTACCTGGATGGAACATTCCGGCCGAACCATTCGGTGACGCGTGCGGAATTCGCGGTGATGCTGATGAATGTGCTGAAGCCACAAGGCGCAGGAGCGCAATTGACATTCACGGATACAGCAACAATCGGAGCGTGGGCGCAGAGTGCAATCGCTCAAGCGGTGCAAGCAGGTATCATTACAGGCTATGAAGACGGCGGTTTCCGCCCAAATGCAGAAATTACCCGTGCAGAGATGGCGGTTATCCTCGCCAAAGCATTGGGTGTGACTACCGAAGTCAAGACTGCAACGGGCTTCTCCGATGACAAGGATATTCCAGCGTGGGCGAAATCCAGCGTGGATTTCGTGAAGGAAGCGGGAATCGTGCAAGGGAAAGGGGAGAATGCGTTTGCTCCTCAAGACTCTGCTACAAGAGCTGAGGCGGTGACGGTTCTTTTGAAATTATTGGCTCAACAGAAGAAATGAATTAGAGCTACATCGCAATATTTAGATAAAAGGTTGATAATATTATCCACACAGCAACAGCCCCTTCCAACCTGTGGAGGGGCTGTTGTTCTATGAGGATCACGTGCCACAACCTCAACCGTCGCAAAATACGGCAGTGGTTATAGATCATATATGGAACGAGTACCATTTCAGCGACCATGTTCAGCTTTACTTGAGTTTATCTGCATAATCGGAATTCAAAAGGCTGAATAAAGTTCTAATTCTGAATTGGAAGCTAGATCTACTATTCAGTTCCGCCTTGAGATTCCCGATTATTACATTTAAAGGGTCATTAGTATTTAAGTTCTATTTTTAGGTAACGTGTAAAGAGGGGGCGAATGATGAAATCGATAAAGACAGTACTCCAGGCCATTCTTTATGTAATACTAGCTGTTTCACTACATTTGACTTTAATCTATTTTCTTGACATAAGAATAGAGGGATGGGGAACAGAATTATTAACATACCTATTAAAGGTATACTTTGTGCCGCTATTATTGTGCTTTATTAATTCTTTAATGTTTATAAGGATACGGAGGATGAAATACCATATCAACTGGTTTTTGGTAACTCTGATCCCAAGCTGTTTACTCCTGTTATTTTTCAAAGCGATACAAGATGTTGGAGATCCTGAGTACGGGGCTTTCGTTTCTATTGAATTTTTCCCGAAATATCAAGTGGAAATGCTCTTTCTGCTTCCTTGGAGTATTTTTATTATACAATTTATTTTGACTCTATATTATCTAATCAAAATAAGAAAAAAAGGGTTTATGAGTTGAGGTTTCTGAAGGTGGTTAAAAATCACTGCTGATTATGCGAAATCATTAATATAAGATCAGTTGAAGCAAGTATGGATGTATCTGCTCAGCAACAGCATTAAGTTCACGCCTGAAGGCGGGAAGATCCGCATCAGTATAGTCAACAGTGCAGCAGAAGTACTTGTCACCATCAGCGATAATGGCGTCGGGATTTCCCCGGAAGAGTTCACCGCCGTATTCCAAAGATTTTACAAAATAGACAAGTCGCGAAACACAAATAACAATGGGAATGGTCTCGGACTTGCGATCGTTAAAAAAATAGTCTCCCTGCATCAGGGGAGTATTGAGGTGGACGGTGCGATTGGAGAGGGAACGACGATGATCATCAGGTTACCCGTACGCCAGACATGATGAAATCCTTGATTCCCGGTCCGTTGCCGATCTTCCTCCGTAACCCAATCGCATCGCTGATAAGGGATTTTTGTTAAAAAATGAAATACAAGTGGCTGACTTCTGCAGAATGTCCAGCCACTTATTTTTTTCCTCTGGAGCGGGTGAAGACCATGCGGCCTAGCCGTTTTCCATGGATTCGACACCGAAGTTATAATTATGGAATGAATTCACATCACTAAAAACAATCATTGTGGAGATATTATCATTCGAGGAAAACATTTTGAGGAGGGTCTCGATTGAAAAAAATTTCAGTAATGATTATGTCGGTATGTCTCATGCTATCTGTTGCCTCGGCGGTACAAGCAGCACCTAGTGAAACCCAGGTTAAACATGAAAAGAAGCTCCATGCTGAGAACCTTCATAAGGAAAAGATGCATAAAGAGCATGAAAAGAAATTGCACATGAAGCAACATGAGTCCAAAGGAATCAAAGCGAAAAGCTCTGAGGGGAAAATCATTAAGGAAAAGAGCCTGAAGGCAAAAAGCCTGAAAGCAAAGGGAAGTAATACAAAAGCAACCAAACTGCCAAAATCCGGTTTTGGCGGTGCAAGTGAACAAACCGAATAGAAGGCTGAAAGAGGGCGAATCACTTCTCCCTCTTTCTTTTCTGATATGAGAAAATGGGCCGCCAGCTCCATCAGAAAGTCAAAGATTCTGGAGATCAAGGAATCGGTTCCCCAATTCAAATAATCGGTCATTTTACATATTCAATACAGGTACATGATCTGTTGTATGAAACGTGCTCCTCGAAGTTTAATGTCTGTTTGTGCCCACTCCATATTTGTTTTTATTGCATAGTTTATTGTATCTCTGGTCTTATACCCTGTGAATAAGTTGAATGACAAGCTATATTATGAAAAAAACGATGTTCTGTTCGATAACCAGATATGATAAAAAGTAAGAGTTGGAGGGACCGTGGTTATATGCAAAAGTTGATTATCCCTGCAAAAAGAAAAAAATTAACAATTGTACAAGTGATTTCGAACTACCCAAAGGCTCAGCCCGTACCGTCTATTAAAGGGGGGACTGAGAAAATTGTGTATGAGCTGACGGAAGAACTGGTTAGACGAGGACATAGGGTGTTTTTATTTGCAGCTTTGGGAAGCAGGAGCAAGGCTAAGCTCATCACCTATCCCAAGGGGCTTCGGCACGAGAACCTGGCAAGATATGTACTGAATAAATTACCCGACAGAACTGACATTATCCATGATCATACATTCCGTTCCGCACTTGGTGTAACCAATCCAAAGATTCCAACCGTATGTACCGTGCATATTCCGGTCAAGCGGCGAGTCAAATACCCTGTATATGTAAGTAAACGTGCCCGCCAAAAGATGGGGAATAACAGAGGCAGCTGCGTTTATAATGGGATAAATACGAATGAATATGAATTTAGCGCAGTGAAACATTCATACTTGTTGTTTATAGGCAGAATCATTCGCAACAAGGGGATTCTGCAAGCCATTGAAGTTGCTGAAAAGACCGGGAAAATACTGATTATTGCCGGACCCGTTAAAGCCCCTCAGTTTTTTCAGAGAGAGGTAAAGCCGCGTATTCAGAAAAATCCTCATATTCATTATATTGGACCCGTAGGCGGGAAGGTGAAGCAACGGCTGATCAAACATGCGCAATGCGTACTATTCCCGACCCTATGGGACGAACCATTCGGACTTGTCATGGTAGAAAGTATGGCCTGCGGCACACCGGTGCTGGCGTTCAGAAGGGGTGCTGTACCGGAAGTGCTATCGGGTTTTCCAAATCTGATCTGTAATAACGTCGGGGAGATGGCAGTAAAAGTTAGAGCGAAGAAATATCCGTCCCCGAGTGTATTGAGGAAGTATGTAATTCAGCGCTTCACAAATAAGAAGATGACTGACCATTATATAAAAATATATCACGACGTTATTCAAAGAGAATCCATTGCCGGATTAATGAGGTGACAAAACGAAGAAGGGAAAAGGATAGTTAACATCAATCCAATTCATAATTGAAAAACGGCATGGGTCCAATCCAGGAGTCATGCCGTTTGTTTTTTGCCGTTTATTTACGGGATATTATAGGTAGAGAAGAAATGATTTTGTTGTAAATTCGGATTAACAGGTTTGGAACAGGATTCAAGCGGGCGCGCATTGTATACACCAAAAAGCTGATTAATGCGGCGAGTGCGGCTGAGCCTGCAATATCTCCGGGGTAGTGTACTCCCACATACACACGAGCAAATCCAGTTAAGCATGCCAGTACCAAGGCTACAGTTCCCCATTTCCGGTTTGTGAACAAGAGACTGAACGCAAGCGAAAAAGCGAGCGTGGAATGATCGCTTGGAAATGAAGCATCCGCATTGTGTGGGATCAACTGGTGTACAACATGGAGTACAAATGGACGAGGTTGATTGACCTCAGGAGATATCCATACAGTTGCTATTCCTAGAGCAACTACTGCGGACAGAAGAGCATAGAATGCCGACTGCTGCTGTTGTTCCTTACGAGTGAACCATAAAACACCGATCATAGCGATCATTAGCCATATAATATCCTGTGCAAAAAACTCCATTAAATCATCAACAAGATCCCATTTCCCAGCAAAGTGATTTATGATTTGAAATAACTGATAGTTCATTAAGGTTCTCATCCTCGCTTTTCTATTTTTATTTTAAAATTATAATCTGAAATTATTAATGATCTCTTAAATAAATCTTAAAAATGGATACTAACTGATTTCTAATGTGTCTCTAATAAGACTTTAACTTAATGATCAGGAAGTATCCGATGGAGACGGTGAGGTAGCTGACGCTAAGGAAGAAGCAGGCTTGGCGAAGCAGACTAAAATTTCAAAAGAGAAAAGTAATGCTCTTGCGCTCGAACAGGTGAAGGTAGATGCGGTAACCGGGAAAATCGTAAAAGTAGAGAAAGCCGACGCTTCGGATTCGGACAGCAATCAAGCGGAAGATACAGAATCCGCTGATGAATAATAAATAATATTGGACAGGATACTACTCCCAAGTGGATAGTTCCTGTCCATTTTTTAGGTTTAGCGCAGCGGAAAAGGAGAAATGAATGTGGAGCAGTCTATACTGGTTATAGATGATGAAGCAAAAATCTCCCGGCTCTTGGAATTGGAGCTGACTCATGAGGGTTACCATGTTGAGGTTGCCAAAACCGGCAGGGAGGGGTTGGATAAAGCGCTCGGACAAGCCTGAAATCTCATCATCCTGGATATCATGCTACCGGAACTTAATGGTGTGGAAGTTTTGAGAAGACTACGGAAAGTGGATGCATACACTCCGGTCATTATGGTAACCGCCCGAAATACCACTTCTGAGAAAGTAACAGGGTTAGATCAGGGAGCAAATGATTATATTACCAAGCCGTTTGAAATAGAGGAGCTGCTGGCCAGAATTAGAGCAAACATCAGGCTTCACGGCAACCTGCCGAATCCAGCAGAAGAGTCTAATCTTCTCCAAATCGATAAACTGATGATCAACAAACAGACAAGAGATGTGGTCCGTGAAGGACAAAAGATTGAGCTCACCCCTAAAGAGTTCGACCTATTGGTTTTTTTGACAGAGAACAAGAACCATGTACTGAACCGGGAACAAATCATTAATCATGTTTGGGGTTTTGACTTTGTCGGAGATACCAATGTAGTGGATGTGTATATTCTTTATGTTAGAAAGAAAATCGATTCAGGCTTTAAGAACAAGCTAATCAAAACCATACGCGGCATCGGTTATTGCATCAAGGAGGAAGAGGGGTGAAGCTTAGAACGAAAATCACCTTATTGACCTCACTTTTGCTTATCGGCATTTTATTATGCGTGGATATTGCTGTGTATTCGCTTTTTATCAAGAGTGCCACCCAAAATGCGGGTGAAATGCTCCTGAGCAAATGGGAGCCCGTTATCGAACAGGGGGAATCGATGAGCACGGAGGCTCAAGATGTTCTGCTATACAAGTCACTAACGGAAGATACGCTCATTCGAATATCCATCCCTGGTTCTGATTCTGTCCGTACGATTACGAACGGCGCAGATTTTGATTTGAACGAGGTACCGGTTACCGATAACAGAACTAAAGGCACCAAGCTTTTACAAAAGGATGACGAACGGATACTCATGGTCTATATTCCAGTGGAGACCGCGAGCGGAGACATGGGAGGCTTTGAGATTGCGGAGAAAATGGATGATTTGGAGACTAATCTTAAAATCCTTGTGACGATCCTGACCTCAACCACCTTCGGAGCTGTCCTGCTCTGTATGCTGGGTGGAAGCATGCTTTCGCGCACCGTTGTCCGGCCGATTACAAGCAGCATAAGAACGATGAGGGAGATTGAACGCAGCCTCGCCTTCATGAAGATTTCCTACAAGGGGAAAAACCGTGATGAGCTCTATGAAATGACAGAGACGTTTAACCGGATGATGGAAAGGCTGGAGGAGAGCTTCTGGAATCAGCAGTAGTTTGTCTCCGATGCCTCCCATGAGCTCAATACGACCCTGATGATCATAGAGGGGTACTCGAACATGCTGAGACGCTGGGGAGCTCATGATAAGAAGGTGCAAGAGGAAGCTGTGAAGTCCATATATGAGGAAACCAAACGCATGCGGATAATGACACAGCAGTTGCTTAATCTGGCTTCCTCGCAGCAAGGCGGACAATTTACACCAGAGTCTGTGAATTTGATACAAACCTGTAAACTGGTGATTGCCCACTTCAGCCAGTTAAGCACGAGGAAAATCATTCTACATTCTAAGGAGAAGGACAATGTAATAGAAGCGGATCACAGTAAAATAAAACAACTGCTGATTATTTTGCTGGACAATGCCTTGAAATACAGCACAGCCCCGGTGGAATTACATCTAACCAAGCAAGAGGAATATGTTCAATTCATTATTAAAGATTACGGAATCGGGATCCCCCAAGGGGAGGTAAAGCATGTGTTTGAACGCTTTTACCGTATCGACAGCTCACGTCACAGAAAGACGGGCGGAACCGGCCTTGGGCTGCCCATTGCGAAATCAATAGTGGAAGAGCATCATGGGGAAATCCGGATTGAGAGCCACGAGGGTGCAGGAACTGAGGTTATAGTGACACTACCGACGGCTCTATCCATCCGGAATACTTGACTGCTAGAGACAGGTATTCGGATAGAATTATTATTCGCTAAACAAACAAGCCGTCTCTGAGGTTCAGAAACGGCTTGTTTGTTGTACTATTAATTTTCGTTCTGCCCGCCTTCATCATCGAAGGAAGGATGAACATTAGGTGTTGAAGCAGGGGCGGCTGGTAGAGCTGCTGCTAAGCTGTTGTCCGTAACAGGGCTCACAACGGTTTGTCCATTCTAAGGCAAAACCCGGCGTGCTGTTCTGTAGTGGGAATTCCACCAGCCTGTATTCAGTGGAGTAATTGTAACTCCCCCTTTTCCGTACGTGTGTAGCAATTTTCCATCACCCATATAAATGGCAACATGATGAATAGGGGAATAGAAGAAAACCAGATCTCCAGGCTGGAGCTGATCTCTTGGTACGAATGTTCCGACTGTGGACTGCTGTCTGGAAGAGCGGGGAATGGATATCCCATTTTGTTTAAAGGCAAACTGTGTAAAAGAGGAGCAGTCGAAAGCATCGGTTCTTCCTGATTTGGCACCGAATTGATAAGGAACCCCCTGATACTTCAGGCCAGTTGAGATGACTTGATCTGCAGTAGTTGCAGCAGTGGCAGCATAGGCTGTATTCGTGTTATCCAAAAAGCCCGTACCGGCAGAAAGTAAAGCTATACCTAAGCTGACTCCAATACCAAAGTTGCGGAAACGGTTTTTTTTGTAAGTTGTGTTCATCTGTTACCTCCCATTGTTGTGTTTGGGTGATCACCTGAACCAACTTTATCACACTTGAATTTAACATAAATTGCTAAGCGTTGATGGATAACTGTAGTCGTAAGCGTTTTCCGCCTTTTATTAGAGTATGATAAGAATTTTCACATCAGGTTCTTATTGACATATTCGAACTATGGGTCTACCCTCACTGAGCAGATCCGGCAGTGGTATTTGTGAAATCGAATACACTGCCATTTTCTCCTTTATAAACAGGCTGTCCAAATTGGTTCACCCATCCTTCGAAAAGCTTTCGAGAGATTCCATTGCTTACAATCACATAATCCGGATGATCATAAGCAACAATTTCGGGAAGGTATTCAGAAAAACCATACATAGAGCGCTCAAAGGCCGTCCAGCCCAATACGCCAAGAGAATCCTTCGTAACGAAGGGGTCCTGCCTGCCGTCACAAAGCACATCCCCGCCACGGAACATGACATAACCGGAAGCTCCGTACCGGGCAAAGACTTTGGGCCGGGAACCATCCGGTGTTCTCTGCAAGATAAAGTTCATCTCATCGACCGGATAATTTTTGGCATCAATAACAGGTGGAACTACAAAGATATACCCAACATTCAGTAGCAATCCTGCCGTTAGGCATACCTTCAAGGTGCTCTGCCGGATGAGCACACCAGGTTTACGGAAATAAGCAAAGGGAATCGCTTCAAACAAGATAGCTGCAAAATAAGGAATAAATAGCCACATAAACAAATTTTGCTTGAAGTTGGACACGCCCAAATACAAAATGCCAAGCATGAGAAAGAAACGGAATGGTTTCCCCTGAAGCGAAAATGGAAGGGTGCAGGCAAAGAATAGCAGTAGCAGCAGAATGGGGATGTTTTCCAGGCTGCTGTAATGAATCGGCTGCCATTCGTTGATCAGCAGATTAAAGTTTTTTTTCGTCACCGTCAAGATGTACAGAAGACTCTTCCATCCACCCGGATTTAAAATACCGATCAACCAGACAAAAACAAAAACGATCGTTTTGCGCAAATTTATAGTTTGATCTAGTAAGGATTCAAACAGCGCCATCCCTGTAAATACAGCAATAACAAGCCATACTCCCGCATGAAAATTGGCCGTCATCCATGAAAGGATGATCATGGCAGTGGCATACTTCCCTTTGGCTTTCAGCTGGTATTCCCTTAAATAAACGAAAAACCAGACGATCATAAATGAAGAGATCATTTGCGGACGGCCCTTAAAATAATTGTAATAAATCCAGATGGAGATCAGTAATGCAAATGGAAGCAAGAGAACATGCTCTTCCTGAAGCCCTAGCTCTTTACGCGATACTTTGCCAAGCCGGTATAGTCCAAGCACTAGAAAGAACAAACAAACTGCAGTCAAGAGGTATACCCCCGGCCAGCCAAACGCTGAATAAAGCGGGGCTACCAGAATTTGAAATCCGAATTCATGCGGCACATAAGGCAGCTTGTCTCCATAAAAAGTATGGATTGCATAGTGCAGAATCTGTCCGTGATCAATCATGTAACGGCCAACCTCTATATGCCAGAAGGTATCTGGATCATTAAAAGAAAACTTGGGGATCATCAGCAGTACGATACCAATAATACATATGCAGTATAACCATTTGGGTACATTAAACTTCAGCATGGTTGAACTCCCTTTATTTTTTTGTTCCACTATAACAGATACTTCTTAGAAAAGGGTGAAATTCTCCGGTATGGATAAATTAATAAACGCTTAAGATTTGTTTCATGACCAGTTTATACATAGGCATTACACTTCAATTAAACGGACCCAGTTGATAACAGGAGGTTTACCGACATTGCATACGCATACGATCTATAATTTCCCCCTTGTATCCGCCTTAATCTCTATGATCCTGGCCCAGGTTATCAAGGTCCCCTTGAATCTTTTCCGTAACGGAACCTGGAATTCGACTCTGGCTTTTAGTACAGGAGGAATGCCAAGCTCGCATTCTGCAGCGGCGGCATCCCTGGCGGCGTCTGTAGGGATTATTAACGGTTTTGATTCTTCTCTGTTTGCCATTGCCTCGGTCGTATGCGCGATCACAATGTATGATGCAGCGGGTATCCGCCGTCATGCAGGGATGCATGCTGCTCTATTAAATCGGATAAGCAATAATCTTTCGCAGATCACGAAAGATGAGACACCAGCAGTACAACTCAAGGAACTTCTCGGCCATCGACCGCTTGAAGTGTTGGCCGGATTGGTGCTGGGGGTCGCAATCAGCTTTATATTGAATACTATTTTCTAAATGAAACGGAGGGGAAACAATGCAGCAACTGCTGACCGCAATATCTGAAACGGCGCTCCACCTTGTAGATACAATGGGAATCTGGGGAATTTGGATCGGAATGATCCTGGAGAGCGCCTGCATTCCCATTCCCAGTGAGGTGATTATGCTCAGCGGCGGTTTTCTGGTTGCCCAGGGATCACTATCGTTTGCAGAAGTTGTTGTTGCCGGAGTCGTTGGGAATCTCATCGGGTCAATCCTTGCCTATTATGTCGGCAGAGCCGGGGGCAGGAGGCTGCTCGATAAGTACGGTAAATATATTCTTTTGAATGCACATCATCTGGAACAGGCGGAACGCTGGTTTGCGCGATTTGGGGAGGGAACTGTATTTTTCACACGGATGCTGCCTTTTATAAGGACGTTTATCTCTTTACCTGCAGGGGTTGCCGGCATGAAATCCTGGAAATTTGTAGTATTCACTTTTCTCGGCTGTATTCCCTGGAACATCGCCCTTGTATATCTCGGATACCGGCTGGGAGGGAACTGGAGCATTGTAGAGCAGTATTTACATCCGGTGAGCTATGCTATATGCGGAGTTGTGGTGCTGCTGCTGGCATGGTGGCTGTTGCGCAGAAAAAAGGAACGGGCGGCATAGGTTTCCGACTTGTACTTTCGTATGCTGCATGAAATGTCGTATGATAAGTACATTCTGGAACTATAAGAGACAGGGTGATTACCGGATATGTCCATTCGTTTGAAATTTCTGCTGTCTTATGCGGCAATGCTGATCGTTCCGCTGCTCCTGCTTCTCCTGACGGCCTCGCTGCTGACAATCGTCTATCATGGTGATGTACAAAGCCTGAAAAGCACATATGAGAATAAATTTGAAGGTATTGAAGAGAGGGATACCCGCAATCTGATCAAGCACACCTTTATGCAAAATACAGATTTGCTTACGGACACCGCTTTTTTGGACGATTTGTCGGCGGATATGCTCAAGAAGAACACTTCACTATTCATCCGCTCTAACCAGAAGACACTGTATGCTTCAAAGGGTCTTCTGCTTGAACAGGGGTTGTTGGATGAACTGCCAGCTTTCAAGAATGCAGGGGTTCATGAAGAACCTTTTCGGAAGAAGTATAATAATGACTGGTATCAAATCGCTCAATTTGACTTATTATCGAAAGCATCAGAGCCCGTAAGTATTTTTCTGATCAACAAAACGGATCCTCTGGTTCACTTCGTGAGGACCTTCTTTCCGATTCTGTTCCTTTCTACCGTAGTCATCTTGCTGCTGACGCATACGCTGTTGACCACCTATATGTCCAGAAAGATTATCCGTCCCTTACTGGAACTGCGCGAAGCGGCGGGGCTAGTGACTGAGGGGAATTTGGACTTCAGGGTGAAAATTGACAGCAAGGATGAGCTGGGTCAGCTTGGGATGGCTTTTGAAGAAATGAGATCAAGACTTCAACAATCACTTCTCATGCAGCAGCAATATGAATCCAATCGCAAAGAGCTGATCACGAATATCTCCCATGATTTAAAGACACCCATCACTGCCATTAAAGGCTATGTGGACGGAATATTGGAAGGCGTGGCGGATTCGCCGGAAAAAAATGAAAAATACATGCGTACGATTGCCGCCAAGGCCGGTGAAATGGATCATCTGATTGATGAATTGTTTCTGTACTCGAAGCTGGATATGCAGAAGCTGCCCTTTTCTTTTGAATCTGTACCCATTTTGCCCTTCCTGAAGGACTGGGCTGAGGAGCTAGAGGTGGAGCTGGAGAAACGGGAGGTTGATCTGCAAATTGACATGAACAGCGGGGAAGCGGCACGGATATCGGTAGACCGTGACTCATTCAAGCGTGTGCTAGGCAACATCATTCAGAACAGTCTAAAGTATATGGATAAGCCTGAGAAAAGAATCACGGTGCAGACTCTGGTTGAGGGAAAGAACTTTACGTTGGCCATTGGTGATAATGGGCCGGGCATTCCCCCGGAAGCGGCCGGGCATATCTTTGAACGGTTTTACCGGGCGGAACAGTCCAGGAATACGAATACCGGCGGCAGCGGACTGGGCCTTGCCATCGCTAGACAGATTATTCTGGAGCATGGGGGAACGATTCATGCGGACAGTAAGGAAGGTGAAGGGACGGAGATCCGCATTGTTTTACCGATCGAAGAAGGAGGCGCAGGAGAATGAAGCGGACGATATTGATTGTGGAAGATGAGCCTTCGATTGCCGAGCTTCAGCGGGATTATCTGGAGATGAATGGATATCAGACCGAAATCGCCGTAAACGGAGAACAAGGCCTGGAGCTCAGCCTTAGCGGGAAGTTCGAGCTCATTGTGCTGGATGTCATGCTGCCCAAGCTGAACGGTTTCGAGGTATGCAAAAGGATTCGCGGCGAGCTTGATATTCCTATCCTGATGGTCACCGCCAGACGGGAGGATATCGACATTGTGCGCGGGCTGGGTCTTGGAGCGGATGATTATATGACCAAGCCCTTTAAACCCGCTGAACTGGTTGCCAGAGTAAAAGCCCATTTGTCCCGATATGACCGCCTCAAGGGCCGGGGATCATCCACGAGTGAGCTGGAAATCAGGGGGCTCAGACTGAATCCGGACTCCCGCCGTGCTTTTGTCCGGGATGAAGAGGTGTCGCTCACCACGAAGGAATTTGATCTGCTCTACTTTCTTGCATTACATCCCAATCATGTATTCAGCAAGGATCAGCTTTTTGAGCGGCTATGGGGAGTTGACTCTCTCGGAGATACCCAGACGGTAACCGTGCATATCCGCAAGCTCCGCGAGAAAATCGAAGAGGATTCTGCCAATCCGCTATACATCGAAACACTTTGGGGCGCCGGATATCGGTTCCGCTCCTGAATATAAGCAAGTGGAAACGGCTACGCCGTCCTTTTAAAGGACGGGGTGTTTCAGCGAGAAATAGAAGGATAATATATAGCGTGAAACATATAAATTCTTATATTTCAAAAAAGCCAAAGCCTTCGGGATGCCTTGGCTTTTTTTGTGTGCTCCGGAGTTAAGAATTATTTAAGGGTCTGTTCACAGGTATTTTAGATTTATCCATTACTCTAAATTTGCGTGAAAGCTTACTGGAAAAGGATAAAAGGTTAAAAGGTTACGCCAAGGGGGAGAAGGCATGGAAAGTATAGCCAAGCTGACAGGAGTGAGCAAAGATTTCCATAGCGGTAGAGGGATTAGCGGTGTGAATTTGACACTGAGCAAGGGAGATATCTACGGATTGCTCGGACCTAACGGTGCAGGTAAAACTACGCTTCTGAAAATGCTGACCGGACTAATTACTCCGAGCTTTGGGAGCATTTCATTGTTTGGACAAGATCTGGATCAATCCTTCGCATCGAGTATGAGGAAGGTAGGCTGCATGATCGAATCCGCCGATTTTTACGATTATGTCACAGCACGCCAATATTTAAAGCTGAATGCAAGCTTCTATCCGGAGCTGCCGCCCCAGCGGCTGGATGAAGTGCTGGAAGCCGTGGGTCTTGCCGCTTTTGCCAAAGAGAAAATAAGACACTTCTCCACTGGTATGAAGCAAAAGCTGGCCATGGCCTCATCCATCCTGCACTACCCGGAATTTGTGATCTGGGATGAGCCAACCAATGGGCTGGATATTGAAGGCGTAGTTCATTTTCGTGCTCTGGTTAAGCAATTATCGGCTGAACAGGGAATCACCTTTCTGATTTCCAGCCACATGATTCATGAATTGGAACAGCTCTGCAACAGAGTGGGCATTCTGAATCAAGGCGTGCTGGTACGTGAAGGGAATGTGCATGAACTGCTTGCGGACAATACTTCTCTCGAGCAATATTACATTGCCGAGCTGCAAAAGGGAAAGGAGCTGATGGATAATGGAGGGCTTAACAGCAGCACTTAGAAACGAACTGCAGCTCATGATCTACCGCAAAAAAACAATCATCTTCATCTTGGTATCCGTCATCCTTCCAGTACTGCTGATTTTACTTTTCCATTCTCTGCAGCCGATATTGGGGATTGTTGCCGTCAGTCCTTCCTATCCGGTTCAAATGCTGGAGATATACACCGTCTTCTTGATCCCCTTGTTCATGATGGTGGAGATTGCTGATTTATTCCCGCAGGAAATTTCATCACGCACCTTAAAGCTGGCGCTGCTGCGGCCAGTCACGAGACTCGGAGTATACACTGCCAAATTTCTTGTTCTTGGCATAGCCATCGGCATTCTGCTATTGCTCTTGGGAACGGTAAGTACACTGTGCAACCTGCTGTTCGGGACTCCGGGTACGGGCAGTCTCCATATCTTCAGTCTGTTGAAGGCCTACGCTGCAGCGTTCCTGTCTATGTGGTCTCTTGCAGCCTTGTTCGTATTTACGGCTCAATTTTTCCGCAGTGCCGCAGGATTTCTTGTTTTTTCCATTCTGTTATACACCGGGGCCAAAACGGTTCCTTACTTGATTAACGGCTTCGCTTTTTTTTCAATAACATCCTATACAGACTGGTATTCACTATGGTTAAGCCATACCGTTTCCACGGGCAGACTTGCCACCACCACCTTATTCTTATTGTCCGGCATGTTTTTGTTTGTAACGCTGGGCTATATCTTTTTTGACCGGAAGGAGATATAGCCAGGAAGTTGCGCAGGTGGAAATACCACAATTCAGGTTACAAATGAAAGGGGAGACCTTCAATGATAGGAGCAGAAGCATTGGATATGAATGAACGCCAAATATGGAGTAAGGTTCCACAGGTTACGATTTTTTTCTGGATCATTAAAATTATGGCCACCACGGTGGGAGAAACAGCAGCAGACTTTCTGAATTTCAACCTGAATTGGGGCTTAACGCTCACCACCCTGGTGATCACCGGCCTGCTGATCATCTCACTCTTCTTTCAGATGTCCTCTACCAAATACGTACCCTCGTTATATTGGCTGGCCGTCGTACTGATCAGCGTAGTGGGGACACTGATTACTGACAACCTTGTAGACAATCTCGGAGTGCCACTGGAATCAACGACAATTTACTTCTCACTAGCGCTGGTTGTAACTTTTGTGGCTTGGTACGCCAATGAGAAGACCCTGTCGATCCATTCGATTACCACAAAAAAACGGGAAGCCTTTTACTGGCTGGCCATTCTCTTTACGTTTGCCCTGGGTACTGCAGCCGGAGATCTTGTTGCTGAAAGTCTGAATCTCGGGTACTGGATTTCGGCAGTCATTTTTGCCGCACTGATTGGTGCCGTAACGCTGGCGCACTTTCGCCTCAAGCTGAACGCTGTCACAGCCTTTTGGATGGCTTATATACTGACCCGCCCTTTGGGTGCGTCACTGGGTGATTATCTGTCGCAGCCCCGCAGCGAAGGCGGACTCCAGCTGGGGACTACCGGTACCAGTATCATCTTTATCGCAATCATCCTGGGACTGGTCCTTTACTTGACGAAAACCAAGAAAGACCAGGTTTTACTATAGATTCAGTCTCAGAGTTCAGATGGAATTAAGAATTCCAATCTGAATCCTGTAGTGCCTAATAATTTAAGATTTATTTAATAGTCTCTTCATTGCGAATTTAGGATTTTCGCTTAGGCTTGGATTGCAAGATAAATTCAGCATTGGAAGGAAGGTTCAAGAATGAAGAAGAAGTGGCTATTGACCGGAAGTGCAGTTGGGATTAGCGGTGCTGTAATGTTAGCTACTGGACTTACTGCGTTTGCAGGGACCTCGGGTTATGATGATTACAAGGCTGCGCTCAAGAATACCACGCAGAATCTGACAAGTGTTACGGTTCAGGCAGATGCGGTTCTTAAGGACAATGGTTCCCTGATTAGCCAGGCCCAGAGCAACTTGAAGGCAAGCCGGCAAAATGAAGCCGTGAGCGGAACCGTCAAGATCAGCGGGAAAACAAATGCCCAGACTATCAGTCTTTACAGTCAGCCTGACGGGCAAGTCTGGAAGAGCGATGCTTCGGATATTTATTATGTGAAGCAGGACAAGGATAGGGAGGATCATCGGAAAGCAGGGAAGGAGACCAAGGACAAGGCTTGGTTCAGCTCCCAGGGAGAGACGGTCATTGATGCATTGATCGGAAATTTGAAGAATGAGATCACATCCACTACGGGAGAGGACGGTTCCAAGGATATTTCACTCCAGCTAGACAACGCACAAATCCCGGCTGTGGTGCAAGCCCTCGCACCGGTTGCTTTCAAACATCTTTCTGAACAGTCAAAATGGGAGCATTCCACGGTGGGCGGCAATGCAGCGAAGCAAAACGATCCTAAGGAGCTGTTTCGGCAAAGTCTGTTTAACGCCAAGGATATTGCTCTGACAAATGGCGTCCAGATTCAAAGCCTCAGCTTGCATGCGGTAATTAGTCCTGCCAATGAAATTCAGCGCCAGCAATTTGACATCACTTTTACCGGACAGGATGCGAAGGGAGCTTCACATACATTAACTGCCAGCCTGGATGTCCAGTTGTCTGCTATTAATGGAACAACTCCTGCTTCGGTTGACTTAACAGGTAAGCAAGTGGTGCAGGTGAAGGACGATCATGAGGGCAGACATCACGAATAAGCCGGAGAAGCTGACAACTTTTTTGTGAAAATATTAGAAAGACGCGGATAAGAGTAGTATTCTTCTTATCCGCGCTTCTATGAACAGCCCTATCAATAATTACAGCAGAGAGGAGCCAGCTATACATGCATGATTACATCATTGCTATCATTCAAGGCATTGTCGAGGGGATTACAGAATTTCTGCCGGTATCCTCCACAGGCCATCTCATCTTAAGCGGAGAGCTCCTTGGATTCACAGGAGAAAAAGCAGATACCTTCGAAATCATTATTCAGCTTGGAGCCATTCTTGCCGTGGCAGTCATTTACTGGCGGCGGATTCTTGGCTTGCTGGGATTAGTAGAAGTCGATTCCGAGAATGGAAATACGAATGCGAAGCAGAAATTGAACCTGATCCATGTCATCCTGGCCTGCTTGCCTGCTATGGTGCTGGGACTCGTCCTGCATTCCTTCATCAAAACGTATTTGTTCTCTCCCTATACAGTGCTCGCAGGACTTGTTATGGGAGGCTTGTTCATGCTGTTTGGTCAATACAAACGCACTGCAGTACAGGCAGAGAATATTGATCAGCTATCCTACAAGCAAGCGATCACCATCGGTTTGTTCCAGTGCCTGTCCTTATGGCCGGGCTTTTCCCGTTCGGGAGCAACGATTGCCGGGGGCCTGCTGGCAGGTGCGGGCTACAAAGCGGCAACCAATTTCTCCTTCCTCATTGCCATTCCGATGATGGTAGCCGCAAGCGGTTATGAGCTGCTAAAAAGCTACCATACCTTAACGGCAGCCGACGCCGGATTTTTTATCACCGGATTTATTGTCGCCTTTGTCGTTGCCCTGCTCGCCGTGATTACCTTCCTGAAGCTGCTTGAACGGCTGAAGCTCGCACCGTTTGCTTACTACCGGTTTGTGCTTGCTGCAGTATTTTTGATCTACCTGATCAGCAAATAATTTAAGGCTTGTTCTGCATTCTTACCTTATTTTAATGGGCTGGGCATCTTTGCTTTTTCCAAGGGTGTTCAGTCCATACATATCTTCAAGGGTGCGGAGCAGTGAGTAATGATTAGTTTTTATGGTGTAAGAGCCTTTCTTGACCTTAGCGCCAACTATAAAAGTTGGTATTTTGTTATGCTCACTCATATCATCTTCATCCCAGGTAACGATAAGAAGGCTATTGTGGTTAGCGGCCCAGCCGGCATAGGCAGACAGATGACTCTTGAGCCACTGGTCCGCAGTCTTAATGCTTCCGTCATGCATGTCATTATTTAGATTCGGTATGACAAAAGAAACGGTCGGGAGCTGATTGAAATCCTTGGGAAAGCTGGTTAACGGCATGTTGATGCTGGACGGCAGATTGGAGAAATTGACCCAAGGGTTATGTTTTCTTGCATATTTTGTTCTCAGGTCATAAGGACCGGTATATCCCACCCCGGGTAGGCCCTCTGAATAGCCGCCAAAGGTATACCCGTGACTAATAAGCTCAGACGCCAAATTGGTATGGTTCGTCTGGGGATGGGACAAGTCGTCTGTTACACCCTGATTGGAGCCGGAGAACAGTTCAATATAATTCGGCTGACTTGGATGCGTGATGGCATAGTGATTGGTGAGGCTCAATCCTTGTTTAGCCAAGCTGTTCATATATGGAGCTGAAGAGTTATTCAGAATTTTCTGTGAGGAATGATTTTCTTCGATTACTATGACAATATGATCATACGCAGATTTTGAAGCCGGGGCCGGCTGGGCAGCAGTTGTTGAGCTGGGATGAACGAGGGAGCCCGCTCCCAAAGTACATAAAGCTATTGAAGCTATTATCAATTTCGATTTAAACATATTTTCTCCTCTTTTCTGGGCAGCTTACTGGAATACTCTTCATACTAAACTCCATTTATTAAAACTTTCTTAACTAGCCTCATGTATGTGATGGACTGAATGCTTATAATATAGGGTGCTGATTATAAATAGATTTTATGAGAGGAAAGATGCACTGTGAGTGCTGTATTCGAAATACATAATCTGGCCAAATTCAATTGGGAGGCTGGAGCGCAGGGGGAGAGCAGGTATTTGTTCTCACGTATCTCTGCTGAAATCACCAAGCCGGAGCGGGTTGCGCTTATCGGCGCTTCTGGACAGGGGAAAAGCACACTGCTGCGGATATTGGCCTTGCTGGACATACCAGATGAAGGAGATTTGCTGCTGAACGGCGCTTCATTTAAAAATTCAAATCCGCGTGAATGGCGAATGGTGGTTGCTTATGTGGCCCAACAAGCGGTAATGCTGCCAGGCAGCATCGAGGATAATTTGCGTACGATCAGCAGACTGCATGGACAGCCCTATGATGCTGCACTTGGTGCACAGCTTATGGAACAGCTTGGACTTGACCACTTGGACCTTGCCAAAAAAGCAGAGGATTGCTCCGGCGGGGAGAAACAACGCATCTCATTGATCCGCACGCTGCTGCTTCGGCCAAGCATTCTTTTGCTGGATGAGGCCACAGCCTCACTGGATATAGACAGTACAAGGAAGGTCGAAGCACTGTTGATGAACCGGCATAAGGAAGAAGGAACAACCCTGATTTGGGTCACCCATGATCTGGAGCAGGCCCATAGAATCAGCAATCGAACCTGGGTTATAGACAAAGGCGGGATGCACGAATACAGCAGTGCTGCTTTCTTTGATCAGCCCGTGGGAGGAGCCGTGCATTCATGACACTAACCGCACTAAGCTTTACCCTTCTGTTTGTTATGGGAACCATGCTGGTCTCCATCTGGCAAAAGCTCGGCCTGGAAAAAGATATTGCCGTTGGAACCATACGGTCAGCGATTCAGCTCCTGGCAGTTGGTTACGTGCTGCAGTTTATTTTCCAGGCTGAGCATATGATTTATGTCGTCTTGATTATTGTCTTTATGATCGGTGTCGCCTCATGGAATGCAGCCAAGAGAGGGAAGGGATTGCCCGGACTGGTCTGGAGAATTGCTGTGGCGATTTTAGCTATGGAGCTTTTGATGATGGGGATACTGCTTGGCCTGCATATTATCCAAGCCACACCGCAGTATATCATTCCAATCAGTGGAATGACCATCGGCAGTGCAATGGTCGTCTCCGGGCTGTTCATCAACCACCTCAAGCATGAAATGCAGCAGAACAAGGGAGAAATCGAAACGCTGCTGTCGCTTGGAGCCACGGCTCAGCAGGCCATGCAGAAGGTTAGGGCGAGAGCCGTGAAATTCAGTATGATCCCTACGATTGACGGCATGAAGACGGTGGGCCTTGTTCAGCTCCCCGGAATGATGACCGGGATGATTATTGCCGGAGCCGATCCGGTAATAGCCGTGCGTTACCAGATTCTTATTGTGTTCTCCTTCACCGCGTCTGCGGCAATTACGAGCATGCTGCTGAGCATGCTGATCTACCGGCTGTTCTTCACCGCTGATCTGCGGCTGAAGCTGCCGGGTACTGTGGATTAAGCACTATATAAATGGGAAGCATAGGTGGAGAAAGCGAGGGGTGCCTATGAAAAGGTTCGGGGAAATTCTTCGACGATTGCAGATTGTACAGCTTTTCTCAGCTCTTTACCGCTATAAGCTGGTTCAGATCATTATTCCTGCAGCGGTGATTTTGTTCATTTACTGGGAGGGGAAGAAGGAATTCCGAAGAATTGACTGGGTCGGCACTCTTCACATTCTTCACCGTATGAAGCCGGCGACTGTACTTCTACTGTTTGGATTTGCGCTGATCTCGGTTGCGGCGGTTAGTCTATACGATTTTGTTCTCCGGCGTCATTTCCGTATTCCACTCAGTTTCTGGGAGACCTTTCGATATTCATGGATCGCTAATACCTCCAATAGTGTCATCGGCTTCTCCGGGATTGCCGGAGCCGCTTTGCGGACATTCCTATACCGAAAGCGGAAAATTCCTGCGAAGACCATTACTGCATCCATCGCTTTCCTCTCCACAATTACAATAACCGGACTTTCTGTACTCTCATGGGCTGGCATACTCGGCGTATTGCCTATGAAGCCTGTCCTACAATCTCATCCCTGGACGATCTATGCGGTATGGGCAACCGCCTTGTATTTACCTGGGTACTTGATATTGCAGCGTACGTCATTTTACGCAAAGTGGTTGAACCGGAACCTGCCCCGGATGGATGCAGCTACAATCGTAGCCTCTGTTGGCGCTTCCTTATTGGAGTGGGCTTTTGCGGGAATTTCCTTCTGGCTCATCGGCTCCTGCTTTCTTCCTGCACTTTCTCTTGCTCAGGCACTTGGCATCTATACACTCTCAGCTATAACCGGCCTGCTCAGCATGGCTCCGGGCGGTATCGGCGGCTTCGATTTAACCGCTCTGCTGGGACTCCAACAATTGGGTTACCCATCCGACAAGACGGCTGCCGTCCTTGTTCTATTCCGTTTGCTGTACTACCTTTTCCCTTGGGTGATCGGTCTTATTCTAGCTGCATTTGATTTTGCCAGGGAGCGTGAAGGAGAGAGCGGGCGGGACAATGTGGGCTTCGAGAGCGTGTTGAACAACTGGCAAAAGATATGGCAATTTCCAACCCGGCTCGGAGTTGTCGGGGAGATCGGGGCTTGGTCGCTGGGCAAGCTTGTATTTGCAAGTGGCATCGTGCTTTTACTCTCTGCCGCTACACCCGGTCTGCTCAATCGGCTGCAATTGACCGAGGAGCTGCTGTCGGCTCCACTGATGAGGTTGTCCCATCAATTAAGTGTAATCATTGGCCTATTGCTGCTCGTACTTTCCTGGGGAATTTCGCATCGGGTAAAGCGGGCGTATCGGCTGACTCTATTCTTTCTTTGTGCCGGTGCACTGTTCACATTTACCAAGGCGTTTGATTTTGAGGAAGCGATCTTCCTGCTCATCGTGGCATTGCTGCTGTGGATATCACGAAACCGGTTTTTCAGAGTCGCTACACCCTTTGATCAAGGAAAAGCAGCCCTTTGGGGGCTTGTAACGCTACTGGCTGCCTATGTCTACGATTTGATTGCTACGGGGATTCCGCCTGCGATCCTTAAGCATTGGTCTTCGAGTACGAAGCTAATGTGGCTTATTAATCCGAAACAGCATGCTGCGGCTGCAATTGCAGGTCTGGTAATGGCTTGGCTGCTGATCACACTTTTTTTCATTCTTAGGCCAAACCGGTTAGCCAATATAGGGGCTTCTGCTGCAGAACGGGCCAGATTGCACAGATTCCTTGAGCACGAACAAGGCAACCTGCTGACCCACGTATTATTTGCCGGAGATAAAAGCTTTTTTTGGGCATGCAACGATCAGGTATTGATCCCCTATGCCATTGTCCGCAGGGAATTCGTCGTTCTTGGTGATCCTATAGGTAAAAAGAATTTGGTCAGTGAAGCCATTCAGGAAAGTCAGCGCTTTGCAGATCTTTATGATTTAACGGTTGTGTTCTACCAGGTTTCTCCGCATTACCTTCCAATTTATCATGAGAATGGCTACCGTTTCTTTAAATTGGGTGAAGAGGCTTTGGTTTCTTTGGAACACTTTACCCTTAGCGGTAAACCAAGCGCAAATCTGCGCAGTGTTACTAACCGGTTCGAACGTGAGGGCTTCCGTTTTGAGGTAGTACAACCTCCTCATCCAGAGGATTTAATGAAACAGCTGTATGAAATTTCGCAAAAGTGGCTGGATGGAAAAAAGGAAAAGGGATTTTCGCTCGGCTGGTTCGATGCGGACTACTTGCAGCAATCCATACTCAGTTTATTGTATAGTCCAAGTAGTGAGATCATCGCGTTTGCCTCTTTGGCACCCAGCTATGATAATGGCAACACACTGTCAGTGGATCTCATGCGCCATCTCCCGGTTACGCCTAACGGAACCATGGATCATTTATTTGTCAGCCTATTAAAATGGGCAAAGGAACAGGGGTATGCATACTTTAATTTAGGCATGGCCCCGCTATCAAGCGTAGGGCAAACTCAGTCCGCCATCCGGGAAGAGAAGCTTGCCCATTTAGTTTTTAAGCATGGAGGCCATTGGTATGGATTCCTGGGCCTTAGAAAATACAAAGAAAAGTTCTCTCCAGTCTGGGAGCCCCGCTATCTCGCGTATCCTTCTTCGGTTTCGCTGCCGATCCTTCTGCTGGAGCTGGTGAGGCTCATTGCCCGCCGGCCCAAAAAGGGGTAATTGCCGTAGAGTCCTTATGCTGGGTGATAGAATCATTATTGAGGTTGGGACAACTCCGTGAATTTGATCTTTGTTGGTTGTTGTTTCTATTGAACTTTTTCCGGAATATTATGCAGAAATGTTTATTCTGCTTCCTGGAGGGATTAGTGCTAGAAAAGGATTTTTTCGATCAGTATAATAATTTCGTTTCTTTATCTCTACTAATTACTAAATGTAGCTATGAATTGAGCTGGATACAACTGCTGGAACCGCTGGCTGCGCTAGATCCGGCAGCGGGTATCTTAAGACGTTCTAATTCCGAGGCGATTTTACTGCCGCCTTTCTGTATCTCCGGATCTTCATGGTGGGACCGCCAATTGCTTAGATGACCACGTCCCATGTACTGTTTTCAGAAGTTCAAGTGAGCCACTTCTTTCAGAGTGATACAAGTTCGGATGATCTTTGATGAAGGATGCCCGGCGTTTGTTACATTAGGTAAAATTGTACAATAAGTGGAATCTATTTACAAATGGAAGAATATAGTGCTAATATAATGTAAATAAATTCAATAGCTCTCATATATGCTCAGAAATAAGGCCTGAGCATTTCTACCGGATTATCTGACTATGGGGGATCTAACTTCAATATAAAACCATGCTTTGTTTGTTCACGAGATTTTCTTCAGTGTGCTTTCATCATGTTCTTGTGTCTAAATGTAGGCTATGAATTTTATTGAGCGGGATTCCTTATGGAATTCCGCTTTTATGCGTTTTGATTAGGACATTATCTGTGATTTATTAGAAACTGAAGCAATTGATTTAATTGATGGAACAAGACTGATTCAGGAGCCGTTTTTCTCCACAAAAAGAAAGCTATATGATTTCGAAATACATACCTTCTCTCATCATGCCAAATTGCTGGAATTCTCAAAGGAAAGGTGTTTCTCACATTAATAAAAGAAGGTGAGATCATGGCTGACAGCATTGAACAAGTTCATGAGATTATTAGGGAATGTACGAAATTGGGTTATGCACTCAAACAAGTGGCTTGTCTAAATCAAAAATCATTATTTAGCGTTCAAGAGGTTAATGCTTATGGTGAAAAAAGTTTGATGATTGATCTCGTACTTGAAGAACTTTGTCTAAACTTTTTTAAGGGTATTCCGGCTGTCCGTAATATTATCAGTGAAGAAAGTGGTTATCTGGACTTTAACCGGGGGAGGTTTACTGTAATCCTTGATCCTCTGGACGGTACTAAAAATTTTACTATGGGTTTATCTTACTACGCCTGTTCAATAGCTATTTTGGACGAGAATGGCGAAGTATGTGGGGCATATGTAATTAATTTAGCTAATGGTCATGAATACACTGCTATCAAAGGAAAAGGCGCATTTCGAAACGGACAGCCGATCCATACTTTGATGCAGCAACGGCTGAATCAGGGAGACGGCATATTTGTTGGATTAGCAAAGAAGGAATGGGAGCTGCAAGCCATGAAAAGGGTAATTCTTCAGCTTAAGAGCTACAGGGCTATGGGTTGTGCGGCACTGGATCTCTGCTGTTTGGCGAGTGGTGCTGCTTCGGTTTTTGTTGATATCAGCTATACGGCGAAACTGGTTGATGTTCTTGCTTCATCCCTGATTCTTGAGGAAGCGGGAGGTTGGGTTACTACTGAGAAGGGGACTTCCATCACACTACTGACTACACAAGGGAATATCACCGGAATTACTCTTCAGCAAAAATTTTGTACTCTTGGAGCTTCCAATGCTTCTTTGCAGGAGATTTTAATGGATACAATCGGATTGCAGCGATCGGTCTGGCAATGAATAATCTGGTTGATTACACCCCCTGCAAATGTACATGTTCGCAGACCGATTGCAGCATTATAGAGAGATTATTGAGCCTGCTCTTCAAAGGGGTATCTACGTTATGGAGCGATCGTTATATTTATACGATGCTGGCAACAATGATAGCCCGCGGCCTGCACAGCTTCACGATTCGCAAAGAACTTAAACCTTACGGAAAATCCAGCATTATTGAAGGGAATCTACCTTCAGGCAGTCGATTGCTGCTGATTGACGATGTGACGGGTGCAGGTTCATCTGCGTCAAGATGTTGTGAAATATTACACGAACTGGGCATAGAAGTGGTAGGGTATTCATCAATCGTTGACCGTTAAGAACAGGCTGGTCACAATTTGCGCGAACAATTCGGCGTAGAATGGCTTCCGCTTGTTTTAATCGGTGAATATGAAGGAGTTAACACATAATGGATAATGCAGTTGGGATTATTGGGGGAAGCGGGCTCTATCAATTATTGGAGCATCATGACTCTTTTATGATGACAACACCATATGGAGATCCATCCTCGGCTATTCAGTCTGGTGTTATTGCTGGCAAACAGGTATATTTCATTGCCAGGCATGGAATAAAGCATGAGATTCCCCCACACAAAGTTAATTACAGGGCCAATATCCAGGCATTGTATAACCTTGGTGTACGAAAATTGATAGCGACACACGCAGTGGGTAGCTTGAATCCTGCTATGGTCTCAGGAGATTTTGTGCTATCCCATCAGTTTGTGAACAGAACATGGGGACGACAGGATACCTTTTTTGACGGTCCGGAAACGGTTCATGTTTCAGCCAGTGACCCTTTTTGTGAAGATTTAAGATTTCTTGCGGAAGAGAGCCTCATATCATCTAGATACCGTTTTCACAATGAAGCGGTAATGCTGGTTATACAAGGGCCGCGTTTCAACACGCGTGCAGAGAACCGGATTTATTATCACGAAGGAAATGATGTCATCTCTATGACTGGATATCCAGAAGCAGTATTGGCCCGTGAACGTGGAATATGCTATATGTCACTTGGAGTAGTTACAGATATGGCCTGTGTGCTGAATAGTCAGGACCATCCAGATCTTCCCACTACACATGAAGACGTTGTTAACAATTTTGCAGCCTCCGTAGAAAGAATGACTGCAGTTCTGGGAGTTGTACTGACTAAAATGGAACCCGAACAATGCAGGTGCGCTTGTGCTGCTTCATTAAAAGGAGCTCATGTCTAATGATCAATCAGTGGCTTAATGTAAGGAGTCTGCTCACGGAAGAACAGTTACAGAAAATATATAAATATGAAGAGGTCGAAGAGTACCGGAAATATCACCCGGCTCAGGTTATCGAACATGCTATATCTAAGGAGCGTTGGATCGGCATCCCAGAACCAGTTAAACAAAGCTACCGTATGGTTGGCCGCCAAACGCCATTGCAGCGTGCATACCGCTTAGAAAAAGCTTGGGGGACAACTAATCGGATATATATCAAACGTGAAGATACTTTAAGCAATGGGAGCTTTAAGATCACTTCAGCTTTACCGCAAGCTTACTATGGTTCAGTGGAGGGTAAAACGGCTGTAATTACCGAAACGGGTGCAGGTCAGACAGGTGTTGCAGCGGCACTTGCTGCAAAACTGACTGGTTTAAATTGTAAAGTCTATATGGTCCGCAGTTCTTATGAATTAAAGAAGCTAAGGGTCCTTATGATGAAAATGTACGGAGCGGACGTTATAGCTTCGCCAAGTGATCAAACAGAGGCAGGAAGGGCATTTCTGGCTAGAGGTGAAAGAAACGGTTCTATCGCATTTGCAACATCTGAGGTACTGGAAGAAATTGCACAAGCGAATGGTAGTATTAACATTGCAGGCTCATTATTTGATTTCGTGCTTACCTACAATACTGTAATTGGATTAGAAGTAATTGAGCAGCTTACCAGTCACAATATAGAACCGGATATCGTGATTGGCTGTGTAGGCGGTGGCAGTTCTTTTGGTGGCTTTGCCCTACCACTTGTAGATTATTATGGAGAACGGTTGGAACGTGTGATTTGTACTGAATCTACAGCTATTCCAACGCTTACCAAAGGTGAATATGGTTACGATTATGCAGATGGAGAAGGAGGGGGCAGTAAACTACTGATGTATTCCTTGGGGTATGATTTTAGACCACCGGCAATGCACGCTTCTGGTTTGCGCTATCATGCTGCGGCCCCGATCGTATCCCACTTTGTCAATCAAGGCATCATTGAGGCTCAAGCCTTTGATGAAACGGAGGCCATGGCTTCGGCTATTGAACTCGCTAGGAATGAAGGGATCATCGCTTCACCGGAGAGCTCTTATACAATAAATGCGATTAAAAAAATGTGTCGTCAATATGAGAATAGAAATATCGTTGCCTTGCTGACAGGAAACGGTCAGCTTGATTTTGAATCCTATGGCGGCTTTTTGTGATGCGGATGCATCTTAATGAAAATCCGTTGGTTCAGCAGCCATATTGCCTTATCCCGATCTAAACTATGATCAACTTCGACGATTGCTTCAGCTGCAGTTTGATTTACAGAAGGCGGAGGTTTTAATTGGGAATGAGTCAACGGAAATCATCTCAACTACGTAGCTGCCATTTTCAAATTGACTCAATGAAAAGTTTTCAGACACGACCTAGATGGTTGATTTGATTTTCAATAATTCCGTTATGGACTGAAGTTGATTAAAACACAATCCACACAGCAACCGCCCCTACTGCTTTCCAGCAGAGGAGCGGTTGTTTGTTGTTCAGTGCTATAGCTCTATTCCTCAACCTTCTTCACCGAACTCGGCGTGTTCTTGTTCTTATACACCCACATTGCATACTCCAGCGGGCGCATCAACGCCTTGCGGTAGGTGCCGCTATCGCCGGAGCGGGCGAAGACCTCCCGGGCGGGCTTGGGGTTAACCTCCAGCACGTAGATGTGTCCTTCGCGGTCAATGGCGAGGTCCAGCGCCAGCTCGCACAAGGCACCGAAGCTCTCCTCCAGAAAGGCTGCGGCGTCGAGGCCCAGCTTCTCTGCGGTCTTCATGGTTTTGCCGGCCTTCTCTTCGCTGCCGAGCCATTGTTTCAGCAGGATCTCGGCGCGGATGGCATGGCCGCCGCCGTGGAGATTTGAGGTGACGCTGCGGGCGGCGCCCACGCGGCCGGCCATGCCGGTCAGCTCCCATACGCCCTGGCCGTTCTTTTGCACAAGCATGCGGTAATCGTGGTAGCGTCCGCTCGGCAGGCGCAGCGGGATACCCTGCTGCACCAGGAAGCGTCCGCCGAGACACCACTGGCGCACAATGGAATCCAGCCGGCTCAGCGACACCTTCCGGGGCGCGATGATCTGCCGGCTCTGGCGGCGTCCCTGGATATCGTAGAGGGATTTACCTTGGCCCTGCCGTTCAATCCGCAGGATGCCGCGTCCACCCGTGCCGTTAATGGGCTTGACATAGACGACTGGACTGGATTTCAGCATCCGGTGAAGGTCAGCGGAAGACTGATACAGCAACGTTTCCGGCATGTGCTGCCGGAAGCGGCTTCGCTGCGAGAACGTCTGGTGGACGGTCCATTTATTGCGCAGCGGCCGGTTCAGGAAGGTCAGGTGATTGTACCGCGCGCGGAAGTGCAACAGCTGCTGGAAGCGCTGGCTGCGCTGGATCCGGCAGCGGTCATAGATCATATTCGGAAGGGAGCGCCATTTGCGCGACCATGTTCCGCTTTTCACATCGTAGACGAGAGCATTAATCTGATCTTTACTGGCGTGCACATCGGCGGGGGTAAACACAATAACGCGTGCATTATAGACGTGGGTGCAGGAACAGCATAAACTGCTCTTTATTTTACTCACACGAAAATGCGAGCTACAAAGTTGGTGTTTTAGCCAATGCAATCAGAACGGTTATCAGGATAGATTTATATGAATTTAACCGAATAGATATACATAAAACAAGGTGATAATCCGATAATTCTATTTAAAGGGAATATTTGCAATCAATCCCGATATTTTCAGTCTGCTGATGAAAGGGAAGAAATAATATTTAATTGGAGGTGTAAACTAACTATAAAAAGTCTTCACATATAAGTATGTATCCCGAATTTTATCAAAAGACTGTACACCTATTCTAATTGTTTTGGATGATGGGGAACCTGGCACCAAGTCAAAGGAGAATAAAAAGAAAATGAAAATGAGTATATTTTTTATTGCGTTAAGCGCAGCAATTGGAGTAGGCATGTGGTTTTTAGTTATAGGAATAATCTTTTCTATTGGTCGTAGTGATTTATTCAAAGT
>NZ_LVYZ01000077.1:0-198134 GCF_001909095.1 Paenibacillus sp. P46E
GAAACTCTGGAGGACTACCTAGATCTAGAGGATGATCTCCAAGTTTTTAATGAGGAAAAGTGGAGAGAAAATTTTAATAAAATTAAGGAATCTATTGTTGAAGAAAATATTGAAATACTCCGAATTGAAGAGAATATCGGTTCGGGTGAAGGGATAAATTATATTATAGAGGGAATCGATAATAATATAGATAGTTCGCTTAGAAAAAATTTTGAAGATAATAATTTCATTTCTGGAGAGATTGAAATATATAGAGAGGAAAAAATTGGCTGAATAACAGCATTAAGTATGTGTGGTTGTTAAGTAATATAAAAGGTAACAAAGGAGAGTGAGCCTTTATTTGGTTATACATTGCTTTAACAAAGAGGCAGTCTTAGACTGTCTCTTTGTTATGGTACACCCAGCATGCATGGAAGTCATCTCTATGTTGAGTGGAACGGGGGCTGGAAAGCGCCTGTTGTGATTTTACTAGTTTGTAGTGGAGGTAGTCCTAATGGTCTATATTTTATCTGTATCAATAGTTGTAGTGTTTATCGTGCTTGCTCTGTTGGTTGTGATTTTCCAACGCAAACAAAAAAGATCGGTAGTCTTTACTGAAGAGAATTATGATTTAAAAGCTACTACCATTACTGATATAGACAAAATGGAAGATGGTTCAGGATTTGAAATGTATCTGTATAGGCTGTTAATGGAGCTTGGCTATACAGGAGTCTACAAGACTGTTGGGAGCCGTGATTTCGGAGCTGATGTGGTTTTCACTGATCGTGAAGGTGTCAGGAATGTCGTACAAGCAAAGCGGTATCACGTAGGTAATCCAGTGGGGATCAGCGCTGTACAGGAGGTCTTCTCATGCATGAGGTACTATAAGGCAAAGAGAGCCATTGTGATCGCTACAGCCAAGTTTACGGAGCCCTGTGAGACCTTGGCTGGCATCAACCATGTGAAGCTGCTTGATCGAACTGACTTGATTAACGTGATTGAGGCTTTTAGAAGTGGTGAAACTGTTGCAGCGCGTGACATCATTGAGGGTGAGCCAAGGATGGTACTGCAGTCTTGGTCAGAAGCTAATAGCGGTGTGCTACATGAGGTTCGTAAGGATTACAAGGCTGAGAAGTATATGAAGAAGGTTATGGGAAAGTAAAGTTCTGTATAAAATAAAAAGGGGATATATTTATGGGAGACTTGTTTGAAAACCTAAAGTCAAAGATTGTGAATCACAAAGATCAAATCCTTTTTAACGAAGTAGAATCTTGTGTCGATGGAAAAGCACTGCGAGCAGCATATATTATAAACTGGGTTTGTATTGCAGAATCATTAAAAATGAAATTTGAAGAAATGTCTATAAGAGATAGCGAAATTCAGAAAAAAGTCATTGGGAAAGTTGCGGAAATGGAAGAAAGCAAAAGAGCGACAGACAAGTTTTTGATTGAAAAAGCATTTGAGTATGGCTTGATTAATTACGCTGAAAAACTAAAATTGGAGCACATAAATACATTAAGGGGGATATATGCTCATCCTATTGGAAATGCTCCGTCTGAACATGAGTTGTTTTCAGCAGTGCAGACTGGAGTTGATGCTGTTCTTTCGAAACCCTCTTTGCTAAGACATAATTATGTTAATCGAATATTGAAATCTTTATTTGAAGAACACCACTTTATAGATACATCACATGAGAGAATAGAAGAGTTTGCGATACAGACAACTCTACATATTCATCCTGATGTTGTTTTACACATGCTAAAAGAGCTTGTTGAGAAACTGGACGCTATTATATATAAACCAGATATGTACTTGTTCTATGAAAGAGCTTTGGTTTTTGGTAGAGAATTCTTAAGGAATTATAAAAACGAATTAAAAAAAGAAGAATGGAATTTACAAGGATTAGTTACGAAATACCCTAAAGCAGGAGGGGCAATCTTCATATCCGCAAAATTATGGAGTAACTTAAACATAGATTTACAAGATACTGTTTTAGGTCATGTACTAGAACCTATTATTGATAGTGAAATTATTAATCCTAAGAGTGAGATGATCTCATCGGTTTTTGGATTAATTTATTCTGTAGCTATAGATAAGACTCACCAAATCGAAAGATTTTGGAGAGTGTTTCGTAGGCTCCCTTTGTCTGTTAAGGCATCATCAGACGTACCTCTAAATTACTACATAGACGAAATTAATAGAATGATAGCTACAATAGACTGGCCTACACAAAACGTAGCCATATCTTATGTTAAAAAACTAGGGAACACAAGCATTTTAAATTTGACGAATGAACAACAAGTGGAATTGGGAAGAAATCTCCTGCAATCATCAGAAGGTGGTGCAAAATCGGCAATAGCTTGGTTGAAAGAACTTTCATACGATAATAATAAATGGGCGAGTGGCTTTGTGAAAGGTGTGTTTTTTGAAACTTTGTTTAATGATGATGGGAAAATTCGATTGAAAACAAAATATATAAAGGAAGCCTTTAGTTTTTTGTCATGTTTAGATCTATTTGAAATAATAGAGACTATTGATGAAGCTACTAACGTATATTCCAATAAGAATTTTAAGCAAAGTCACATCGATATTAATGACTTCAAGAAAGCAAGTCGCATTATTGAAAGGACTATAGAAAATTATAGTGAGCAAACTGAATATTGTGCGGTTGTTCCCTCTCTACAAAAGTTTCATTCAATATTTGTAGAGAGTATGGAAGGGCATAAGTTTTTTTAAACCTTTGTAAAGAACATGCATTTATAATTCGAATTTCACGGAGTCGTGTGAGAGGCTGCTGAAACGTGTTTGGAGTCGCTATAAGCCCTAGTACGACAGAGCAGATTAAGTCTGAACTAAGGCGTTGGAACGTTCCTGAGAGGATGTTTGGTAAAGACTCTGATGCTGAAGAAACTGCATTTGAGTCAGTTGATTTTTGAGAAGAAGGATTAAACAGCAGGTAGGTATGTAAAACGATCATATTTATAAGTTTATAGGCTTGGAACTTGTGCTCAACTTCATCCCATATTACAATATTCTCAGACCGATAAATTACGGTCATTAAACCTACAAATACCTAGTGAGATGGGAATTGTAGAAAGGTTACAAAACTTAGAAACCCTTACGGCTCTAAGTATTCACATCGACAGCATCTCCCACCTGTTCGGCTATACCATTAATATCTCCAAATCCAAACCTACCAACTCGGAACTCATCGCCATGGTAGCTGACAAGCTGCGCATTGAGCATAAGGTTTCTTGAAAGGGTAAGGAGCAGGATATGTAAGGGGTTTGGCGAGTGCTGGGAGTAGTAAATGGTTAAATCAATTTTGCCAATAAATATCTTTTTGAGCATCCTAAAGCCAATCAATCTCTTCTTAGTATATGTATAAATGTCACTCCTTTATTGGATTTGAAAATTCAATGGAGGAGTATTTTTTATGACCGATTTTGAATTCCAGATTGATAATTCTATTCTGTATTGTACTTCACGAAACTTGGCAAAAAAGACTTTGGGAAGCACACTCTCACCAGAAAGCATTAATCTTGTTTTGGGGAAATTTGAAATTTCTCGTTTCCATGATTACCGTAATTCTGTTATTACAAAAACATTATTAGATACAGGTATGAGAATCAGTGAGTATCAGTCGAACCTCCGCATATTGACTTCAAAAATAAGAGTATATTAATAATAAATCCGAAAAACAAGCAGCAGCGGTATGTATATTTTTCCTCGATACTAAGCTAAGTTTTAAGAAACTGGCTTAAATACTGTGACGCTATTCAGACAGTCCCTTTGTATTTCCTACAACAAGGGGTACGAAATTAGATATAAGGAATTATGAAAGAGCATTACGAGAAGCAGGGAAAAGAGTGAAAGTAGATATCATCCACACCAACTCAGAAATAACTTTGCAAAATATTATATATTAAACGGGGGAGATTGGTTCACGCTGGCAAGGCTCTTAGGACTTTCGTCTGTAGAAGTCACTCAAAAAGCTTATCTCGACTTTTCAGATGAGGAAGTTGGTAAGAAATATCAAATACATTCTCCTCTTAGTCATATGGATATATAAAAGTGTAAAATCAGCTAATCCATTTTTCTGGATTGGCTTTTTGTTTATTACTGAAACCAAAAATTTCATACTCTCGAACTATTTGGTATGGTAAAATAGAATCGATGAATAATGGATTCTTGTATCAACCAAGATTTAAAGCACAAAGACTATTTTATGGAGTTAGGTAATAAACCATTCGTTCTTACTACATAAAGAAAGGCGGATTATGGTGCTAGAAGTGGCGAAAATAGTTCCAGCAATATCCTCTATTTATAATCTGATAAGAATCGATACCACGGATGTCGAAAGAGTTCTTCAATCATATCGTTTTAATAATAAAAGGAAAATCCTATCATACCTTATCAGTATTTTCCTAATTCGTTTAATTACTGCGTTTAGTTATTATATGTTTAGCTTATTCAGGCCTTACACTTAGGTGTTATCACTAATTTCTTTGTTTGTGCTAGTAATTGTTTCTTCAATAATTGATTTTTTATCTAAAGGAAAATTCCTTTCACATACTCCTGACTATATGTTACTTGTATTTTCGCTTATGTTAATTTTTTGTAGTGATGCAGTGATACTTGATAATGCATTTTCACTATACCATCATGGCTTCACTTTTATTAGAATCGTATTTTTATTACTTTTTGTCGTAATGCTTATTTTACAGTCTTATATTATTCTGGACTTTATCAAAGGATTATTCAAACCTAATAATATAGTAGAGTTAAAATTCATTCTAAGGGATAAATCAGAATACGATGTGAGGTTACTATCAATAACCAAGCACGAAGATTTCGTTGTTGAAATATTAAATAACGATGCATATGTCTCATGTGAGGTACTATTCAACAAGGTAGAGATACAAAAAATTGTTTTTTATAAAACGATGATTTGACTTGTATTGGGGGATGAAAGTGAGTTTAATCGATAAGATGTTTCCTTCTGAACTAGATTCTTTTAAATGTGAACTTAAACATTTATTATCTTCAAAGGGTGAATTCAAACGAGTTAATCGCGAAAAAGCTAAAAGTCTCGTTAAAGCAATTGAAGATATACAGCAAGAAAATGTGGACTTGAAGGGGAAGCTTTATCAAATAAAAGAAATTGTTAAGTCGGATTAGTCATAAGAAGGAGGAAATAATCCTGTATAAGAGTTTAACGTTAACTACAATATATGTTGGTGGCCCCGGAGGTTATCCTGTAGATGCTATCTCTACCAATGAACCCAATAAAAAACAAATTGCAAGACTTATTCACGATGTTGCTGATCAATTTAAAATCGAGGGAAGTTTATCAAAAGGTGAGTATAAAGATTTGGGACATGGAAATAAAGCATATGAATATCTTTATGGAGAGACTAAAATGCTTATAATCATAAAAAGACTTCCTATCATTGAATTTGAGAAAGATAATGATGACCACAAACTTATTGAACTGAATCCCTATTTATAGTAATAACATTGGTATTTGATGGAGAACGTATGTAAGATATTTGATCTATTAAGGAAATTATATGGGTAATATTTTACTGATAGTTAACGTTTATTTTAAATCTGTAAGTGGTATTGTTGAGAGATTTTTAACACCTAACTTTGATAAGCCACTCCAAAGATAAATACCTCTCCAACCATTAATATCTCCAAATCCAAGCCGACGAACTCGGAATTCATCGCAGCAGTAGTGAATATAGTGATATATTAATTAAGATTGACTGGCAGTAGTTAATAGAGTATTTTAGTATCAACACACAGAATCTCTGGAATTTATGTATAATTAATGAGTAAAGTCCTGTGTAGCTAGAAAAGACAATCACTGAAAAACCCAGTGTTATCAACGCTTTGGCGGAACAGGCAGACGCACAGGACTTAAAATCCTGCGGTACGTGAGTACCGTACGGGTTCGACCCCCGTCCTCGGCATCCTTGATTGATAAGGGTTTTTTTCGAAAAACCTTGGTTTTGAAACGGTGCAGGAGAGAACTTTCTATCGAGTTCTCTCCTGCAGTTCTCTCCTTTTTCCGAAGGAGAGGACGAGGTGAAGATCGCATGACTCTCATGTAGTATTGAGGGTAATGCGGTCTTTTTTATTAAAAAATCAGAATACCGCTCATTGTTGATGCTGAAGATACTTTGGAGCTGTACTCTAAGTGAGAATATATGTTGGCGGTAGTATTAAAGTTGCTGTACCCTAACCATTCCTGAATGTCTTTCACACTTACTCCGTACATTCTTAAAGTGTTGAATATCAATTCACAGGTCTCTTACAAAAAATTAATACGTCTACACTAGAATTTCGCTTATCTTCTGAACTTCATAACTATAGAAAAAAAACCACTCTTAGTAAAGATACAATCACAATAATATTTGACAAAAGCTTCTAGTGAAAATATATTATATAGTAAGTAATCGTTTACTTCAAAGAACACAGTGGGAATAAATTGAGGTATCGGATATGCTTAATGCGAAACGAGACAGGTGTAGTGTAGATGACTGAAAAAAAGAATGTCAGTATTAAAGATGTGGCTATAAGGGCAAATGTATCTACAGCTACTGTTTCACATGTCATTAACGGGACACGGTTTGTGTCCAATGAGACGAAACAGAAGGTGCTTTTTGCAATGAATGAGTTGAACTTCCGAATCAATTCAGTAGCGCGTTCACTACGCAGCCGCAGGTCGTATATTATTGCGTTTCTTGCACCGCTACTTGCTTCTGAGACTTCCAACTTTTATTTTATGTCGGTAGCAGCCGGAGTTCAAAGCGTATTGAAACAAAGAGGCTATCATCTTATCTTGAGTGATTCCAGTGACAATGTTGAAGCGGAAAACAAAGAAATCAGTATGTTTGATTCACAAATGATTGACGGACTGATTGTGGCTCCGGCCAGCAGGGATTGTGATTACGAACGACTGTTCGGAGATTATCCTGTGGTTTATATTGATAGGGTCCCTAATCGTTGTGAACGGGATTCCGTTCTCATTGACAACAAAACTGCGACTAAGGAAGCAATACAAATGATTCTAGACAAAGGCCACCAAAGAATTGCTTTTTTATCCGGCCCCCTTTCAGTGACGACAACGATTGAACGGTATGAGGGTTATTCTGAAACATTAACGAACGCAGGTATTGAATTGGATGATTCCTTGATTTGTTTTGGAGATGTGAGCTTTGAGAACGGATACAGTAAGATGGGGAACTTGCTTGAAATGAACCCAACAGCTATTTTTGTGACGGATAATGTGATGGCAATGGGCGCAATGACGTATCTGCAAGACCATTCGATTCGTATACCGGACCAGTTAGCGGTAGTTGGATTCGATGATGTTCAGTGGACACGGGTCACTCATCCACCGTTAACTGTTATTCAACAGCCGTCATTCCAGCTTGGTGTAAAAACGGCTGAAGTGATATTGAAGAGAATTGAAGATGGGACTTCTGGAAAAGAAGAACATAGCTTACAAGCCAATTTCATAGTCAGACAGTCGCTCTGACTTTTTTTATTTGTTACGTAAACGATTACGCAAACGATTAATCCTTTCGCTACCAGGAGATTTTATAATCTCGATTTCTCCACAGTGGAAGGAGTTTTTTTATAGTGACAATGTAAGCGTAATCATTTTACGCTTTGCAAGCTGTAAATTCAACTGAGAGGAGGTGATGCATATCGCATAGTACATCTAGATCCAAAAATGTAGTGCTTGAAGGAAGACGACTTAAAGTTCAGCGCCAAGTATGAAGGAGAGTATTTATTTGAAAAGCGGGAGGGTTTTTGTGAAAAAAAATGGTAGATTAATACGGGTAATGGTTAGTGTGCTTGCCGCTTTATTAATGATACCTTATGGGATCTATACACCTAAAGCCGAAGCTGCGACAACTAAAATTGCAGAATGGAACTTTAATGAGGGAAGCGGAAAAACGACAAAAGAAAACATCAGCAATTCGAATGATGCTATCAACTATGTTTTCAATAATGCAGTTTACAAGCCTTCCAGTGATCCGATATGGCGCAATGATGGAGTGTCAGACAAGGCATTACTATTTGACGGATACTCGAATTGGGTGACACATCCTCCTATCACCACTCCTTCCCAGAGTATGACGATTGAAGCCTGGGTTGCTCCCAGGGCCTATGAATGGGGTGACAACGGCATTCTCTCAGCCATCGTCAATCAGCAGGATAAACCCGGCAAACAAGGGTTTGCCCTCGGGATGTTCCGGCATGGAACCTGGTCATTTCAAATCGGCTCCGGCGGGCAATGGTATGAGGTGTGGTCCTATGAACCCATCCCCCGAAATGAATGGTCTCATCTCATTGCTACCGTAGACGGAGCGGCTGGCACCATGAAGCTTTTCCTTAATGGTCGTCAAGTGGGTAAGAGCAGCATTCCTTCAAATTCCACAATTACACCGTCAGGGAATCAGCTATTAATTGGAAAAAACAATCAAAGCACTGAGCTTGGCGTATTTCCTTTGAATATGTTTAACGGACTCATTGATGAAGTGAAAATATATAACGGAGCCTATACAAATACCGAAGCAGAGAACTCCTATCAGAGCTACTTGTCAGCGCTGGGAGGTAACCTGCCTACACCAAACCTTAGTTTTGACCGGAGCGTCTATGACGGTGACCGCTATCGCCCCATCTATCATGCCATTGCTCCAGGGCACTGGATGAATGAACCCCATGCGCCGTTGTATTATAATGGTCAATACCATTTGTTCTATCAGAACAACCAGCAGGGGCCTTATTGGCACAATATGCAGTGGGGCCACTGGGTCAGCACTGACATGGTGCATTGGAGAGATGTGCAGCCTGCCTTGTCTCCGGAGTTGTTCCAGGTAGATCCCGACGGGGATTGGACCGGAAGCGCAGTGATTGACGATGGAGGAAATCCTACCCTTTTCTTCACGGCCGGAAATGATTCCAGAGCATACCTCAACAGCAATCAGAATGTGGGAGTTGCCCGCAGTACGGTTCAGATTGACGGGGATAACGATTTGAAGAAATGGGTGAAGGAGCCTAAATTGGCGGTTACCCAGCAGTATGGAAAATTCAATGAGTTCAGAGATCCTTATGTGTTTAAAGAGGGCTCAACCTGGTTTATGCTGGTAGGGACGGGTTATGATGGGCAGGGTGGATCCGCAGCTGTCTACTCCACAACAGACCCTAATTTGATGAATTGGAGCTATCGCGGCCCAATATACCAAACCAATCCATCAACATATCCGGAATTAGGCGGCGTATGGGAACTGCCGGTGATGATGTCGCTGGGTAACGGCAAGCATTTGTTGGCAATCAGTCCGGTCGGAAGCGGAGCGAATGTTGAGGTGTACTATTGGATTGGTACTTGGAATGCTTCTACCGCAAAGTTCACACCTGATGATTCCAAGCCTCAATTGATGGATTTTGGAGACTTTCACTTTACAGGTCCAAGCGGATTTAAAGATCCGCAAACAGGACGAAATATTATGTTCACCATTGCTCAAGGAGAAAGAAGCTCCCAAGAAGAGTCCGACGCAGGTTGGGCACATAATGCCGGTCTGCCTGTAGAACTTTCACTGCGCCCGGATGGTAAACTGGGAATCAATCCAATTTCCGAGTTGCAGTCCTTAAGGGGCCAGCAACTTGTAAATATTACAACGGATACAAGTCTTGCGTCTGCTAACGCTATACTTTCTTCCATCCAAAGCGATACGGTGGAGATTGAAGTCGAATTGAGCCGTGGTTCTGCTGACAGTGTTGGAATCAAAGTTCGAAAATCGCCTAACAGCGAAGAAGAGACATTAATTTATTACAAAAACAATACTAAGGAATATGGCGTTGACCGGACGCGAACCATTGCAGGTCAAAATAAAGGCATCCAAAAAGGTATTATAGATATCGGCAGTGAAAATGTCAAACTACACGTATATTTGGATAAATCCATGGTTGAATCTTATTTGAATGGACTTAAATCCATCACCACACGTACTTATTCTACCCGAACAGATGCAAAGGGCCTTCAACTGTGGGGGGACACAAACACCAGTTCCATCGTTGTCAAGTCACTGAAAGTCTGGGCAATGAATTCAGCATATACCCCAGTGGCAGTCAGCGGTGTCAGCTTGAGCCCTGCAAATCTGGAGGTAGCCGTTGGTGGAAAAAAACACTTAATGCTACAGTTGCACCGGCAAACGCTACGAACAAAGATGTGATATGGACTTCCAGCAACACCTCAGTTGCGTCAGTAGTTAACGGTGTGGTTACCGGTAAGTCCGTAGGGACTTCAACAATTATAGCCCAAACCAGAGACGGCGCAAAAACAGCTTCAAGCATAGTTACTGTTATTGCTGCGCCAGCAGGGAAAATTTCTAACGGCGGATTTGAAAGCGGTAACATAGATGGTTGGATCATAGAAAGCGGTACAGCTTTTACTAATGCGGGGGTTACAAATGCAGCGACATTCGGAAACAACCAACCGTATAATCATGAGGGTAATTACCACCTATCAGGAGAATTAAGCGGCGGGAATGCTGCCACAGGAGTATTAAAGTCTAAAGAATTTACACTCGGAGGCAACGGTCAGGTTAGTTTCCTGATAGGGGGTGGTTCTGACATTGATAAATTATATGTGTCCTTTATACGTGCTTCAGACGGTAAAGAGCTCTTCAGGTCAAGCGGACCGGGAAGCTATTGGAACTGGCCGAGCACCAAGGGAGTTACAGAAGGGTACACCAAGAGATACTGGGACGCAACCCAATATATAGGTACATCCATGTATATAAAAATTGTTGATGAACGGACAGATGAGTGGGGCCATATTAATGTTGATGATTTTAATGTCCCAGTCCAAGGTGGAGCTATTGATGGAGAAGCGCCGACAGCACCTAAGAACCTTGCAGCGACCGGGACAACATCGGATTCTATATCCCTTAGCTGGACAGCATCGACAGATAATGTGGGCGTAACCGGCTACGTAATTTATCGAAATGGAGTTCAGGCAGGCACAAGTACGACAGCCGCTTTTACAGACAGCGGACTGGTAGCAGCTACAGCCTATGTCTATACTGTCAAAGCAAAGGATGCGGCGGAAAATCTCTCGGCAGCAAGCAACAGCGTGACAGCAACTACTCAGGCTGCAATGGTAACTGGCAGTTTGACAAATCATGACTTTGAGAGCGGGAACTTGAACGGCTGGACGATTGTAAGTGGTAATGCGTTCAGTGATGCGGATGTTGCTGAGGATACGAACTGGGGATGGGGAGGACCTTTTAATCAAAGTGGCAAGTATCATCTTTGGGGATTCAAGGATGGGGGAGATTCTCAGGTGGGTGTACTGAAGTCTGCTACATTTACCCTCGGTGGCAACGGTTCTATCGATTTTCTGATTGGCGCAGGGAATGATATTAATAATTTATATGTCGCTTTGGTTAGGGCATCGGACGGCGTCGAGCTAATGAAAGCGACAGGCAGCAATAATGAAGCTTATAGCCGGATTACTTGGAATGCCGCTTCTTATGTAGGTACTGCCTGCTATATTAAGATTGTCGACAATGCTACGGGCGGCTTCGGCCATATCAATGTGGACGATGTGAATGTGCCGGTCCAGGGTGAAGCTGTAGACACAGAAGCTCCAGCAGCTCCGACAAATCTGGCAGCAACCATTACAACCACGAATTCTGTATCCCTGGGTTGGACGGTTTCTACGGATAATGTGGGAGTAACCGGATACCAGATTTACCGGAATGGGGTACAAGTAGGTACAAGTACAACAGCAACCTATACAGATAGCGGACTGACAGCAAATACGTCCTATATCTATACTGTCAAAGCAAAGGATGCGGCGGGAAATATCTCTGCATCAAGCAACAGTGTCACAGTAACCACCCAAGCTGCACAGACGACTGTGAGTTTGACTAACCATGACTTTGAGAGCGGAAACTTAAGCGGGTGGACTATTGTAAGTGGTAATGCGTTCAGTAATGGGGATGTTGTGGCGGATACGGACTGGGGATGGGGAGGGCCTTTTAATCAAAGCGGCGCGTATCATCTCTGGGGGTTCAAGGATGGAGGAGATTCTCAGGTGGGTGTGCTGAAATCTGCGGCATTTACCCTGGGCGGTAACGGATCCATTGATTTTCTGATCGGCGGAGGAAACGATATCAATAATTTATACGTTGCTTTGGTTCGGGCCTCGGATGGTACTGAGCTGCTAAAAGCGACAGGCAGCAGCAATGAAGCTTATACTCGCGTTACTTGGAATGCAGCTTCTTATGTTGGAACCGCTTGCTATATTAAGATCGTGGACAATGCGACTGGTGGTTTTGGTCATATTAATGTAGACGATGTGAATGTACCGGTCCTTGTGTATTGAATAAAATGAATAATGGGAGGTTATAATAGTGCGAATAATAAATAATAGCAGAAATATGATGATCTTTTGTTTGGTGTTTTGTCTGTTCCTGATTCCCAATATTGTCAGTGCTGCAACGGAAAATCTTAATATTAGCAATGTTTTTCCTGGGGAAACACGTTACAGTCAGACCTTCACACCTGGCCGTGCCGATTTTCAGGCCATACTCAATGTAAACTCCTTGTCTGGACTCTCAAATGGCAGTAATCTTACAGCAACAATTCAAAAATATAATCCAACTACCGGCCTTTTCGAGGACCGGGGGAACGTGTATATCTCCTCTAACGGGAGTTATACTTTCTATTCTACTGATAACGGGACACTTCACCGCCTCAAAATAACAACAACAAGTAGCTCTTGGGTTAATTTTTATGCAACAATAAACTATTAGATATTATATACCGTGGAAAACGGACAGGGGGATTCTCTGTCCGTTTTCCACGGTATGAACCGAATTTTGAGCAATTGGAAAAAGAAATTTAAGGGGAGGGAAAACTTATTGACAACGCTCTCAAAAACAAATAAAATCAATTTATAAAAACGATTACGCAAACGTTTACCTGTCTTTGGAATCAGGGGTTTGGCAAGTGCATTTATATTAAAAAATAAACTCTTATTTTTTAATATAATCGGAGCACATGTCAACTTTTGCATTTGGAGCGGGGGAGCTTACAAAATTATAGAAATAGCTCTTGTCTATTACGTAATCGTTTACCTTGGAGATGGAGGAAAATACATGCTTGGGAAAATGAAAAAGAATTATGAATTGTATTTATTGATTTTGATCCCAGTGGCCTATTTTGCAATTTTTAAATATTGGCCTATGTATGGGGTACAAATCGCTTTTAAAGACTTTGTAGCTTCCAAAGGGGTTTGGGGCAGTGAATGGGTAGGACTAGAACATTTTCAACGTTTTTTTGAATCGTACAATTTCAAGCAAATTGTGGGGAATACGCTTTTACTAAGTTTGCTCAATTTGGCTATAGCTTTTCCCTTTCCGATTATTGTAGCAATTATGCTGAATCAATTGAGACAGCAGAAGATGAAGAAGTTCATTCAAACTACGATTTACGCGCCGTATTTCATTTCAACCGTCGTATTGGTCGGCATGCTGTTCATCTTCCTGTCCCCAACCAGTGGCTTGGTTAACCATATTGTAACCGCCTTCGGTCATGAACCGATTATGTTTATGGGAGAGGAGAAATGGTTCAGACCTCTGTACATATTCTCATCCGTATGGCAGGAAACAGGATTTGCGTCAGTGATCTATTTGGCCGCCCTGGCTGGAATCGACCCCCATTTACATGAAGCAGCGGTTATGGATGGTGCATCCAAGTGGCATCGGATTCGGCACATTGATTTACCAGGTATTGCTCCTACAATTATTGTCTTGTTCATTATGGCTGTTGGCAATTTGATGAATGTTGGGTTTGAAAAAGCATTCCTTATGCAGACTGATTTAAATGTTGCTACATCTGAGATTATTCCGACTTATGTGTACAAGGTAGGGATTCAGCGAGCGGAATACAGCTTTTCGGCAGCAATCGGACTGTTTAACTCGGTGATAAACCTGATATTACTGGTCATTGTGAATAAAACAACCAAGAAAATAAGCGGCAAGGGCTTGTTTTAGAGGCGAAGAACGCCTGTTAGAAGGAGGAGAGAAACCATGTTAAAGAGAAAAACGAAATCCGATTTGGTTTTTGATATAATCAATTATTTGTTTCTAGGCTGCTTCACGTTAATGATTTTGTATCCCTTATATTTTATAGTGATCGCTTCCATCAGTGATCCAAACAAAATTTATTCAGGTGATGTTTGGCTACTGCCACAAAGTATAACCTTTGATGGATATAAAAGGATTTTTAGCGACAGTTCAATATGGAATGGCTATAAAAATTCTATTCTCTATGCGGTACTGAATGGATTTGTCAGCACGACTCTTGTCATTATGGCGGCGTATCCACTTTCGAGGAAAGATTTTTATGGAAGAAATGTAATTATGACCTTTTTTATTATCACGATGTTCTTTAATGGCGGTATTATTCCTACTTATCTGGTTGTAAAAGATCTGCATTTAATGAACTCGATGTGGGCAGTTATTCTCCCCGGTGCAATGGATGCTTTCCTGATTATCATAGCAAAAACCTTCTTCGAGGAATTGCCGGAAGAGTTGAGAGAGGCAGCTGCCATTGATGGAGCAAAGAATCTCAGGTATCTATGGAGCATTGTTCTTCCTTTGTCTAAACCAATTATTGCTGTTCTTGTTCTTTTCGCAGTCGTACGTCAATGGAACGGATTCTTCGATGCTCTAATTTATTTGAGTGATGGTGAAAAGTTCCCGTTGCAGTTGGTTCTTCGTAACATTCTGATCCAAAGTCAACCGTCCGGTAATATGCTTATGGATATTGATAACATGCTGGCCAAACAGCGTGTGACAGAATTAATTAAGTTCGGTGTTATTATCGTTTCTGCTGTACCGCTGTTAGCCTTATACCCGTTCTTGCAAAGATATTTTGTCAAAGGAGTAATGGTAGGTTCAGTAAAGGGGTAAGAGTTTGCCTCTCAAATGATCGTTAAGGAGGTGTTGCGAAACTAGATTAGAATGGGACTGGTTAATCCCGGATGAAAGAAGTATAGAATGAGCAGATTTAATAGGGAGGTTAAGAAGAATGAACAGAAAAGCTGCGGGTCTATTGGCAGTAATGATGGCCGTTTCCGTGTTTGCTACGGCCTGTAACAGCAACAACAACAGCAACAACAGCAACAACAGCAGTAGCAACAATGGTAAGACAGGTACGAATACAGAGAAGAGTGGAAATCAAACAGAAGACAGTGCATCTATTCAGTTTCCACTAAAAGAAAAAACCACCTTAAAGGTGGTTGCTAAGAGAGCTCCGCTCGCACCAAGCGATTATAACGAAATGACCATGGCTAAAAAACTGGAAAAAATGTCAAATGTTCATATCGATTGGGATACTATTGTCGAGACAGATTATAACGAGAAGAAGAACCTGCTCATTGCAAGTGGCGACTTGCCTGAAATGTTCTTCGGAGCCGGATTTACAGATACAGAACTGATGAAATATGGTGCGGACGGCACTATTATACCCCTAAATGATCTAATTGACAAATACATGCCTAACTTAAAGGCTTTGTTTGACAAGAGACCGGATATCAAAGCCGAGGTCACAGCACCTGACGGCAAAATTTATTCTCTTCCTGCAGGTGAAGAGTTAGGCACGGGTCAAGAAGAGATTGGGTCGAACCCGGATTTCCTCTATATTAACGAGGATTGGCTGAAAAAGCTGGGGTTGAAGATGCCAACTACTCTTCAAGAATACCATGATGTTCTGCTTGCCTTTAAGACTAAAGATCCAAATGGCAACGGTAAAGCGGATGAGATTCCTTTATCCTTCGTCAATGCATTCTGGACGGGTGATATTGGTTATCTGTTTGGAGCCTTCGGTGTACCAGATAAAACATACCAGCCTGGTAACAACGCCTATGCTGAGCATTTGAATGTGGACAACGGAAAGGTTTCCTACGCAGCAATTCAAGATGGCTATAAAGACGCTGTAAATGAGATTGCGAAATGGGTGAAAGAAGGACTTGTTGATCAAGAATCCTTTACTCAAGAATATACCCAATATTATGCAAAGGGGAAGACGGAGCCGGAAACTCTTGGCTCATTTCTCTGGTGGGATCATACAGATGTAGTCGGTCCTGGACGCGACAAACATTATCCGATCGTTCCTCCTTTTAAAGATATGGTTGTTAAGTGGAACAGTGGTTCCGCGATTTCTAGAGGCGGATCGGTAATCACAAAAGAAGCAAAGAATCCAGCATTGATTGCTGCGTGGCTGGATTTGATTTACAAACCGGAAACCACTGCAGAAGTCCGTTGGGGCCCTATTGGCGAATGGTTTGAGAAATCTGCCGATGGCAAACTGGTTCAGAAGTCGGATATCAGCAATCCCGGAGAGTTCCGTCAAACCGTATCACTAGGTGGCGGCGGCGTATTCACTGGTGAGGATTTCCAAAACATTGCACCTCCTGAAGCGCGGGCACAGCAAAGACTGAATGATATCAAAAATCTTTTTGTACCGCAGATGCAGAAAGAGAAATATCCAAATATCTTCTTTACTGAAGAAGAATTGAAAACTATCGATAAGCTGAAACCGGAGATACAAACGTATACAAACTCCATGCGCGCTAAATTTATGTTGAAAGGGGTCTCTGACTCCGAGTGGAGCGATTACCTGGCTTCGCTTAAAGATATGGGGCTGGATGAGTTGATGAAGGTATACCAAGATGGGTATGACCGTTATCTGGCAGCTCAAAAATAAAATAGGATAGTTAAGGCATGTAGCAAGCCTGAATGAGGTGCCTTCACTCAGGCTTGCTACATATGTTTTCGGATTAGAGAGTCGTATATATATGATGGATTAGGGGTGGAGAACCATATGGTTGACATTACAGCAATAGGTGAAGTGCTGATTGATTTTACTCCGGCAGGCTTGTCCGAGAAGGGGGAGCAGCTATTTGAATGCAATCCCGGCGGAGCTCCTGCGAATGTGGTTGTTGTTCTATCAAAGCTTGGAAAATCTACGGCATTTATCGGTAAAGTGGGTGAAGACCAGTTTGGAGAGTATCTTACTCAAGTTTTGCAGGGGAATGGTGTAGATACAGAGGGTTTAGTCAAGGAGAAGAATGCGAGTACAACGCTAGCTTTTGTTCATCTGAAAGACGATGGCGACCGCACTTTTAGTTTTATCCGTAAACCAGGTGCAGATATGTTACTCGGAATTGATGATATTGATCTGGAACGTATCAAGAGTTCGAAAATCTTTCATTTCGGATCTGTATCGATGACCCATGAACCTTCTGCTAGTGCAACGTTAAGAACATGTGTATATGCAAAAGAGAATGGAGCTCTGATTTCTTTTGATCCAAATTTAAGACCTGCACTTTGGAGCAATCTGGAGGAAGCGAAGTCCAGGATAAAAGAAGGACTTGCTCTTGCGGATATTGTTAAAATCTCTGAGGAAGAACTTGAGTTTATTACGGGTCTTACTGATTTGGAAGAGGGTACCCGTCAAATTCAGTCACAATTCAAGGTGAAAGTGGTCCTGGTGACTAAGGCTGAAAAAGGGTGCTTCGTCCGGTTTGGGTCTGGTTTTAAATTTGCTGATGTGCCAGGTTTCAAAGTTCATACCGTTGACACTACTGGGGCAGGAGATGCTTTTCTAGGCGGGTTCCTCTATCAGCTGCTTGAGAGAGGGTGCAGTATCGAGCAGATTAGAGATCAGGACTGGATCCCGATTATAAGCTTCGCCAATGCAGTGGGTGCTTTGGTTACAACACAAAAAGGAGCCATTCCGGCAATTCCAACCTATCGGCAGGCTGCTGAATTAGTTCAATCTGTTGGCATTGATTTGTCCAAAGAATCATACAGGCCCCAATTCCATTACTCCCCGCCTGCTATGTGGCTAAATGATCCTAATGGTATGGTCTATTTTGAAGGAGAGTACCATTTGATGTTTCAGCATCATCCCGGAAGCACCGTATGGGGTCCTATGCACTGGGGACATGCGGTAAGCAAGGATTTGGTGAACTGGGAAACACTTCCTATAGCCTTGTCTCCGGATCATAATGGGGCCATCTTCTCTGGAAGCGCAGTTGTGGATTGGAACGATACCAGTGGATTATTTGATGGCGGTTCAGGCTTGGTTTCAATATTCACTCATGCTGATATATACCCAGATTCAGATAGACCGCGGCAGCGCCAAAGCCTGGCATACAGTAAGGATAAAGGCAGAAGCTGGACACTTTATTCAGGAAATCCAGTTCTGAGTGATATCGAGATCACCGATTTTCGTGATCCCAAGGTCTTCTGGATGGAGGAAGCTGGCCTCTGGGTTATGGTTCTTGCATGTGGAGACCATATCCGCTTTTATCGATCTGCTGACTTGAAGGATTGGGAGTTTGCCAGCGAATTCGGAAAGTCGGATGGTGCACACTACGGTGTATGGGAATGTCCAGATCTATTTGAGCTATCCATCGATGGGTCCACTTCGAAAAAATGGGTCCTGTTGGTAAGTATCGGTGACAATCCAGACTGTCCGGAAGGCTCCAAAACCCAATATTTCATTGGAAGCTTCGATGGCTTCAAATTTGTAAATGAGAATACACCGGATACCGTGCTGTGGCTGGATGAGGGAAGAGATAATTATGCTGCAGTATCTTGGTCTGATATTCCAGAGAAAGACGGACGGCGCATCATTATCGGATGGATGAACAACTGGAAATATGCCAATCAAGTACCAACCGCTTCCTGGAGAGGTGCCATGACCCTCCCGCGCTTACTATCACTGACCAACCGGAACGGGAACGTGATTCTATCGCAAATGCCTGTTCAGGAGATAGAAAAGCTGCGGAAAGAGACGCACTCATGGAGCGATGTAGCGGTAACGAGCGAGAACCCTTTAATTCACGAGACGAACGAAGATCTGTTGGAGATTGAGGCCGATCTTGATGTCCACTCCGGAGACGAAGTTCATATCCTATTAAAATCTTCCGGAGAGTGTGAAACGATTATTGGTTATGATCCTGAACGAGAGTGGTTGTTTATTGACCGTTCTAAGTCAGGTCTCACTGATTTCAACCCGTCATTTGCATGTAAGCACGGTGCTAGATTAGTTCCGGACAAAGGAAACATCAAGTTGCGTATCTGGGTGGATCGTAGTGTGGTTGAAGTGTTTGCAAATGGCGGAATAGTCGCGTTAACTGATCAGGTTTTTCCAATTAATCCAATTGAAAAAGTGTTGATAAGTACCGTGGCAGGGAGTGCAGAGCTGAACTCGCTTCATATCCATACTCTTAATTCCATTCATAAGACTGAAGGCAGCACAGAGCAGTTAGTAGGGAGGGTGAATGTATGAACGGATTAATCGATAATCAAGGTTTAATGATGTACTGGGCCTTTGATGAAGGAACCGGAGCAAGTGCTCTGGAGAGTGTAACCGGAACCCAGGATGATATCCAGTACGTCTTTAACCAAACAGAGTTCACTGAATCTTGTACTCCGCCGTGGAGACAGGGGGTGTCGGGACATGGGCTTCTCTTCGATGGTTACTCGTCATACATTACTCATTCCGCTCACCTTGAAGGGCAGCATGGAAGACCGGAATATCTCTCAGCTCTCAGTATCGGAGTATGGGTTGCTCCGCGCACCTATGAATGGGGATATGACAGCAAGCTCGCCGCCATCGTGAACCAACACAATATGGAGAATAAACAGGGATTCCTGCTGGGAATGTTCCGCCATGGCTCCTGGTCTTTCCAAATTGGACTAGAGGGAGGAGACTGGAAGGAAATCTGGTCACCGGATGGTTATGAACTGCCAAAGAATGAGTGGTCTTACCTAAACGCTGTCTTCAATGGGGACGATGGAGAAATTAAGTTGTTTCTCAATGGCAGTGAGATTGCTTCGGATACTGTTGCGCGTGGTTCCCGCATGGCTGCAGCGGTGGACACAGATCTGCTGATCGGCAAAAACAATCACAGCAGCAAGCTTGTAGAAGCGTTCAGCCTTCATATGTTCGGCGGAATCATGGATGAACTGAAGATTTATAACCGCGCCTTGAGTAATGAGGAAGTAGCAGCTTCTTATCAGGAGGTGTTGGATTCCGTACCTGGAGGCATCGTGCCGCAAGTGAACTATGATGATATCAAGCTGGATCGTACACCACTGCTGGCAGACCGGCATAGACCGCAATATCATGTCAGCCCGCCAGCTCACTGGATGAATGAACCGCATGCACCGATTTATTTTGACGGGCACTATCATTTGTTCTATCAGCATAACCCGCAAGGACCATACTTTCATCATATTCATTGGGGACATTGGGTGAGCACGGATATGGTGCATTGGCGTGATCTTCCTATTGCTCTGGCCCCTGAGAAGGATCAGCTCGCACCGGACGGGATCTGGTCAGGAAGTGCAACCTACGATGCGGACGGGCTTCCTGTCCTGTTCTTTACCGCGGGGAATGATAGTGCTTCGCCGAATCAGAGCGTGGCACTTGCAAGAAGCACTTATTCTGAAGATGGAGACCCTGATCTGGTCCATTGGATCAAACATCCAGAGCCGCTCATTGTACAGCAGAAGGGAATGGGGGCATTCGGGGATTTCCGTGACCCGTTCGTGTGGAAGGATGAGGATGTCTGGTATGCCCTGGTCGGATCGGGGATTGAAGGTGGAGGCGGGGCAGCCCTTGCATTTATGTCAGAAGACATGCTCAATTGGACCTACAAAGGACCGTTTTATCAGGCTGATCTTCAGCAGTTCCCTTATCTTGGACCTATCTGGGAGCTTCCTGTGCTTTTTCCTCTTGGCAAGGATAAACAGGGTCAAAACAAGCATCTTTTGCTGGTTAGCCCTGTGGGAGCTGGCGCCGATGTCGAGGTATTCTACTGGATCGGTCAGTTTGACAAGCATGATGTATCATTCATACCGGATCAAATGGAACCTCAATTGATTGATGTCGGTGACTTCCATTTTACAGGCCCGAGTGGCATGGTTGATCCAAACACAGGCAGAAATATTATTTTCACAATTGCCCAAGGTGACCGTACGTCCGAGCTGGAATACAAATCGGGCTGGGCTCATAACGGGGGCTTGCCGCTAAGCGTGTATTTGCGAGAGGATGGACGGCTGGGAATCGAGCCGATTCAGGAGCTTCAATCGCTGCGAGGCGAGAAGCGACTATCACTCCGGGATAAGTCTTTGGCCGATGCTAATGACCTTCTCAAGGATGTTCAAGGCGACATGCTTGAGATTCAAGTGGAGATTGATCCAGGCAGTGCTGCGCAATTCGGAATCAAGATCCGGAAATCACCGGATGGGGAAGAAGAAACCCTGTTGTATTATGATCTCAATCAGACCATGCTCTTGGCCGACCGGACAAAAACGACACAACATCCGGGAGAAAAATGCAGCGGGGTTCAGGGTGGTAAGTTAGAACTGCCAGAAGAAAATCTGAAGCTGCATATTTATTTGGATCGCTCTATGGTTGAAGTTTATGCCAACGGCTTGAAAAGCCTAACAACCCGGGTGTATCCGAGCCGGAAGGATGCCCTGGGGCTTGAAGTCTGGGGAACTGGAGAACTGTTGGTTAAATCCATGGAGATATGGGAAATGCAATCCATTTGGTAGTGTGAGCGCTTAGGCGCTCCCTACTATATGGATAATACAACAAACACTTAAGCCACTTTGTTCCCTCGATTTGGAACCGCTTCATTCAATCCTCTCTTACTTCATGACTATGCATCCTTGTATACGGAGAGCCATTTCATAATTAGGTATGAATGTTTGCCATGAATAAGAAATGACGAAGGAGGCTCATTGATGAGAGAAGTCAAAAGAAACAAAGTATGGATCTCCAGAATGGTTATAGGGGTGATGGTTCTTCAGCTTGTAGCTCCCGGAATCTCGGCCGCAGCCAAAGTTGAAGTGGGTGCCCGGGAGGCGTTCATCCCTACGGCTGACGCAGGATTGTCGGTTACGGATGCAGTCTATCCTATTCCCAAGGCTGACGAGGGGTTGTCAGTTACGAATGCAGTCTATCAAATCCAGAATCCGGGATTTGAAACCGGGGATATGACGGGCTGGACAGTTGTCAATGGTGAAGCGTTCGGTTCGGACAGCGTATCGGACGAAACCACTTGGTGGGCAGAACAAATCCCGTACAATCAGGAAGGGACTTATCATCTAAACGGCTGGAAGCATGACGAGGCTGCGACCGGCGTGCTTCGTTCCAGCACCTTCGAGCTGGGCGGCAGCGGCTGGATCAGCTTCAAGCTTGGTGGCGCGAAAAATCCAGACAAGGCATATATAAATATCGTGGAAGCCCAGACGGGTCAAGTGATTGCCCGGTATGGTAATAGCGCCTTCGCTGACGTTGGTTTCCCGAATCCCGCTCAGGGCCTGCGGCTTGCCAATATGGAGCAATATAAGGCAAATCTTTCTGAATATCTAGGCAAGAAGCTGTACGTGGAGATCGTCGATAATGCAACGGCGGACTGGGGAGTGGTATTTGCGGATGCATTCTTCATGTACCATGAATCCGAGCCTGCGGAAGGCATTGTTGCCACGGATATTAAGCCGGATATTGAATTAAACAGTCCCTATGAAATCAAAAACCCAGGCTTCGAAACTGGGGATATGTCAGGCTGGACAATTGTCAGAGGCCAAGCGTTCGGTCAGGACAGCGTATCGGACGAAACCACTTGGTGGGCAGAACAAATCCCGTACAATCAGGAAGGTACTTATCATCTAAACGGCTGGAAGCATGACGAGGCTGCGACTGGCGTGCTTCGTTCCAGCACCTTCGAACTGGGCGGCAGCGGCTGGATCAGCTTCAAGCTTGGCGGTGCGAAAAATCCTAACAAAGTATACGTGAATATCGTGGAAGCCCAGACGGGACAAGTCGTTGCCCGGTATGGCAATAGTGCTTTTGCCGACGTTGGCTTTCCGAATCCCGCTCAGGGTCTACGGCTTGCCAATATGGAGCAGTATAAGGCGGATCTCTCCGGATATTTGGGCAAGAAGCTGTATGTGGAGATCGTCGATAATGCAACCTCGGATTGGGGACTGATCTTTGCGGACGCATTCCTGATGTACCATGAATCCGAGCCAGCCGAGGGCATTGTTGCCAAAGATATTAAGCCGGATTTCAAACGCTATCAAGTTCAGAATCCAAGCTTTGAAACCGGAGATTTGACAGGCTGGACGGTTGTAGAAGGCGAAGCGTTTGGACCGAACAGCGTATCGGACGAAACCACCTATTGGGTTGAACAAATCCCGTATAACCAGGAAGGCACTTATCATTTAAACGGATTGAAGTATAACGAGACTGCGACAGGTAAGCTTCGGTCCAGCACCTTCGAGCTGGGCGGAACAGGCTGGATTACCTTCAGACTGGGCGGAGGCAAGCATACGGATCAAGTGTACGTGAACGTCATCAATGCAGATACAGGAGACTTGGTAGCCAGGTACGGAAACACCGAATTTAACGAGTCCGGATTCCCGGATCCGGCACAGGGCCTGAGACTTGCGAATATGGAGCAGTATAAAGCCGATCTCTCCAAGTATATCGGGAAGAAGCTGTATTTGGAGATCGTCGATAATGGGCATGCGGATTGGGGAGTCATCTTTGCGGACGCCTTCCACACCTTCAATGAACTCGTACCCGAAGAAGGAGTCATGGCAGACAACATTATGCCGACAGAAATTCAGAATCCCAGCTTTGAAACCGGGAATTTAGAGAGCTGGACCGCTCAGGGCAACGCATTTCAAGTGAGCAATGATGCCCAAGCTGGTAAAGAAGGTAACTATTATGCCAAGTCCACTTTGGAAGGACAGGGCTCGATTACCTCCAATACCTTTACGCTTAGAGGGACCGGGACAATTAACTTCACAGTTGTAGACATCGTCAACCCGCAGGAAGCCTACGTCGCATTATATGATGCCAGCACGAACACGTTGCTAGAGAAGACCGGGGATGTCAGTGCGAATGAGAAGATTTCCTGGAAAATGCAGAAGCACTACAACAAGAGGCTTTATGTCAAAGTTATCGATCAATCCAATCAAGCCCGTATCTCCGTTGATGCTTTTCAAGCGAATAATACGGGAACCATTTTCTACATGAACCTTGATGAAGGCGTAGGAAAAAAGGCACATGAGGAAGTAAGTAATCTTGATCATGATGTAAACTACGTATTTAATAACGCCAGATATATGGACTCCAAAGATCCAAGATGGACTCCGCGCGGAGTAAAAGGTGGCGCTTTGCTATTCGATGGATACTCAAATGATATCGAGGTTAACGCAAAGGATGCCGTTCCAGTAAGTGACGCGTTAACGCTTGAAGCTTGGGTCGCTCCACGCAGCTACGAATGGGGAGACGGAAACAAGCTGTCTGCTATCGTGAATCAGTCTGATCAGGATAAGACAGAAGGATTTGCTTTGGGGATGTACCGGCACGGCACATGGTCAATGCAGGTAGGAATTGGCGGACAGTGGATTCAGGTATGGGTCAAAGACCATCCACTCGAAAAATACAAATGGAATTACGTAGCAGCTACGTTCGACAAAAAGGACGGAATCATTAAATTATATTTAAATGGTCAGGAAGTAGCATCTCAAGCAACTCCTGTCAACGTTCCAATTACACCTTCTACGGAAAATCTGATTATCGGAAAAAACAATAAATCTGCAGAGTTTGCGGGATTGTTCTCCTACAATATGTTCAGCGGACTTATCGATGAAGTGAAACTGCAGAACAAAGCGCTCACGGGTCAAGAGATCCTTGCTGAGTATGAGAATGTGAAGGTGCTCCACGGCGGCGCGGTTCCGGAAATTCCAAATGGTGACATTGATGAGGATCCTAGTGTGTTTGACGGTGATCAGCACCGTCCGCAGTACCATGCGATGCCTCCGCAAAACTGGATGAATGAAGCGCATGCACCGATCTATTATAACGGCAAGTATCATTTATTTTATCAGCATAACCCGCAAGGTCCATTCTGGCATCAGATCCACTGGGGACATTGGGTGAGTGACGATATGGTCCATTGGGAAAATGTGAGGCCAGCACTTGCACCAGAAGCGGGTACTCTTGATCCGGACGGTACATGGTCAGGTAGCGCAGCGTATGACCGTGACGGCAATCCTGTTCTGTTCTATACCGCCGGCAATGACTCTCTGTCACCGAATCAAAGAACAGGGCTGGCAACTCCGGCCGATTTGTCAGACCCTAAACTAGAGAAGTGGGTGAAATATCCAGAGCCTGTAACCGAGCAGAATGGAAATGGCATTCACAACGAGTTCCGTGATCCATTCGTTTGGTACGACAAGGAGGTAGATAAGTGGTATCAGCTGGTGACATCCGGTCTTCAAGACTTCAGCAGCGGTACAGCTTTGGTGTACGTGTCTGACGATATGTACAACTGGGAGTATAAGGGGCCTTTATATGTTAGTAACAGAAATCTGTATCCGGAGCTCGGTACGGTATGGGAACTGCCGGTATTACTGCCGGTAGGTAAGGATAGCATGGGCAAGCAAAAGTATATTTTCATGGTTAATCCCCATGAGAAGCCGGAGCAGGTTCCTCCAGCTGACGATGTGCAAAGAGATGTTGAAGTCTTTTACTGGATTGGAACCTGGGATCGGGATAACTTCAAATTTATACCTGATCAGGACGCACCCTCCAAAATGGACGTGGGGGATGGTTATTTGACCGCAGAGAGCGGTATGGTTACCCCCGACGGAAGAACGGTCGTATACTCCATGGTGCAGAATGTAAGAACGCCGCAGGCTGAATATCAGGCTGGTTGGGCTCATAATCTGGCACTGCCAGTTTCCCTAAGCCTGGATGAGCATGATCAATTGCGTATTGAACCGATTCAAGAATTGCAGAGTCTCCGGGGAGATAAGGTGGTTGATTTCTCGGACAAAAATTTGGCTGCCGCCAATCAATTGATACACAATGTCAAAGGCGACATGCTGGAGATCGTGATGGAGATTGATCCGGGTGAAGCCCAGAAATTTGGTCTTAAGGTACGGCGCTCCGATAACGGCCAGGAGGAAACGCTGATTTACTATGACAAGACAAATGGGACGTTCAATGTGGACCGTACCAAGAGCAGCATTGATCCGGATGTGCGCGTGGACGGCATTCAAGGCGGATACGTGGATCTGGATGGAGAGAACTTGAAGCTGCATATTTTCCTGGACCGCTCGGTTGTCGAAGCCTTTGCCAATTACAAGAAAAAACTGACAACCCGCGTCTATGTGGGAAGATACGATTCCTTGGGCTTGCAGGTTTGGGCCGACAACGATATAACGGTCAAGTCGATGGAAGTATGGAATATGAATGCCTTGACGGGTGAGCCGGCGGCTCCAGTCGATGTGCCTGACAATTGGGACAATTCGGTGTATACCGATATTACGGATCTGCCTAACCATGATTTTGCTACAGGAGACTTAACAGGCTGGATTACTGAAGGAGACGCCTTCCAGGATATCCATGTGACCGATGCCAAGTTCTTCTGGGATACGATCTACTTCAATCCGTCGCATAAAATTCCGGGCGGATATCATTTGTGGGGCTTCAACGAGGCAGCCGGCGGTGACAGTTTAACAGGAACACTGAAATCGCAGAATTTCGTCCTTGGAGGGAACGGCAAGATCAACTTCCTGGTCAGCGGCGGGCGTGATATCGATAAGCTGTATGTTGCGCTAGTCCGGGCATCGGACGGCAAAGAGCTGTTTAAAGAGACTGCCACGAATTATGAGGAGTATCAGCGGAAGATCTGGGATGCTTCGCAATATATCGGCCAGGAGCTTTACATTAAGGTAGTTGACCAATCTACAGGCGGTTTCGGACATATTAATGTCGATGATTTCAATGTACCGGTTAAGATGCAGAATCCGGCGAATCCGACAGATCCGACAGAACCGACAGATCCAACAGGCCCAACAAGCCCTGCCGGTCCAGCAGATCCAACTGATCCAAGTGGTCCGACCGGTCCGACTCATCCAACCGATTCAGCGGTCCCAACCAGCCCTCCGAATCAGCCTGTGATTCCGGCAGGCAAACCTGAGAGTCAAAACAGTTTGTCATTCGAGATGGCAAAGGGAGAGCGGCAAGTGATGTTTCCGGTGTCCATCGCGGCAAATGACGGCAAGAATGCTCTGAAAGTTAAAAATACAGATGTGGAGATCGAAGTTCCAGCAGAGGTATTGAAGGAATTACAGGCACGGGTCACGGGCAGCGAGCTTGAACAGGCGAAGATCTCTTTTGAAATGGGAACTTTATCTTCAGAGCAGAGCAAAGAGTTACTGTCGCGGGCCGGACAGAAGAATCATGCAGATATCTCTGTAACCGGGGAGGTCTACGACTTCAAATTGTCAATGGTGAAGGCAGATGGAACGGCGCTTACGCTTGAGAAGTTCTCCAAACCCGTCACCATCAGATTAGGCACACAGGAGAATTCCCGCCAAGATTTAACGGGCATGTATTACATCTCAGATGACGGCAGACTGGAATATATGGGTGGAACCTATGCGGACGGTAAATGGACGGCAAAGGTGAGTCATTTCAGCAAGTATGCGGTCCTTACTTATAATAAATCATTTGAAGATGTGAATGCCTCCTATTGGGCCCGTGATGTTATAAAAAGGATGGCAGCAAAGCAAATGGTCTTGGGAGTGAGTGAAAAGGCATTCGCACCAAAGCAAAATGTAAGCAGAGCTGAGTTCGCTTCTTTGATCACTCGTGCACTCGGAATAACAGGGATGAACTTAACTACATTCGAGGATGTAGAACCCACGAAGTGGTACGCTTCTTCCATTGCCGCAGCATACGAAGCGGGAATTGTCACCGGAAGAAACAAAGATACCTTTGCGCCGGAGGACACCATAAGTCGTGAAGAAATGGCGTCCATGATTTACAAAGCATATCTGTTTCATACAGGACAGAAGGCTGATGTTAATCGTCAAAGCAATTTCAAGGATGCCAGTACGATAAGCGATTGGGCTTCAGGTGCAGTGGCTGCCTTACAGGAGCTTGGGATAGTTGACGGGCGCGGCAATCAGGTATTCATGCCTCATGAAACGGTGAATCGTGCGGAGAGCGCGCAAATCATCTCGCTGCTGCTGGATGAAGTTAATAAATAATGGCTAAGGGAAAGCCGGGGGAAGCAAGGTGATGTCTGCCTTCGCCATGACTCCGGCTTTCTCTAATTTTTACGGAGTATCATCTTACCCAAGAAGGAGTTCACACGGAATGACTGAAATGGAGCCAGAACAGAGCGTTTATACGTATAGAGACCTTGTGAGAAGACTATATGATCTTGAAGCACTAGCGGTTCCCCCGCAGGCCGGTGAGAAGTCGGGTTGTTTCTCCAGTTATGATCGGAGATCTATTTATAACGCCGAGACGGGGCTATACGAGGATTGGGGAGCTAACGATGATGGGGGAGGTTTCCTCCGCCAGGAAGGTGAGAGTAGTGTGGCCTTGGAATTGGATGGCCCCGGTGTGATCTGGAGATTATGGTCAGCTCTTCCCAAGGAAGGGCATATTCAGATCTTTATCGATCATTCCGAAACTCCTGTGATCAATCAACCCTTTCGGGATTATTTTGACAGATTTAATCAAGAAGATGCCCCGGCCAACTTTCCCAATTTGGCGCCTACACTGTCACGAGGAAGAAACTGTTTTATCCCCGTACCTTTTCAGAAACATTGCAAAGTGCTTCTGGATAAAGGCTGGGGCGCTTATTATCACATCACTTATACTACATTCCCTTCCAATATCTGTGTGCCTTCCTTCAACGGCAGCATAGATAAAATGTCGGCTATTGCGCTGGCTGAAGCGGACCGGATTTTACAGCAAAGAGGAACCCGGTATTTTAAGGAAACAGAAGGAGCCTCTGACGAGAATGTTACAGTAACCGTAAATGTTCCGGCAGGCGGCAAAGCCGTACTGTTTGACAAACAAGGGGCCGGAGCTCTTTCTATGATCCGTATTAGAACAAATATTGGAAGGAAGAGCGAGGAACAGCAGCAGAGCTTGGCCAGACAATTAGCTATTTCAATGAAATGGGATAATGAAGAACACCCTTCTGTATGGGCGCCTTTAGGTGATTTTTTCGGCAGCGCGCCGGGGATTAAGCCATACCGTTCTCTGCCTTTGGGAATGAATGAACATGAAATGTACAGTTATTGGTACATGCCGTTCTCAGAAGGAGCAAAAATTGAAATTGTAAATGATGGAACGGAAGCATGTGCGGTAACGGCAGATCTCCAATATACGGTTTTGCTGAAATCATATGCGGATAATCTCTTGCGATTCCATGCCAAATGGCACCGGGATGAGTTTCTGAATCTTGATACTGAACGCTTTGCGGAAGGCGGCGATCGTTGGCCGGATTGGCCACTATTGCTTACAAAAAGCCGAGGAAGATTCTGCGGTGTTCACCTTCACGTATACAACACCTGGGAGAAACCGGAAGAGGAAGCCGAGAAATGGTGGTATGGGATAGGAGATCAGAAAACCATTGACTGGTGGTGGGGCGAAGGAGACGAGAAGTTTTTTGTGGATGGTGAAACCTTTCCTTCTACTTTTGGAACGGGTAGCGAGGACTATATTGGTTATGCCTGGGCGGCAGAGCCGCCCTTTCCCATGTTCGATAGCGCCTTTGCCAGTCAGCCCTTTGTTGAAATAGATGCCAATGGACACACCTCAGTGAATCGTTTTCAAATTTGCGACAATATTCCTTTCATGAATTCCTTTGAAGGCTATATAGAAAAATATAAAGGAAATCAGTGGGGCTTCAATAACCAATGTTTGTATGCCGCTACCGTCTACTGGTATCAGGAACAAGGCACGAATGATGCGTATATGCCGGTTTCGCTGGATGAACGCTTAGCCAATCACAATAACGGGAGGAATAATTAATGAAAGAATTTTTTTATCGTCCGGAGAACGCCTGGGTGGGGGATGTAATCCCCTACTATGAAGATGGAGAGTTTAAACTTTTTTATCTCCATGGCTGGAGAGAAAATTATCGTGAAGGCCTTGAGCAAGGCTGGCATTTGCTCGGAACGAAGGATTTTGTGAATTTCAGGGAAGGTGGAGCTTGTAAAATCGAAGGTGGGACTGGCCACATCCTTAAGGTTGATGATATCTATCATATGTTCTATTGTATTTTTCCTGATGGAAAACAGTTTGCCTGTCATGCCATCAGTAGGGATCTGCAAACATGGGAGCCTATTCCTGAAGACACTTTTGGTCCAGATGGTGAAATTTATGAGCTGGCGGACTGGCGTGATCCTTTTGTTTTCTGGAATGAAGAAGAAGGGCAATACTGGATGCTGATCGCAGCTCTAGCCAAAGGACCGACGAACCGGAAAGGTTGCACAGGCTTGCTATCCTCTAAGGATCTCAAACATTGGGAATACCGGGAGCCACTGTATGCGCCGAACCTGCATGTGGGAGCGCATGAATGCCCAGACCTATTCCGGATGGGGGACTGGTGGTACCTCATCTATTCTTCTTATACAGGGCGTTTCGGTACCTTTTACCGGATGAGTCGTTCCTTGAACGGACCATGGTTTACACCTCCGGAGGAAGCCTTTGATGGACGGGCTTATTATGCGGCGAAGTCAGTATCCGATGGACAAAAGCGATATTTGTTCGGCTGGAATCCGACAAAAAATGACGATCTGTTTGGCTGGAATCCTCCTAAAGCTTCTGGCAAAGATTATGACACATGGGATTGGGGGGGCAATATGGTTGTGCATGAAATCATACAGCGCCCGGACGGGACACTAGGTGTGAACGTTCCCGAAACGGTTGACTTTGCTTTTGACAAACAGGTACCCGCGAATTTTGAGGGAATCGCCGGAGAATGGTCGATCACGGACGATGTGCTGCTCTGTGAATCTCCTTATGCCTTTGCAGGTTGTATCACACAGGAGGAGCTACCCGATCAGTGCAAGATTTCTACAGCCGTACGTTTCTCGGAGTCAACCCAGGGTCTTGGGTTCATGCTTCGTGCAGGCGAAACTCTTGATTTTGCCTATTATATTACGCTGGAGCCCGAGCGTAGCCGGATTACTTTCCGTGGACCGATTATGCAAACGGAAGAGGGGGGTAAAACTTTTCCTTACGATGTGGAACTGGAACGTCCGCTCAAGCTGCTGCCGGAACAGGAATATGAGCTGAAAGTGTTTATAGACGGCACGATTTGCGAAATTTATGTCGGCGGAGATGTGGCGATGAGTGCCAGAATGTACGACATTCAGCAGGGAAAGCTTGCACTATTCGTCAGTCAAGGTATAGCGGAGTTTAAACGGGTCAAGATAGAAACTCTCTAGGAGCTATATCATCTAAAAGCAAGCTGAGGAGAAATCATAAATTTATAGAGTGGTTCACTTCATCTATAAAGGGAAGAGGTTTTAATGGAGGAAAAAATTCTTAAAATATATGAAAACCCTAGTCTCAACACTTACAATTATCTTCAACGGTCGAACAGCTTTTCGAGTATATTGCCGATCGTATTCTCCGAACGGTGAACCTATGAAAAAGGATACTGCGGGGATAGGCAAGTTACTGCGAAATCGGTTTATGATTGGGATTTTGTTATCCATGACTTTTTTGCAGCTTGGAATTTGGGTGAGAAACTTTGCGGTTTTGTTGTTTGTTATGGAGAAGACGAACGGCAGCGGATTAGCCGTATCCCTGATATCGGTTGCTGAATTTGCGCCAATATTTATCTTCTCCTTTATAGGAGGCGTGTCTGCAGACCGATGGAAGCCCAAAAAAACGATGGTCTGGTGCGATATAGGCAGTGCGGTTTCAGTTGCGTTCGTTCTGCTGGCATTGCTGCTTGGTACATGGAAGGCCGTCTTTTTGGCAACGCTGGTCTCTTCAATTTTGTCGCAATTCTCTCAGCCATCAAGTATGAAATTGTTTAAGAGGCATGTGCCGGAGGATCAGTTTCAGACTGGAATGTCCATGTTTCAGACCTTGATAGCCGTCTTTACGTTACTCGGACCGGTACTGGGTACTCTGTGTTATTATCAATTCGGTATTTCGGTCTCAATCGGTCTGGTTTCGATTTGTTTCCTTCTATCGGCTGCGGTCTTATCTCTGCTGCCTGCAGACACTAAGCTCGACAAGATGGTACATTCGAATAGTATGAGGATTGAAATGGTTCAAGGCCTGCATTATATCAGGGAGAAACGAATTTTGCTTATTTTGGGAACATGCTTTTGTTGTACCGGTCTTGGCGTCGGGTTTATCCAGCCCTTGGGCATCTTTCTCATTACGGATAGACTCGGATTGCCGAAGGAATATTTGCAGTGGCTGCTCTCTATGAATGGTATGGGGATGATTCTCGGCGGAGCCTTAACGGTAATGCTGAGCAAAGTCATGCAGGCCCGCTCTTTGCTTGCTATCGGTTTGGCGGTCAATGCGCTGTGTATGGCAATTTCCGGTCTATCGACGTTTATGTGGCTTACGCTCTTGGCTCAATTTTTCATCGGCATGGTTACGCCCGGCTTTCAGGTTGCGGTTCAGACTTTGATTTTGAAAAATACGGAGCAAGCTTATGTCGGTCGAGTAAACGGCATCCTGTCTCCTCTCTTTATGGGCTCGATGCTGATAACGATGAGTATGTCAGGATGGCTGAAGGATCAGTTGTCCGTTATGGTGATGTATCTGTTAGCCGGTGTATTTTTTGGAGTTGGACTTCTGATTGTTGCGCCTTTGTTCCGAAAGGAACCGTTGGCTGAGGCCAAAGGTATGAACACCCTCTAGAAATAGGGTATCTCATAGATCACCTGCTTCCTGATTAAGCGGAGGCTGCCCGCATTTGATAACGGGCAGCCTCCGTTTTTTTGCAGCTGCATTCAAGCAGTTTCCCGCACTTGCTCAACCCTGTGCAGCCTTGATCCCCAGCGCCAAAGCACCGCACAAGCCCGCATTGTCGCCAAGACCGGGAGGAACAATATAACTATCCATAGTCTCCAGGATTTCCGGCGCAGACACATACCCCTTCAGGGCCTGACAGACCTCTCTGCGGATCAGCGGAAACAGATGTTCCTGGTGCATTACGCCTCCGCCGAGGATCACACGCTTTGGAGACAACAGCAGGATCACGCCCGCGATAGCTTGGCCCAAATAATACGCCTCGATCTCCCACGCCGGATGATCAGCCGGCAGCGCGGAGCCTTTGACGCCCCAGCGCTTCTCAATGGCCGGTCCTGCCGCCAAACCTTCCAGGCAGTCGCCATGGTATGGACATAGGCCCTTGAAGTCATCTTGTACATGCCGACGGGTCAGCACGTGTCCGCCTTCAGGATGAACAAGCCCGTGGACCAGTTTGCCCTCTGAAAACACGCCTACTCCGACACCTGTCCCGATTGTGTAATAGACGCAGCTGTCCAATCCTTGAGCCGCACCCCATTTGACTTCACCAAAGGCCGCAGCATTCACATCCGTATCGAATCCGATGGGCACAGGGAAATGCCGTTTCATAGAACCCACGAAATCAAAACCGCCCCAGCCTGGCTTGGGCGTAGTAGTCACATGCCCATACATGGAGCTGGAGCCATCCATATTCACCGGCCCGAACGACCCGATGCCGATAGCCTCAGCCCCTGTATCCTGGAAATAATCCACCGCCTGCCGGATGGTCTTCTCCGGGCTCTCTGTCGGAAAGCTGATCCGGTCCAGAATTTCACCTTTCTCATTGCCTACTCCGCATATGAATTTTGTGCCGCCTGCTTCAATCGCCCCAATGATCATGAGCTGTTCTCCTCCTGCCGGAAAGGATGACCTTCCCCTTTTCACTTATTGGTAAACGTTTTACCAAATGTAATTTCACTCAGTATGTTATATACCAATAAACTCACTATACAAATAAATGTAACCGTTGACAAGAATAAAAATTATGTTACTATATTTTTGTAAAACGTTTTACTAATGGAGATGATGCAGATGAGGAAAGTATTCTACAGACCCCCGAATGGCTGGGTCGGTGACGTAATTCCGTTTTATGACCAAGGGGAGTACAAGCTGTACTATCTTCACGATGAGAGAGTGGGGGGGGACTATGGCAACCATACCTCATGGAATTTGCTGGCAACCAGAAATGGACTTGATTTTGAGGATTATGGAGAGGTTTTGCCGAACGGTGATGAAAACGCTTTAGACCGGAATGCGTATACCGGCTCTGTCATCAAGGACAAGGAAGGAATGTACCATCTTTTCTACACGGGACATAACCCCAACCCTGCGTTTTGCAAGGATGGTAAGCCCTTACAAGTTGTGCTGCGGGCGACGGGCACCGACGGAATTCATTGGACGAAGGATCGCGGATTCAAACTCTACGGGGATGAAGTGCTCTATGAGCAATATGATTGGCGTGATCCCTACGTGTTCTTCAACGAAGAGAAACAGGAATACTGGATGCTGGTCACTAGCAGGAAAATGAACTCCTCGGAGAAAAGAGGCGGGTGTATCGCACTTCTGACTTCGGATGACCTCCTTAACTGGAAATACCGTGAACCCTTTTACAGCCCGGACAAATACATTACGATGGAATGTCCCGATTATTTCAAAATGGGGGAATGGCACTACCTGGTCTACTCCACCTTCAGTGAGAAGTTCGTCACGCATTATAAAAAAAGCAAAACGATCGATGGTCCATACACATCACCGACGCTGGACACCTTTGACGGCAGAGGATTTTATGCAGCTAAAACAGCATCGGATGGCGAGAAGCGGTACGCTTTTGGCTGGGTTCCATCGAAGAAGGGCTCGAATGATTATGGGGATTGGGAATGGGCGGGCACTCTCGTTGTCCATGAGCTGCTCCAGAACGAACAAGGAGAACTGCTGGTGCGAATGCCGTCTTCCATCTATGGACATTTTAATAGGGAAGAACAAATTCTGCTGCAAGAGGGGGAGAATTGCATTCAGCAGGAGAACAGGCTGCAGCTCTCTTCCCCGGATGGGCTGGCTTATTGTGCGCTGAACCCTCTGCCTTCTCAGGTCATGCTAGAAGCTTCTTTTACAGATTGGCAGAATGTAAAAGATTTTGGGATCGCGGTTCGCACGGATAAGGCGTTGGACAATGGCTATTTCATTAAATTTGATCCTTTTCACAACCGGATAACCTTTGATATGTGGCCAAGATCGGAACCGGGATTTTTCCAGTGGCAAATTGCCGGGGACAAGCCGCAAATGATTGAGCTGGAGCGTCCGTTTGATTTTGCCAGACACAGCCGGATTAACATCCAGCTCATTCTGGAAGAAGATATCTTATGCCTCTATGTCAATAATGAAGTTGCAATGACTACACGAATCTATAACTTCAAAGACGGCCACTTTGGATTTTTTGCCAATGAAGGTGCTGTAAGCGTTCAGGACATTACCCTAAAAACGGCTGCTGAGCTTTAATCACAAGAATGGTTTCACGGCACTAATAAGATAAATATATTGGAGGGGTTTAAAATGACAAAGAAAATGTCAAAGGTGTTCACTGGGCTTGCAGTTTTCTCCTTGGCCGGGGCCGCTCTGGCAGGCTGCGGCAGCTCCGCAGACAATAATAACTCAGACAAGGCTGGTGCCTCGAATGCGCCTAAGGAGCAAACAGTGACCTGGCTTTCGGCCAGACCGGAGAATGGAGCGATTGTCCAGACGGTTAAGGAGCTTGCCGAACGGTTCGCCGCCGATCATCCCGGCTTTAAGCTGGACCTTCAGGTGACAGCGGACAGACCTTCTTACCTGACCAAGCTGAGAACGCTGGTTGCTTCAGGACAGATGCCGGATTTTATTGACAGCGATGCCGACCCTTTTGCACAGGAACTTGTAAACGCGGGCTTGCTGGTGGACATGGGGAAATTCCTGAAGGACGAGGGGCTGTATGATAAGTTCTACAAGCCCGCGCTGAAATACCAGGAGCTGCCTGATGGAAGCTTGTATCTCCTGCCGATGGAATACCACATGGAAATGACCTGGTATAACAAAAAAATATTTGCTGACAACAATCTTACGGTGCCTAAAACCCTTGATGATCTGCTTGCGGTCAGCAAAGCGCTCAAAGACAAGGGGATTACGCCTATCGCTGTAGACGGTGTTGATGTATGGCCGGTATTGCGTTATGCGGCAATGTACCCCTTCCGGACGACAGGCAATCAGTTCATCCGGGATTTGAGCCAGGGCAAAGCCAAAATGTCCGATGCGGCAGGCATGCAGGCGGCTAACTTCGCTTCGCAAATCGGAAAATACTTTCAGGATGGATTCGCTACAACCGATTATACGACAGCCAAAAATCTATTCCTGAACGGACAGGCTGCCATGTACAACATGGGCACTTGGGAAATACCGTCCTTCGTGGAAGAAAGCCTGCCGGAAGGACTCAAGGGCAATGTGGATTATTTCTATCTGCCGACCACAAGCAATGCGGTCACACCGGACAATGAATACTTCGGTAACAGCGGGATCGGACTCGGGGCGTCCGCGAAAACGTTCGATGGACTGCCTAAGGAATTCCTGAGCTATGTGCTGAAAAATTACAGCGACGTCTATGTAGCCAAACAACAAATGTCTCCGCTTAAATTCACCATTGATGACGAGTCTAAATTCTCCGCGCTGTTCCTGCGGATCAAAAAGGATATGGACAATTATGGCTCAGAGTTCGCCAAGCCTTGGGATACTCTGCTTGATCCGAACACCAACTCGGTGATGAGTGATCTGATTACTAAACTGACCATGGGCTTTATGACTCCAGAGGATTTTGCCAAGCAGATTGACGATGCCATTGCCAAGAACACAGCCGGCAAATAAAATTCCGGCCCAAGCAGAAACGTCTCCGCCCGGCCCTTAAGGGCCGGGCGGAGACCTTCAACTACTAGTGTAATTACACAAACGGGGTGACTCTATATGAATGTGCTAAAAGACAAAAAGGCTTGGTTAATCTTCATCCTGCCGGCCTTGATATTTTATCTGGGAACGGTGTTTGTCCCCATTATCCAGTCCCTGAAATACAGCATTCAGCAATGGAATGGCATTCAGGAGCCGCGATACACCGGCTTCGATAATTATATTGCAATGTTCAAGGATACCTATTTCTGGAATTCTGTGCAAAACAATCTGGTATACGTGGTGATTGTAGTATTTATGCAGGTGTTTATCGGCTTGTTTTTTGCCCTGCTGCTCTCCTATGTCACCAAAGGCGCAGGAATTTTCAGAACCCTGTATTATTTGCCGGCGGTTGTTGTAACGGTAGCGATTGCGCAAATGTTCCGTAATTTCTATTCGCTTCAGCCTCTCGGTCTGCTGAATATGTTCCTGGACTGGGTCGGACTCAGCCATCTTCAGTCGGCCTGGCTCTCCAATCCCCATACGGCATTGATCGCCGTGTCCATCCCCGAGGGGTGGCGCTTTATCGGAATGTATATGGTTATCTTTTATGCGGCCCTGATTGCGATTCCCAAAGAAATTGAAGAAGCGGCCACCATTGACGGCGTAACCGGCTGGCAGCTGATTCGTTATATTAAGCTTCCGAGCATTAAGCATGTGCTGAGCCTGGCTTTGATTATGTGTACCACAGGGGCGCTGCGGGGCTTCGATATTCCTTACATTATTGGTGTGCCTGGGTCTGCTACAGAGCTAGTTACCACTTATATGTATAAACAAGCGTTCTCCACCATTCAGTATGGATACGGAAGCTCAATTGCCGTGTTCATTGTTATCGAAAGTCTTCTTGCGGTGCTGATTATTCGGGCTATTTTTAATTCAAGGAAAGGAGATGCCTGACATGCTTGCGAAGAAAAAGCTCTCCTCTTCTCTTTTGTATATCCTGGTCATTGCCATTCTTCTGATTCAAATCTATCCGGTAGTCTGGCTGATGCTGTCCAGCTTCAAGTCGAGCATCGAGCTGACTACTCAACCATTCGCCTTGCCGGACTCCTGGTCATTCAAAAATTATGCCAGTGTATTCCGGGAGAGCAGCCTGCTGCTGTACATCAAGAATACCGCCGTTGTGACCTTTACCTGTCTGGTATTGATCATATTCCTGAGCGCGACCGCAGGCTTTGCCCTGGTCAAAATGATTAACCGGCTGAATTCGAAGCTGCTGCTGTTCTTTACGATCGGCATCATGATTCCGATTCAGGTTACCCTGATCCCTCTGTTCATTATGTACAAAGATTACGGGCTGCTGAATTCGTATCCGGCCCTGATTCTGCCCCAGGTAGGTTTCGCACTGCCCTTGTCCATCCTGATCTTCACCAGCTTCTACCGGTATGTGCCGGGTGAACTCCTTGAGGCTGCAGTGATTGACGGCTGCAACATCTATCAGGTGTTCTTCCGGATTGTTTCGCCGCTTACCATCAATACAACCATTACGGTGGCGTCGATTAATTTCATTTTTATCTGGAATGATTTCGTGTTCTCCAATACGTTCACAAACGATAAAGCATACAAGACGATTGCCGTCGGGCTGCAGGAATTTATCGGTGCCTTTGGGGCTACAGATTGGGGCCAGACCTTTGCGGCAATCAGTATCAGCATTATTCCCATTATTGTTACGTACTTGTTCCTGAATAAATATGTGATGGCCGGTGTGTCAGACGGTGCAGTCAAAGGATAAGGAGAAGATAAACCATGCAATCGATGAATCAGCTGTTTGGCAGAATGAAAGGCAAGAGCAGAGCAATTACAGCGGAGAATCCGCGGGGTCTGAAGGGGCAAGGCGGCCAGGCGCAAGGCCCTCTAGGCGTTGCCCGCAAAGGCAAGGCGTTCATCTCGCTCGCGCAGGGAGAAACCGCAACACTTGTTGATATTGAAGGGCCCGGAATCATTCAGCATATCTGGATGACCGTTACCGATAAGACTGAATCCGGCTGGTTCGTCCTCCGCGATCTGGTGCTCCGCATGTACTGGGACAATGAAGAACAACCATCCGTTGAAGTGCCGCTTGGCGATTTCTTCTGCAACGGCTTTGGGGCACGGGCGGTTGTCAATTCACTGCCGGTAGTGGTGAATCCGGTCGGCGGCATGAACAGTTACTTCGCCATGCCCTTCCGCCAAGCTGCCAAAGTGACCATTACGAATGAGCATCCGCAGAGCATTGAGGCATTCTTTTATCAATTCGACTATATGCTGGTGGATGAATTGGATGAGGAAACTGAGTATTTTCACGCCCAATTCCGCAGAGAAAATCCCACTGTCCTGAGGCAGGATTACACCCTGATTGATGGAATTAAAGGGAGAGGCAAATTTATCGGCACCTATATGTCCTGGACTTCTCTATCCCGTTATTGGTATGGTGAAGGAGAAGTGAAATTCTATATCGACGGTGACCGGGATTGGCCGACGATTTGCGGTACCGGGGCAGAGGATTATTTCGGCGGTGCCTGGGGTTTTGTGAAATCTGTCAACGGGAACCCGGTACAGGAGCAGACGTACTCCACCCCATTTATGGGTTTCCCTTATTTTGCAACGAAGGACGACACCCGGTCACACATTTATGACGGTGCGGCTTGCCCGATGCGGGGCTTCTACCGCTGGCATATCCTTGATCCGATTCTGTTTGAAGAGGACCTGAAGGTGACTGTGCAGCAAATAGGACATGACGGCCAAGCCTTATTTGAACGCAGCGACGATATCAGCTCGATAAGCTACTGGTATCAGACGGAGCCGCATCAGGCGTTTCCGGAATTTCCGGCAGTAATGGACAGACGTCCGCGATAACCGCGGAGGTACAGGCTCCAAGTAAATTCGCAGAGGTGCAGTAAATGGCAAAACAAAGAGTTACTTTAGTACAGGTCGCCAAAGATGCAGGCGTATCGCCGGCAACGGTCTCCCATTTCATGAACGGTAATTTTCACCGGATGGGCCCGGAGACCCGGGAGAAAATAAGCGACTCGATTTCAAAGCTCGGGTACCAGGTAAACCCCGTTGCCAAAAGCCTGATTACCGGCAAAATGCATACCATCGGACTCGTTCTGTCGAACAGCACTTATGATGGATATTTCGAAGATTTATACTTCCTGCACTTCGCCAAGGTGCTGAAGCAGCATCTAAAGACAATGGGGTACAAGTTGATTCTCCTGGACTTTGATGAAATATTCATGAATATCCAGATGGTAGATGGAATTATTGTAAAAGCAACCTTGGAGACAGAGAAGTTCATGCCGAGGCTCATGGATCTCAACGTTCCTGTCATCACTATCGGACGGCATAATTTATCCTACGGGGCTCATATCGTGCGGGTGAACGACTATCAGTGCGGACAAATTGGTGTGGATCATCTAATGTCCCGGGGATATCAAAAAATAATTATTCTTACCTATCCGCATGGACAGGTCCCTGGATTTGACGACCGGTTGAACGGTGCCTCCCAGTCTATGCAGGAGAAGGGCAATCTCACAACGGTCATTACCGGAGATATGACGGAAAGCTTTGGGTACGAAACGGTGATGCAGCTGTCCAAGAATGGCCAGCTGCCGCAGGCGTTATTCTGCCTGAACGATATCTCTGCCATCGGGGTGCTGAAGGCTTGCAAGGACCTGAATCTGTCCGTACCTGAGGATCTCGCTGTACTAGGGGTGGATGACATGCCGACTGTATCAGAGTTGCTCAGCTTGTCAACCATCCGACATCCTATTAACGAACTGGCATTGAATGCCTCGGAGTTAATCATCCAATCTGTTGAAACGAAGGGGGAGTCTGGTCAACCTGTTGACCGGATGTTCCCTATTGAACTGATGGCAAGGCATACCAGCTGATCCGGATGCAAGAAGTCTAATTGATAAAAGCCACCCTTATTGATGGTGGCTTTTGTCTTTGTTATGGCTATAGCCAGTTGAGTATGTGAAACGCACGAAACAAAAAACGCTATGAGGGGGAGGTCTATGCTAATAATGGAATTCGTATTTCGATTAAGTGTTCACTTTCATTATTTACAATAAAACTACTAATAATTGCAGTCATGACAATATCGCCTCTTATAATCAGCTTATGAACAGCAATATACTCTCTGATATTTGCGAAGACGTGTATGAGTTTGTCGTTTTCACCTTTGTGGTAGGCGACAATGCAGTTGCCGAGGGGATATTCTTCAACATTAGCACCACCTCGAAAATCCTTTTCAAGAGGCAAGATAACCTTATCAATGTACTGATCATTAGCTGAATGCAAGTATTTTTCATTATAAATAAAGGTCAGTCCGTGGTTATGGCCGATCTCCGAGTAATTGGGGAAACTGGCTATTACTTCTTGTAATTTGGCCTCGAAATCAAACCAGTCAGTGACGGTTTGGCAATCTCCGATAACCCCTCGGATAGAACCGCATTCTTTAATCTCAATTTCATTCTTATGCTTTTCGAAATAGCCGCTTTTTTCCTCAATCGTATCTAAAATGTTTGCAAACCTCTGCGACACGGTTTGCATCTTGGAGATTCTTTCCTCAAAATGATTCTGCTGAATTCTAAGTTTGCGCATGGCTTCATTCAGTCCTGTTATTTCCCTGAATTGCTTAGCCTCTTCCAGCGATAATCCAATCAATTTGAGAAACTTAATATGGTCAACTTCAAGAAATTGCTCTTCAGAATAATAACGATAGCCATTTTGTTCATTTATGAGATCAGGAGACAATATGCCGATATGGTCATAATACCTTAAGGTTTGTGCATCGATTCTCTTAATTTTTGCAAGTTCTCCAATCTTGAACATTTTCTTCACGTATTACGCCCCCTATTCTGGACGATCCGAATTTTATCGAAAGATGGTTAAGGGTCTATTGACCTTATAGTTACTATAAGGATTATTCTATAAATGATCAAGGCAAAAGTGGTTTGGTCGAACGGTTGCCCGGCCTTGAAATGATGAATATGGAATAGGAGGGTTTAATTTAATATGAAACAAAATCTAATCGCGCACTGGAGCTTTGATGAAGGAAAGGGTAAACGGATAAGAGAGCACTGCACTGGAAGGGAGGACAATATTCACTACATATTTAATGAAGCGAAGTATAAACCTTCTAGTGATCCGCTTTGGGTAAAGGGGTTACAAGGAAATGCCCTTCTGTTCGATGGATATTCGACTTGGGTTTCCGCACCGTCCGATTCTCGCACATTCAAATCGATGACGATTGAATGCTGGATTGCCCCCCGTTCGTATGAGCATGGGGACGGAGGAAGACTCTCGGCAATTGTTAACCAACATGACAGGGAGACGAAGTGTGGATTTGTGCTGGGGCTGTTTCGTCATAGTTCATGGTCCTTCCAGATTGGGACTGGCGATATGTGGTATGAAGTCTGGTCAGTGTCAGATCCAATTCCAAGAGATACATGGTCACATGTCGCTGCCGTATTTGATGGGGCTGATGGCAAATTAGCACTCTATTTAAATGGGAAACGGGTTGCTTTGCAAAGTATTCCGAAGAACATGGAGATCAAGCTTCCGCCTGCGGAACTACTCATCGGCAAAAACAATAAACCGAGTATATTGCATGGTGTTTTTACAACTAATATGTTTAATGGCATTATCGATGAGCTTCAATTGTACGATACGCCTTTATCAGTGGAAGAGATCGAAGCCAGCTTTGGGCACTTACCCAACGATCAGCCGGATACGGTTCAGCGCAGAAGCAGATATGATGGCGACAGACATAGACCGCAATTTCACTTTATTCCGCCAGAGCATTGGATGAATGAGCCGCATGGCCCGATGTACTTCAATGGACAGTATCATATTTTTTACCAGCATAACCCTCAGGGCCCCTATTGGAACCAGATCCATTGGGGGCATTCGGTTAGCCCGGATATGCTCCGCTGGCGTGATGTGCCGTTTGCCTTGTCTCCGGAAAAAGGCAATATCGACCCTGATGGTTGTTGGTCTGGCGGTACGGCAGTCGATGATGATGGCATTCCGGTTATCTTCTACGCGGCCGGAGATAAACGAAAGAATCCGGACCAATCTGTAGCCATGGCCAGGAGCACATTCGGAAAGGATGGGAACAATGATCTGGTCGAATGGATCAAGCACCCAGAGTATGTTGCAGTTCTGCCTGAAGGAGTAGGTCTACCCGGGAATTTCCGTGACCCTTTTGTATGGAAGGAAGAGGGGACATGGTATATGATTGTGACTTCCGGCATACCAGGAAAAGGCGGCACGGCATTATTGTATACGTCGGAGAACATGATCGACTGGGTCTATCGTAATCCGCTTTATGTCGGTAATTCAAATAAATATCCAAAAACAGGGGATGCCTGGGAACTCCCGCTCCTGTTCCCTTTTTATAAAACCGATAAAGGTGAACAAAAGCACATCTTCATCGTTAATCCGTGGTTCCTGCACGCAAGTCCTCACTATTGTAAATATATTTTTTATTGGCTAGGCACTTGGGATCGGGATCGCCTGATCTTTACTCCTGACGATGAGGAACCCCAGGTGTTCGATGTGGGAGAGCACTGGATCGGTCCGAGCGGCTTTGTGGATCCAAGCGGAAGAATCATTCTGTTCAGCGTCATTTTCGCAATGAGCCCGAGGATCAGTAATGATCTCGGTTGGTTCGGCAATGCAGGCCTTCCGGTGGAAATCAGTATGCGGCCGGACGGTCAGCCAGGGGTCAAACCCATCGTGGAGCTTGAGACTTTACGAGGTGCTAAACTGATCGAATTGTCAGATTTCTCGCTCGATATGGCGAATGAACGGCTGAACGAAATTGAAGGCGATATGCTGGAGATCAAGCTTGAGCTTGAACCCGGTGAGGCCGAACGTTGCGGGATCAAGGTACGCACGTCACCTGACGAGATGGAGGAGACATTGCTGTTCTATGACAAGGAAAGTACAAGCTTCATGGCGGATCGAAACAAGTCAAGTGTGGAACCTGACGTGGAGAAAGGTATTGAAGGCGGTCAGGTAGATTTGGCGGACGGTAATCTTCAACTGCATATATATCTGGATAAATCCATGATCGAGTCTTACATTAATGGGACGAAAAGTCTGACAACACGCATATTCCCGTTCCGACATGATGCACAGGGCCTAAAACTTCTGGGTGATGCGTCGACAGTAGTCAAATCGCTTGAGATATGGGAAATGAACTCTGCATACGACAATTGACCCGAAAGAGAAGTGAATATTCAAGCGCCGATAGCGGCTTTTGATATTAATTCTATGGCATTTACAGTGATGCCAGACAATGAAGAATCCGTACGCAGCATTCACGTGCCAACTCAGGAGTGACTCTGCTGGGTACAGCGGATACTTATGGCGAGAATTTTATGTCAGGTGTATTCGGAGGCAACGAGCAGTTGATTGGGCATGCATTGGAGACGGCGGGAGCAGGCTATAAACGCTACCAAACTGGACAGATACGCAACTTCGACGATTTGACAGCCGATGATTACCGTTGTTTTTCCGCTCGCTTTCAGGTTGAAAATTTAGAAACAGTAGCGCTGAGCAATGCGCTGGCTGTCCCAAAAGGATGTACTTCATCGCAGCTTGCACTGGTTTGGCTGTGGCACAGGGAAAGCAAATTGTACCAATTCCAGGTATAGAACGACTCAATCGGGTAAAAGGAAATTTAGGCGCCCTCGAAAGTTCTTTCTCCGACGGAGAACTTACAGAGCTTAAACAAATGTCTCCTAAGGCATTGCTGCCGCGGAGCTTTACCCGACTTTCATGGAATCTTAATGAGATGTTGAAGGCCTGGTTGTCCCAGATAAAAACTGGGGCGAGCAGGTTTTTTTATCTAAAATCAAACCGCAACTGTAGATGCATTCAGAGAGAACGAAGGTGGGCCCCTTTGAAAAATTTAAACGAAAACACATTAATTTAACGCTCAAAGATAATAAAATATTAGACTGACGGATGCTCATTAAGCTAACGAGCAGTTTACAACAATGATCTTGGTGACATAAATTAGGTCATGCTTATGGATTCGTTATTTTGGAGAGGCCTTAGCAAAGTGCCATTGTAAGGAATCAGACACTTGGATTCCCCGTACCTTTGAAAACAGTGGGAATGGATTCGAATTCGAATCGGTGAACTTTAGACATTCAGGGACATAAATTGGGGTTGTCTTTACATGGCAACAGAGAACATCGGGAATGCTCGAAACACAAACAACTCCATTTCGACTTCTTATTAGAAAGCTAAAAGGATGGAAAGTCTGCTTCCTCTTGTACAATGGTATGAGAGGAAGAGGGGAGTGCCGCCCCTGCTCGATTAAACAATCCTTCTATCGACTTAATCATTGTCATAGCTTCCAACTTTTTAATAATTATTGCGCAATTTCAACAATCTCGTGCATTAATGCGTGGATAAAACGAAATTGATGATTGAAAACAATCTGTTTTCTTATTATATTGTACACATGGGAAAGATAATACATTATCGAGCATTATTGCTTTTGTATGCAGGTTGATTGTAAAACATGGTTTCTGCTACAAGTATTTAAGTGGTCAAAAAGTAGCCCGTTTTCATCTTTCAAAATAGAAGTAGAGGAGAATAGAAGGATTAAATGACAAAAAAATTGAGCGCACTTAACAATGGGTTCAAACCCTTAACCGTCGAGTTCCCCAGTGGGGATGGCACTGTCGTAGGTCATCTCTACCTACCTAAAAACTATGATTCATCAAGGAAATATGTAGCTATCGCTATGGGCGGCTCGTTCTCTTCGGTCAAGGAGCAAATGAGCGGTATCTATGCTGGCGAAATGGCTCGAAGGGGCATCATTGGTCTGGCCATCGATTATCGTAATTATGGTGAGAGTAGTGGGGAAATTCGTCAATTTGAGGATCCTGATAGCAAGGCCGCTGACATGTTGGCGGCACTACGGTACCTACGGAGTCGTTCCGATGTATCAGGAACGGGACTTCTGGGCATCTGTACTTCAGGAACGACTGTGATTCATGCCGCAGCTGAAGACCCGAGTGTGGGTGCGGTAGCGACGATCGCGGGTATGTTTGTAGAGCAGGGTATGATTGGAGGCTCAGAAAGAAAGCGTGCGGCTGGTAAGGCGGCAAAAGAAAAGTATGACAAAACAGGAGTCGTTGATATGATTCCGGCGTATCACCCCTTTAATCCTAAAGCGGTCAACACTATTCCTATGCCGTATTACTTATCAAAAAAGCGTGGGAATTTACCTCAGTGGCGCAACGAGTTTGCGGTGATGGCTTGGGATGTCTTCCTGAGAACGGACGCCGTTTCTAAGGCGTCGCGGGTAACGGCACCAACACTTATTGTCCACTCGAAAACAGCCAGCTTTCCTGCTCAGGCTAGAAAGGTATACGAGCGTCTCTCAGGACCAAAGGAGCTGTTTTGGGGGAAGGGGCAGCACTTTAGCTTCTATGACCACCTCGAACAGGTGCAAAGAACCGCAGACCGAGTCGCAGAGCATTTTAAGAAATACCTTAGCTAAATCCACTTTTACAGCACCAAGATGATACCCCGCAAGGCTAATATATAAGCCCTGTGGGGTATTCATCTTGGTGCCCGGCATAAGCGATAACTTATCGATGAAAGTCCGCTACAGGCTTGGCAGTAGGAACTTTTAGTCAAAACAAGGGTGACCGCCGCAAGGCGGAGTTTGAAGGGAGTCGAAAGCAAGCCCACGGTCTGACCAATAGAAATCACATACAAAACATGTTAGTACGGACGGGACGGCCAAGTACTAATTCTTTCTTGCTGATGAATTTCAAACTCCAAAACCTTATAAAATGTATACATTCAATCGATAACTTTATTTTCTTTCTACACTATTTGTAACTATAGATGTCTTTCTAATAACATCCCCAACTGTTCAGCTAAAACTTCAAGCGGTTCAGGAATTCCTTTCGTAAGATAATTCTCAACTACCCCAACCATTGCGGAGCCGAGGAAGGTAAGAATTAGAGCCTCACTGATCCCCTCATTTTTCCCTTTGAAGATACTATCGTCATGCTTCAATTCTTCGATAATTAAGTCAAAGAAGTGTTTACGAAAAGCAAATGCTCCTTGTCCGACTAACATCGTCGAAAAAAACAAATAATGTTGATCTAGGTATTCAAACCAAATCATATGAGCTTCTTTAAAGCTGATGTCCGCTTGAGGATCACATAACTTTCTAAGCTCATGCATATGTCCTTCAATGAGTTTATCCAATAAATCATATTTATCAAGATAATGAAGATAGAACGTTCTGTTCCCCACATTGGCTTCATTACAAACATCTTTTACTGTAATTTTATCAAAACCTCTTTCCGACATAAGTTCGACAAATGCATTTTCTATAGCTTCTTTAGATTTCAAAATCCTTCTATCCACTTTACTCATGATTATGCCTCCAAAAAAGATGAAATTTATTGCGCGATTCAGATCATTCCGTGCGTTAATGCATAGATTCAACAAAAGTGACGATTGAAACAGTCTGTTTCTCTATTATATTATATATACAGAAGAAATAATACATTGTCGCGCATTAATTCTTCCGTGTATACGTTTGGTTTAACAGGCAGTAGAGAATACATTTTAGGAAAGAAGGATAAAATATGCGAAAATTTACATTTGAATTAAATGAGAGTGTTACAAGAACTGAAATTCGTTTTACAAACCGCTTTGGTATCGAATTAGCTGGTGACTTCTATTTACCAAAAGATGCAGGAGACAAAAAGCTTCCTGCACTTGTAATCGGTGGACCCTTTGGAGCAGTAAAAGAACAAGCATCTGGACGTTATGCCAATGAGATGGCATCTTTGGGATTTGCTGCACTGGCTTTTGATGGTTCATACACGGGTGAAAGCGGAGGAACACCCCGTAATGTTGCTGCACCAGACATCAACACCGAAGATTTTATGGCAGCCGTTGATGGAATAGGTCTTCAATCGAATGTGGACCGTGAACGTATCGGTGTAATCGGTGTATGTGGGTGGGGTTCAATTGCGCTTAATGCAGTCTCTATTGATAAACGTGTCAAAGCGATCGCAACCGTATCAATGGTTGGCGTTGCGGCAGGCTTTGCTGGCCTTCCATTAGAACAACGTACACAACTGCTTGAGGCGTTAAGTCAACAACGCTGGGCAGATTTAGATAGCGGTACATTTGCACCTATGGCTGATCAATTACCAACAGAACTTCCTGAAAATACAGATATGGAAACGAAAGAAACGGTTGAATTCTACCGGACACCACGGGGCTTTCATGAAAATTCAATTCTCTCCAATGGTCGCTGGAATGCAACGATGCCATTTTCGTTTATGAGTACATCCGTTATGAACTATATTGATGAAATTTCACCACGACCAACTCTATTTATTGCGGGGGAACAGGCATTCTCGAAACCGTTAAGTGAGACAGCTTACGAAAAAGCAAAAGAACCAAAAGAATTAGTCATTATCCCGGATGCATGGCACTCAACCTTGTATGATAATATGGAAAAAATTCCGTTTGATAAACTAAAACAATTCTTTGCAGAAAACCTCATCTAAACACTCCTCGAAGTCCTGTCAGCAGACGGGACTTTTTTTTAAGGACTTATTAGCATATGCAATATTTAAATTAGATAAGGAGAAGATTATGAAGATTACCATATTTGGAGCGAGTGGTACGGTCGGCAGGTACGTTTTGGAGGAGGCCATCAGTCGTGGACATCACGTGGTAGCCGCAACGCGTAGCGGTAACATTTTAAGTACAAACCCCTTTGTTGAACATTTTACCGTGAATTATGATGAATTAGCAGATATTGAACGTGCTATAGCAACTAGCGATGCGGTCCTTATTTTATTTGCAGGTTCGGGTGGGGTGGCCAAGTCTACTGCAACTATTATTCAAGCAATGAAAAATCAGCATATCAAACGTCTCGAGCTTTTAACGGCTTTTGGAACAAGCCCTGAAGCACGCAAACAGTTAGGTCCGCTTACAAAACTTGCACTTTTACCTTTTAGTTTCATGTTTGGTGAAATGCCAACACAAAACAAAATGGTAAATGAATCAGGGCTAAATTATACGATTGTTATGCCTCCATGGATCACCTATGAAGAAGGGAAGACGCCGTATAAACATGGCGATTTCAAAAGTAAATCTGCTATAGGTAAGATTCGACGTGTCAACCTAGCAGATTTTATCATTAATAATCCAGAGCAAAATGCCTATATCGGTGAAAGTGTTTATATTCAAGAGTAAGTGTGAAGATAGAGCCAGGAAAAATGCATGGCTTGAAAGATGTCTCGATTTAGATGGGAGTGAGAACAATAAAGGTCATTATTTTTGGAGCTACAGGTATGGTTGGCCAAAGTGTACTGCGTGAATGTATAGTAGACGATATCGTTCAAGAAGTACTTACTGTTGGTCGTCAAGGCACAGGACAGCATCATGAGAAATTAAAAGAGATTGTGCTTGAAAATGTAGCTGAATTATCTTCCTTTGAAAATGAAATTATTGGCTTCGATGCCTGTTTTTTCTGCCTTGGAGTATCTTCAGCGGGAATGAAGGAAGAAGAATACAGAAAAATAACGTATGACATCACGCTTTCTGTGGCAGAAACATTAGTAAGATTGAATTCTCAAATGACATTTATCTACGTTTCTGGTAGTGGTACGGATAGTAGTGAAAAAGGACGTATAATGTGGGCGAGGGTGAAAGGAAAGACTGAGAACGATTTGTTACGGTTGCCCTTTAAGCGTGCTTATATGTTTCGACCAGGCGGCATCATTCCCATGCACGGTGTAAAATCAAAAACAAAGTGGTACCAATATTTTTATATTGTAATGAGACCATTAAATCACTTATTCATGAAGTCCAGCTTATTTATTTCTTCAGAGCAATTGGGGAGAGCAATGATAAAAGTTGCAAGAGACGGTTATTCAAAATCGATAATTGAGAGTAGTGAACTAAAACATGTTTAGTAATAAGCATTAATTTTTTGATGGGAAGCTCCTGCTCCAAAAAATCCAGCAAATTGACGTGTGCCTCACTGGTTAGATATAAAATCATGAGTTACCCCTCTTTCAGCAGCAAAAGAATAAGTCCAATGATTACCAGACCGATATAAAAAAATAACTCGATGAACTGCTTACGTTTATTCATCGTTACCGTCCTCCTTCTGAACCCTTGATTTCTGGAGCAAGAAAATCAACGGCGCTGTGGGAGACGATGGCTAGTGCGGCTTCATATTTACGGGCACGCTTTTCGACGAGGAGGAGCGCTAACTCCTTATAAACCTCATCCCCCAAGGTTTGTTCATTCAGTTGAACGAGAGTGTGTAAATCACTGAAGGTGGGAAAATCAGTGCTGTGGAGGCCGTTATTTTTATCATACGAACAAAGAATTGTTGAAAACTACTTTTCAAAGTATGTTGGAATATCTGGAGGGAGGAAATGGTGGAGATAGCTAAAAGTCGTTTCCTTCTAATCAATGGTCTTCTTTGAATTTTATCTAAATAAAACAAATTATTCGATTGAAAAATAAAGGGGCAGTTTTACGACAAAACACAGCATATATGATATAAAGCAAATACTAGCCCTCAAAACAGCGCGGTTCCTCTTAGGCCGTGTCTTTTGCATATTTTATATTTTTATCCGGGTATAATTAGCGAGGCAATCAGAGAGGAGGTCAGCATGAGTAATTCGCTAACGCGCTTTTACTGCACGGCATTTTTGGGTGTGGGAGTCGTCGCCAGTGGTTCGTTACAGCGCGTTGTTACTACAGTGAAGAATGCTCTAGATGACAGAGATCTCACACAGTTGCTTTTATTTGACGATTCCACGGGGAAGCCAATAGATGTTGATTTTCGTGGGAAGACAGATGATGTGCTTAAACGATTAGGAGAACAGTTTGGTGACTCATCCGGTACGGAAGTGAATCACCAGACTACACGGCGGGTCGGTCGACCCAAGCTGGGTGTTGTATCCGGTGAGGTTACGTTATTGCCTCGGCATTGGGAATGGCTCAAGAGTCAACCTGGAGGGGCGTCGGTAACATTACGAAAACTCATTGACGAAGCTCGCCGTGCTGGAGAACAACAGAGCACAATCCGAGAGTCACAAGAAGCAACATATAACTTTATGACAGCTATGGCCGGGGACTTCAATCAATACGAAGAAGCTCTGCGGGCACTGTATGCCAGAGATTTGGATCGTTTTTACCACTTCATCGATGACTGGGCACCTGATATCAGAACCCATATCAAGAGATTAGCCGCCAATGCATTCCCTGAAGAGAACTTATGAATGAAAGCATATGAGGGCGTAAAGAATTAAAAAGGAATTACGAAAGGAATCACTATGACTCGTGATGTTGCTGATTACACAACCAATCCTGAACTAACACCGGAGTTCCCTATTAGCGGTGCCGAAGCGTTCAACCGCTATATTGAGCACACCCTCCATATCTCCGTGAAAGCGGAGGTGAAATCGTGTTTCTTGGCGATGGCGGAGAGTTTCTTATCGGACCCGAAGAAGAGAAATGGGATTAATTGAGGAGAACATGACCATGAACATTCTAAAAGTTAACGGTGTTGAGTTGGCCTATGATAGTTTCGGTAACGAAAATAACGAGGCTATTATTCTAATCGCCGGGCTCGGAACCCAGATGATCCGCTGGACGGTTCCGTTTTGTGAACTATTGGCAGCGCGGGGCTTTCGGGTAATCCGCTTTGACAATCGCGACGTGGGTTGCTCGACACTCTATAGTCATTATCGGGCGCTGAATTTTGACGCACTGGCGACTGCTCTCATGTCAGGACAGCGACCGGATATCCCTTACACTCTCGATGACATGGCAGGCGACGCTATCGGACTGCTCGACACCCTTTCAATTGACCGGGCACATTTCGTTGGCAGGTCGATGGGCGGAATGATCGCTCAGATTGCAGCCAGTGAGTATCCTGAACGGGTTGTATCACTCACCTCCATTATGTCTAGTTCCGGTAATCCCACCCTTCCGCAAGCTTCCCCGGATGTCATGGCGATGATGACTAAACCTGGGCCGAACCCCTTTGAGGATGAAGCAGGATTTTTGGCGCACAGCCTCTCTTTTGCCAAACGCATCGCCGGCACCGGCTATCCGTTTGAAGAGGACGCTTATCGGGCGCTCATTCTGGAGGAAGTCCAGCGAGCCTACGATCCAGGCAGTGTCGGACGACAAATTGCTGCGATCGCTGTCTCCGGTGACCGTCGTCCGCGGCTGGCAACCATAAAAGTACCAGCACTTGTCATTCATGGGGTGGACGATCCCCTGTTCGTCCCGGCGTGTGGTGAGGACACGGCTTTTGCCATCCCGGGCGCCGAGCTAATGTTGGTTGACGGCATGGGACACGACCTGCCGCACCAACTGTACAAAGTAACCGCTGATGGCATAGAGCGAACGGCTCGTCGCCATTGACACGCGCTTCCTGAATAGCAACCAGCCGGAGTCTCTCGCTATCCAATGGGGTTGAGTAGGCCCAAGAGCCATTGCTGATCAATTTGCATCCTTGGCGCATACGACACGGGTGGAAGCGGTGGTGATATTGAAACGATATAACATAGATTCCATTTTCTGGGAATTGTTCAGGGTCCAGCTGCCGGAACAGGAATATGAGCTGAAAGTGTATATAGACGGCACGATTTGCGATATTTATGTCAGCGGAGATGTGGCGATGAGTGCCAGAATGTACGACATTCAGCAGGGGAAGCTTGCCATATTCGTCAGTCAGGGTGCAGCGGAATTTCACCGGGTGAAGATTGAAACGTTAGAAGCCGATCCGGCCCCGCAATTAGAACAGAATATACATGTATCCGGTTAACTTCATACTTTTCAGGTTAAATTTAAGAACAGCCATTTGATTAGAATGGTTGTTCTTTTTACTGGCTTAGATCATTTGGCTTTTTTTTATGATAACCGGTTGACATAAAAATGTTAACCGGTTATCATAAAGGGGCAATAGAAATGAATGCGCATTCAAACGAACTGCTGAAATACGCGCAGAATTCAAATATAAATTGGATTTATAAACAAGGTGGTATATATGCCGAATCTTAAAGACGTTGCGAAAAATGCGGGACTTTCTATTAATACCGTTTCTAGAGTACTTAATAATAGAGGTTATATTAGTGAAAAGACGAAGGAAAAGGTCTATCGGGTGATGAAGGAGATGAATTATCAGCCGAACGAAATGGCCCGGGCCTTGTTCAGAAAAAGATCGAATATGATCGGTCTGATCATACCGACGATTTCGCATCCTTTTTTTGCTGAACTGACTTACCATCTTGAATATTACGCGCATCATAAGGGCTACAAACTATTGTTATGTAATTCCAACCGCAATGTCTCCAAAGAAATGGAATACATTGAGATGCTGAAAAAAAATCAAGTGGATGCCATCATCATGGGCAGTGCAGTGCTGGATGTCCAGCATTATCTACATTTGGCCCTGCCGATTGTTTCATTCGATCGCGTGATTTCAGAGGATATTCCTGTGGTCACCTCGAACAATCTAGAAGGCGGTACACTCGCCGCGAGATTATTAATCGACAAGGGCTGCCTTCATCCTGTCTTCATTGATCGTGGAATAGACGGTCCCCAGCATCACTCGATGCTCGCTGCCCAGAGAAGGCAGGGATATGAAGCTGAGGTGGAGCGCGCAGGCATAGAGCCGCTGCAATTGCAATTGGATGCTGAGGGGAGCAAGCATACCCGGACCTCCGCTGCAATGATCGCTTACTTTCAAGAGCATCCGGAAATTGACGGAGTATTCGCTAGCAGTGACGTGATTGCTGCGGAGGTCATTCAAGCTTGTTACCTGATGAAGAAGGATATTCCTTCGGAGATCAAAATTGTAGGTTACGATGACGTTCAGATCGCTTCGCTGATCTCACCGCGACTTAGCACAGTCAGACAGCCGATTCAGGAGATGAGCGATTCTATCATTCAGTTGGTTGTTCAACAAATCGAAGGCAAAGAAATTCCTATGGTTAACACGTTCCCGGTGACTCTTATCGAACGTGATACGACATAGAACAAATCGGTAGGAGATTTGAACTAAGAAATCATAATGGAGGAAACCCAGATGGATTTTATTAACCGAGTAGCTCCAGAATTAAGACAAGGGGTAGCAGATTTGCCCCCGTTTCATTTGCCGGGTGATCTGGATTCTGCCAGAGGCGATATTCAATACCCTGCGGAAAGGTCGGAGCTCGTTCGCATTACGGAACGATATCTGTCCGTTGCCGGTTCATACCAAATGTTAGTTAGAATCTACGAACCTGCTGAGAGAAATGGTAAGGCGCTGCCTGGTCTTTTGTGGACCCATGGCGGAGGATATGTGCTCGGCCATCCCGGTGGGGATGATGCATTATGTGAAAGCTTTGTAATAGCAGCCAACTGCGTTGTCGTATCGCCTGACTACCGTCTTGCACCTGAGCATCCGTTCCCGGCAGCCATTGAGGATAGTTACGCGGCGTTAGTGTGGCTGGCCGATATTAACAATGAACTCAATGTCGATTTGGCCCGGATCGCAGTCGGCGGAGCGAGCGCAGGAGGAGGACTGGCCGCAGCACTGGCACTAATGGCCAGGGATAAAGGCGGTCCTGCCCTTTGCTTCCAACTGCCGCTGTATCCGATGATTGACGACCGCAATGATACGCCCTCCAGCTATGAGATTACACATTCTTCGGTCTGGAACCGGGAGAATAACCTGGCTGCATGGGAGATGTATCTTGGGGGAACTTCCGGAGGAGATACCTCTCCTTACGCTGCACCCAGCCGTGCAGATAATCTGGCTGATCTGCCTCCCGCATATACCTGTGTCGGACAGCTTGATCCGTTCCGCGACGAAACGATCGAATATGTCACCCGCTTGGCTCAGGCTGGTGTCGAGGTGGAATTTCATCTGTATCCCGGCGGTTATCATGGCTTTGAGCACGCCGTTCCATCTGCCGGGATTAGCCGGCGTACCAGAGAGGACTATATTAATGCTATGGCAAGAGCTCTGAACCCGTAAGCACTGGCGCTGTTCCGTGATCTGTCTTTGAATTGAAAAAAAAGAACGTTTTTTTTGAAGTATTGCGTATGCAGAAGCAATAAAATGTATATGACGAAAGGATATTGGAGTTTTAGGGGGAGTACGTGTGTTTAATCTCGGTGAGGCAATACCCTTTGATGATAAAGCAAACGATGTGTTAACGGTTGGAGAACTTCTGGTTGACATGATTTCTAATGAGTATGGCGATGCTTTTGAATCCAACGGATATACGAGATTTTTTGGAGGGTCACCTTCCAATATTGCCATCAATGTGAATAAGCTTGGCATCCGGTCTCAAGTGGCTTCGGCGGTTGGCCGGGATGGTCTTGGAGATTTTCTGGTTAAGGGCTTGCAAAGGGCGGGCATAGACACCAGCGGTGTCCAGCGGGTGGATGAATCTACCAGCATGGTGGTGATCACGAAGAGTCAGCAAACGCCTATTCCGATCTTTTACCGCGGAGCGGATAGCGAATTGGTGTACAATGATGCTTTGGAACAAGCCCTGATCCATTCCAAAATTGTCCACTTTTCGTGCTGGCCGATCTCGAGGGTTCCATCGCGTTATACGGTTGAACGGGTTATCGGGATAGCAAGAAAACATAAACTGCTGATAGGCTTTGATCCGAACTACCATCCCTTGATTTGGCAGAAGGGGGAAGATGGCGTCTCCTATGTCAAATCTATCATACCCAAAGTTGATATTATCAAGCCTTCGGAAGATGATGCGGAGCGTCTGTTTGGGCCAGGCACACCGGCTGAGCAGGTCGGGAGGTTCTTGGAGCTTGGCGCCAAGCTGGTGGTGATGACCCTGGGCAAAGAAGGGGCAATGGTATCGAACGGCATAGAAACGTTGACGTATGGTACCAAAGCTACTGAAATCGAAGATACGACCGGAGCAGGTGATGCCTTTTGGTCCGGATTCTATGCGGCTGTCGTCAAGGGGTATACCCTCAATGAGGCGATGGAGCTCGGCTTTGCCGTAAGCGCGTACAAACTAAAATTCATGGGTGCGGTAGTGAATCTGCCAACTCTGGAAGAAATCAAACAACAATTTAACCTGTAGGAGGTTTCAGATGACACTGAAGAATCAAGTACAGTTGATTACGTATCCCGATTCACTGGGCGGGGACCTGAAGAAGCTTCATCAGGTGCTGCGCAAACAATTCGCCGGCCTCTTCGAAGGCGGAATTCACATTCTCCCGCCGTTTCCTTCCTCCGGAGACCGCGGATTTGCTCCTCTGACCTATCTGGAAATTGATCCGGGCTTCGGGTCATGGGAGGATATCCGTGAGATAGGGCAAGAATTCGATGTGCTGGTAGACTTGATGGTGAATCACATATCCAGGCAATCTCCTTATTTTCAGGATTTCCTGAAGAAAGGCCGCGCTTCTGAGTATGCTGATTTATTTATAACACTGGATAAGGTTTGGGAGAATGGTAAGCCTGTCCAGGAGGATATTGAGAAGATGTTTTTACGCAGACCCCTGCCTTATTCAAGCTTTTCTATCAGCGGGAGCGGTGAGGAAGAGAAGGTCTGGACAACCTTTGGCAAAACAGATCCTTCCGAGCAAATTGATCTAGATGTCCATTCCCCGTTGACCCGGGAGCTGCTGCGGGTATTTTTTGAGAACTTCAAGCAACAGAATGTCAAAATAGTGAGGCTTGATGCGGTCGGGTACGTGATCAAGAAGCTGGGAACCAGCTGCTTTTTTGTGGAGCCGGAGATTTATGAATTTCTCGGCTGGATCAAATCAATGGCGGATTCGCTGGATATAGAGCTGCTGCCCGAGGTACATGCACACTACAGCATCCAAGCCAAGTTATCGGAATACGGGTGCTGGATATACGATTTCATCCTGCCTTACCGGGTGCTTGAGGCACTTACCGGCAGGTCCAATACGGAACTCTATTCCTATCTGAAGACCCGCCCGCATAAGCAGTTCACCATGCTCGACTGTCACGACGGTATTCCTGTTAAGCCGGATCTCGATGAGCTGATCGACACAAAGGAAGCGCGGGAGCTGGTTGATCTCTGTGTGGAGAGGGGAGCGAATCTGAGTCTGATTCTGTCGGAGGAGCATAAGGCGCAAGACGGATTCGATGTCCATCAGATACGCTGCACGTATTATAGCGCGCTAAATGAAGATGACGATGCTTATCTCGCTGCAAGAGCGATTCAATTCTTCACACCAGGTATTCCGCAGGTCTATTATGTGGGTCTGCTGGCCGGCAGCAATGATCTGGAGCAGGTAACCCTGACGGGTGAAGGACGCGAAATCAACCGCCATAATTATACCCTGGAGGAAATTGAGGAAGGGCTTGAACGGGATGTTGTGAAGCGGCTAATGAAGCTGATTCGCTTCCGTAATACTTACAGTGCCTTCGAAGGAACGTTCCAGGTGCTTGAGGCGGCAACAGATGAGGTCCGGTTGGTATGGGAACAAGGTGAGAAGTATTGTAAGCTGTTCATCAACCTGAAGACCTATGAAACCGTTATTGAATATGTGGATGAGCAAGGTATAGCTGTTACTTATCTGGTATAATGCGAATTCCGTATTTAAGGAGTGGTTATTTTGGCTACGCTACAACTAAGCTTTCAATCCAAATGTCTGAAAAGAGAAGTCACGTTCAATGCATTAATGCCGGTTGATGTGCCTGAAGGAATAGGACTGCCGGTATGGTCGGGAGAACCCTTGAAGGCGCTGTATCTGCTGCACGGCTTTTCCGGGAGCCATAACGATTGGATGAACTTCTCACGGATCCGGGAGCTGTCGGACAGATATCAGGTTGCGGTTTTTATGCCCGCAGGAGATAATCACTTCTATCTGGACGATGAGAACAGGGGAGAATACTACGGGGAATATATCGGCAGGGAGCTGGTGGATTTCACACGCAAGCTGTTCCCGCTGTCTGCGGCTCGCGAGGATACATGGATAGGCGGTTTATCCATGGGCGGCTATGGGGCTATCCGCAACGGTCTGAAATATGCAGACCAATTCGGCCGTATTATAGCCTTGTCTTCGGCACTGGTGCCGTATAAAGTTGCCAATGTGTCCCCGGATTACAATGACGGTATCGCCACTTATAGTTACTACACCAGCACCTTTGGTGATCTGAGCCAGCTGCTTGGCAGTGATAAAGACCCGGACTGGCTTGTCCTGGACCTCAAGTCGAAGGGACTTGAGCTGCCCAAGCTGTATATGGCCTGCGGGACAGAGGATTTTCTGCTGGACGTGAACCGCCGGTTCCATGATTTTCTTGAAGGGGAACAGGCCGGACATGTGTATCATGAAAGTGAAGGCGATCATAACTGGATTTTCTGGGATAAGTACATTGAGTCGGCACTGCAGTGGGCTGGGGAAGACAGTAACTCTATATAAAAGCTTCAAGTCTTAAATAACTGAAAGTCTAATATAAGTATGCCCCTGGGTCCGATCGAGAATATATCGGCTCAGGGGCTTGCTGGATTCCGGGGAGGAAGAAATGGTGGTATGATTCGAACAAACAGTATCGTGTTCAAGTTTTCGTTGCAGATGACAGTTATTCTTGCGATCCTGTTGTCCATCCTTGTTCTGAGCAATATTTACTCCCTGGAAGTTGTACGAAGCAATGCACTAACCAGCTCGCGTAATACGCTTGCCCTCTATCAGGCTAACATCCATAATAACTTCAACAATTTCTCCAAAGACTTAATTGAGGTGTTCGATAATAACATTGATGCCGCTGTGAATGTAGCCAGCCTGGATGAGAGCAGCCGGTACTTCAAAGTGCAGCAGCTCAAAAATAACCTGCTGGCAAAAATGGCGAACGATTATTCCAGTGATGGCATGTTTATCAGACTTTCCGGAGAGCTCGTGCTGGAACAATTCAGCAGCCGGATTCCATCCGGGGATAAGCTCGCTCTGGTTGATTTTCTAAATATGCACAAGTTCAGCTCCAGTCCAGCTGATGAAAGTGATGAATGGAAGGTGTTCCAGGTCCAGGGTGATTATTATTTGTTCAAATATATCACCTATTCCCAAGTCAGCTTTGGAACGTTAGTCAAAGCGGACACACTCTTAGCGATGGTAGACAGGGGGAGCAATGATCATAACCGTTATGTATTGAGTAATACAGAGGGGAGCATTTTATCTGCAAATAATATCGTCCTGAAAGAGGCAGATACGACCTTGGGCAGCTTAACGAAAGAGTATCAGCGCAGCTTTCTGATTATTTCCGAACCGATTGAAGAGTTTGGCCAGATCACAAATATGGTAGCCAAGGGAGGCCTGTTCTCGGGATTGAAGCTTATTCAGTGGGGCATCGCCTTATTGGCGGTTCTTTCGGCTATCATTGTACCGCTCGTACTGAGGTTCTTAACAAGGGATGTGCTGAAGCCGATCCTCGAGTTGGTGAAGGCGGCCAAGGTAGTTGAACAGGGGCAGCTGGAATACCAGGTTCCTCAGGGTGTACCGTACTCCCTGGAGTTTATGAAGCTGTTCCATGCACTCGAATCCATGGTTAGTGAAATCAAGGATCTGAAGATTCAATCCTATGAAGAACAGATCGAAATCAGCCGCGCGGAAATCAAATATCTGCAGATGCAAATCAGGCCCCACTTTTTTCTGAATGCGATCTCGACGATAACCAGCTTGACGTATCACAATAAAAATGAAGAAATACGGCGGATGATTCACTGCCTCTCGGAGCATCTCAGATATATGTTTAAGGGAGGTCTTGTGGAAGTCTCAATGGAGGAAGAGATTAAGCACGCTGAAAATTATATAAGGATGCAAGAAATCCGGTATCCGGACCAAGTGTTTTTCATGATCGAGATGGATGATAAAGCCCGCCAAGTGCCCATTCCGCAATTTATGATCCAGACTTTTGTTGAGAATACGTTCAAGCACGCGATGTTCTATAAAGAAATGCTATCGATCTTCATACGAGTGCGTTCAGAGACAAGAGACGGAAAACCATTTGTCAGTATTGTGATTGAGGATAACGGAGGAGGCTTCTCTTCGGAGTGGCTAAGCAAGGCGGAGATCGAGGAGGTAATGGAGGATGGGGGCAGGGTCGGCATTGCCAATATCCGCAAAACTCTGCAACTGCTCTACAAGCGTGACGACCTGCTCAAGCTCTCTAATGCAGAGACGTCTGGTGCAAGAGTGGAAATGTGGATACCCGTACCTGAATCCGGCCACCCAAAGTTGTAGGGGGGATAATATGCGTTGTATGTTGATTGATGATGATATACCTACAGTTGAAGCCCTGCTCGGTATTGTGAATTGGGATGAATTTGGAATAACCGAGGTGCAGACCGCTCATAACATACAGGATGCGAAACAATTATTCGATAACGTCGAGCCTGATGTAATCATTTGCGATATCGAAATGCCGAGAGGCTCCGGTATTGATATGATCAAGTGGGCTAGAGACCGCCACTATGAAGGAGGTTTTATATTTTTAACCTGTCATGAGAGCTTCAGCTTTGCTTCCAAGGCGATCTCGTACGACGCTGACTCTTATCTGGTCAAGCCGCTGGATAAGCAGGAGCTGGAAGCGGCGCTGCGGAAGTCCATAGATACATTGAAGAAAAAGATGATGATGGGCGAATACAGTAAGATGGGGCTTGCGTGGCTGAAGAACAAAGATGTGGTCGAAAGAGGATTCTGGAGTGATGTGCTGACAGCCACTTTGTCTCCCCGTATCCATCTTATTCAGAGTGAAGTCCAGAAACGCGAGTTATCTCTATCTGTCCATACGGAATATATTCTGCTACTCGTAAGTGTTCCGCGTTCACAGATCGAGAGTGAGTGGGACGAGAGTATCTTCCAATATGCACTCTCTAACCTGATTTCTGAAATTCTCATCACTGAGGTGAGTTTAGGACGGATTATTGCCTATCAAGCAGATAAAGTGTTCTACAATGCAATCCTTATTGAGAGTAAGCTCGATAAGAAGTGGCTGAAGGACAGCGCAGAGAATATTATTCTGATGTGCAGGCAATATTTGAAGTGTACGGCTACCTGTTATTTCAGTGAGAAAACAGCGGTCTCAGGACTCTCACAGGTCAAAACAGAGCTGGAGCAGCTGGATGAGTCCAATATCATTTTCAGAGGGAAAGTACATTTGCCGAATGAACCTTTTCATTATGATATTACGGACCGCTTTACCCTTGATATGGAGCTTTTCACCTTGTTGTTTGTCCAGAAGGAGAAGGTCCAGATTGTTAACCGGCTGAAGAAAGAGCTGGAATTGCTGACAAGCTTGAATAAGCTGGATTCAACGACACTTCATTCGATCCGGGAGGACTTCCTGCAAGTGGTCTATTCCCTTCTCTCGAGGCAGCATATTCAGGCGCACCGGTTATTTGCCGACGATGTGACTCAAAGCTTGGCCCAGAAAGCCGACAGCAGTGTATTTGACTTCATGAAGTGGGCTCAGGCGCTTACGGACAAAACGGTGGATTCTATCAAAGAAGTCCTGCAGTCCGAAGGGGTTGTCGAGAGAGCGAAGCGATTTATCCAGGAAAATTACAGACAGGACCTCAGTCGTGAGGATGTCGCTGCAAGCGTATATCTGACAGCGGATTATCTGGCGAAGGTATTCAAGAACGAGACCGGGCAGACGGTCAAGGAGTACTTGAACGACTTCCGCATAAGAACCGCGAAGCAAATGCTCATTGAGAGCACGGCCAGCATTGGCGAGATTGCTATGGACGCCGGATTTGATACGATTTCTTATTTCTCGACGGTATTCAAAAAACTGACAGGGGAAACACCGATAGCCTATCGTTCAAAGCACAAAACGGCTAGATAGCAGGAAGCTCCGCTTTTCCACAGAGAAGCGGAGCTTCTTGCTGCAGTACGGTTTTTCGAAAAAACAGCCCGTCTTTTTGAAAGCCTGCAATCCTCCAAAGAAGTACAATGAAAGTGAAATTACAGAACAGGAGGCATCATCATGAAAAATAAAAAGGGGTTAGGCTCACTGTTGTTGTCCATGGTAGTATGCGGTTCACTGCTCTCGGCCTGCGGCAGCAATTCGAATACATCGGCCAAGAATTCCGGGAATGACAATGCAAAAGTTGCTGAAATCGTATTTGCCCTGCCGTCCTTCAACCGGATTCCCGATGATTTGAGCAAGGTGACGAACGCAATCAATGCAATCACAACCAAAAAAATCGGAGTCAAAGTGGATTTCCGTCTATATGGTCCGGCTGATTATGCCCAGAAAGTCAACCTGGCGCTCCAGAGCGGAGAGAAAATGGATATCTTCACTACTCTCGGACAATTCTCCAACTATGTGTCCAAAAGTCAGGTGGCTCCGCTTGAAAAACTTCTCCCCGAGTATGGTAAAGAAATGACTGCAATTCTGGATAAGGATTTCGGACCGGATATTCTCAAAACCACAACGATGGATGGGCATATCTATGGGATTCCGGTAAATAAAGGGATGGCTTTGCCTACGAATATCATCTACAACGCCGATATGATGGCAGATGCAGGTGTTTCGGCTGACACTATTCATTCGGTGGAGGATCTGCCTGCCGTCTTCGCTGCCGTTAAGAAGAAGTCACCGGATGTGGTTCCGTTTGGCCCGATTAATGTGAATCCGACAGATACGGGACTTGTTAACCTGATGAAAGGTGCGAGCAAGGTAGATTACCTGACAGATACAACCGGAGTCGGTGTCGTAATCGGTGACAACGGAAAGGTCGTTAATTTCTATGAATCCGATGTTTTCAAAAACGGGGTTAAGATGATGAGAGACTGGTACAATGCGGGTTATTTGCAGAAGGATACTGCAACAACTACGGTGAACGCCATGGAGATGGTATCTTCCGGACGCGGCTTCTCCTTCCTTGGCGGCTACAGCGGTATGGAGGTGGGCAAAACCCTGAGTGCGCAAGCCGGCAAAAAAATGGAGACCAAACGAATTGCCCCGTTCTATTTCGATACAAGTGCCGTCAATTCTGTAACTTGGATGGTATCCAGCACCTCTAAAGAAACGGAAGCCTCTGTTAAATTCCTGAACCTGCTGTATACCGATACAGAGCTGATCAATACCATTCTCTATGGGGTTGAAGGGGAGGATTACCTGAAGGTTGATGAGCATCATGTGAAATTCCCGGAAGGCAAGGACGCTAATACAGTACCCTACACAGCGATGCTGAGTTCAGGAATCGTAGGTTCTGAGTCCCTTCAGTACCAGTTCGAGGGAATCAACTGGTCGGATATTGAACTGAAGCTTAAGGAAAACAAGGATACGGAACGATCACCTTATTTCGGATTTATCTTTGATCAAAGCCCGGTGAAAACGCAGATGAGTGCTGTGAACAACGTAGTAAGCCAATTTCTGCCTGCTCTTGTTAGCGGCTCGGTAGACCCGGAGACGATTATTCCAAAATTCAATAGTGCGCTGAAAGATGCGGGCGCTGGGGCGATCATTGACAGCAAGCAGGAACAGCTGGATAAATGGCTTGCAGCGCAAAAATAATTATTCCTATAAGCTTGTTGAAGGTAGAGCCGCCAATAGAAGCTCTGCCTTCAACAATGGAGGTGAATCCAACATGACAGCCAAAGCTAAATCAAAGCCTCTCAAAAAAACACTTCCTTTATTGATTTTAGCTGCTCCAGGTTTGCTTTACTTTATCATTAACAGCTATTTTCCCATGTTCGGGGTGTTTATCGCATTCAAGGATGTCAATTACGCGAAGGGCATTTTCGGCAGTGACTGGATCGGTTTGAAGAACTTTACCTTTCTGTTCCAGACCAGCGATGCCTGGATTATGACCAGAAATACCCTTCTCTACAACCTGGTATTTATCGCGCTCGGGACGATTGTTTCGATTATCATTGCCATTCTCATGTCGGAGCTGCTGAATAAAGTGTACTCGAAGTTCTTTATGACAGGCTTAATTCTTCCAAATCTGATTTCGATGATTGTCCTTTCATTGCTCGTCTTCGCTTTTCTGAATGCAGATAGCGGTTTTGTGAATCATTCTATTCTTCGTCCGCTCGGTCTTCCAGAGATCAACTGGTATTCGGAGCCGAAGTATTGGCCTTATCTGCTGGTTTTGATTCAGATCTGGAAAACGGCAGGCTACGGCTCCATTGTCTATTTCGCTTCCATTGCCGGAATCGACAAGAGCATCTATGAGTCTGCCAAAATTGATGGCGCCGGCAAGCTGAAGCAGATCCGTATGATTACTTTGCCGCTGCTGAAGCCGACAGTCATTGTACTGGTGCTGATGTCCATGGGGCGGATTTTTAACTCTGACTTCGGACTGTTCTATCAGGTTCCTATGAACTCTGGAGCGCTGTTTAGCACCACACAAACGATTGACACGTATGTCTACCGCGCCTTGATGCAGCTGAATGATATAGGAATGTCAGCCGCAGCCGGCTTATATCAATCACTGGTCGGCTTTGCGCTTGTTCTTACGGTCAATACCATCGTCAAGAAGGTTAATCCAGAAAACGCATTGTTCTAGGAGGAAATACGGATGATACAAACAAGAGGAGAACGAACGTTTGCTGTTTTTTCTGCGATCGTGATGATCTTGCTGACGGTTTTTGCCTTTTTACCATTCCTTCTGATTGTGATTGCATCGTTCACCGATGAAACGACTTTGATTCGAAACGGATACAGCTTTTTCCCGGAGCACACGAGTTTTGAAGCGTACCTGTATATCAAATCTGCAGCATACACTTTCGTCAGAGCCTATGGGGTCTCATTTGCTGTCACGATAATGGGAACTGTAATTGGACTTCTGATAACAAGCATGTTAGCTTATCCCATGTCCCGGAGAGATTTCAAGTATCACAATGTGCTGGCATTTATCGTGTTCTTCACCATGCTGTTCAGCGGAGGAATCGTACCTTCATATATTATGTGGACGCAATATTTCCATATTAAAAACACCCTGCTCGCGCTGATCCTTCCCAATCTGCTGTCCAACGGCTTCAATGTACTGCTGGTGCGGAATTATTTCAAAAACAATGTACCGCTGGAAATCATTGAAGCTGCCCAGATCGATGGCGCGTCAGAACTGCGGACCTTTTTTCGGATCATGCTTCCCTTGTCTATGCCGGTTATGGCAACTGTCGGTATGTTTATGGGACTCGCTTATTGGAACGATTGGATCAACGCGCTGTATTTTGTATCCAAACCGCAATTATACGGGATTCAAAATCTGCTGATGCAGCTGATGAACAACATTCAATTCCTTAACTCCGGTCAGGCCAGCAGTGTGCTCGGGGCGCAGGCCGCACAGCTGCCAAGCACAGCTGTGCGGATGGCAATGGCGGTTCTGGGCATTGTGCCGGTACTGTTCGTACTGCCCTTTATGCAGAAATACTTGACCCGTGGTGTTGTGATTGGTGCAGTCAAAGGCTGAGGAGAGAAATGAAAGGAGAACGAGCTTATGAAAGTGCAGGAGGTTATCGACCGGATTTTGCTTGATTGCTGCGGCGGCCGCAAGCTGGAGCAGACGTGTGATGTGCTCGCGAGCGGCCATGAGGACATGGAAGTGACAGGAATCGTTACTACGTTTATGGCGACCGTTGATGTCATCCGGGAAGCTATTGCCATCAACGCAAATTTGATTATCACCCATGAGCCCACCTATTATACAGGAATGGACACCTTGGACTGGCTTCAGAACGACCCTGTGTATCTGGCCAAACGGCAATGGATTGAGGATAACGGGATTGTGATCTGGAGATTCCATGACCACATGCATTTAGCGGATACGGACAGGATTTATGATGGTCTTCTCAAGGAGTTGGAATGGGAGGACAAGAAACTTGACGGGAACGATTCCTGGGGGTATCAGATCGAAGAGACCACGGTTGGAGCGCTGGCAGGCTTCCTGAAACAGAGGCTGGGAATGAAGGTCATTCAGATCGTAGGGAATCCGGAGTCTGCATGCGCCCGCATAGGGGTATTGGTTGGAGGCGGAAGCCTCGGGCTGGGCAGGGAACAAATGCCAATGGAGCTTATGCAGGAAAAGGATCTGGATGTGATGATTTGCGGTGATATTACGGAATGGACGTTATGCGCTTATGTAAATGATGCTTCTATGCTCGGCATGAACAAAGCAATGATTGTGATTGGCCATGAAAGGTCCGAGGAATGGGGCATGAAGTATATGGCGGAATGGCTGAAACCACTGGTCGGCAGCCTCACGGTTACCTTTGTAGATGCGAAGGAGCCATTCATATATTTGTAATTTTTGTAACGTGGCTGTCCCAAAATTGGGTATTCAGTTCTCATCATTCTTAAAACCACAATAAGTGAGCAAAGCAGCGATTCTCCCGGTATTGGAGGATCGCTGCTTTGCGTTTAATTTCCCGATTGAACAACGTTTCGTTCACGGAGCGTCCTCACCAAGCAGAACCGTCTATCCACTACCCAAAGAGGAAGTGTCCCAGCCATTTTTGATGGCTTATGGGACAACCCTGTTTCTGCCTCCTCCGAAATACTTCCAAATCTTATTTCCGTGAGATTTTAAAATAAATCGTGCATCGCTCTTATATGAACTTCAATTCATAATTGTTACTATAACGGTGTAGCAAGACAATACAGATTTCAATTGGAGGGTTAAAGATGTTGAAATGGAAGCGTTCTCTTACAGTCTTGGCCATGACAGCCTTGCTGGGGACGATGACAGCATGCGGCGGCGGGACAAATAACAATGCGGAATCTACCGCTGAGCCTGCCGGCACTAATACTGCTGCAACGGCTGCACCAAGCAATGAACCTGTCAAGCTGCGTATTATGTGGTGGGGGTCTCAGCCGCGCCACGAGGCTACTCTGGCAGCACTGGACTTGTATACAAAGAATAATCCGAATGTAACGTTTGAACCGGAGTATTCCGGTATGGATGGATACTTGGACAAATTATCTACTCAAGCTGCAGCGAATAATGCACCGGATATCATTCAGCTCGATCCGGGCTGGATGCCGGACTGGATGTCACGCAAGCAATTAACTGAGCTGGCTCCTGAGGTTGATGTAAGTAAGTTCGATGCAAAATTACTGGCCGGTGGCCAGCTTGACGGCAAGCAATATGCTGTTCCTCTGGGTTCGGTAGCGTTCGGTATGGTGTATGACAAAGCCGCTATGGATAAGCTCGGGATTGCGAATCCGGCTAATGGATGGACATGGGATGATTTCTTCGCTTTAGCCAAGGAATCCAAATCGAAACTGCCAAAAGGACAATATTTTACCTTGGACTATGCAGGCAACTATTTTATGTATTCGGCCTACCAATATGCCAAAGGTAAAGGTCAGGTTATCACGGATGAGGGTCACTTCAACGTAGATCAGGCTACCTTCTTGGAATGGACCAAGAAGTTTGAAGAGCTGCGGAAGGATGGACTGGTTCCTCCGGCAGATGTAAACGCATCCGATAAGGAAAATGATCCGCAAATGGACTTGATGGCAGCAGGCAAAGTATTATTCCGGTACAGCTTCTCCAATAACCTGGGGACTTGGGACAGTATTAAACCAGGCGCTTACGCGCTTGTAACCATGCCGCGTGCTGAACAAGCAGGCGGATGGCTGAAACCATCGATGTATCTGTCCGTTTCCAAAAACTCCAAGCATGCTGAAGAAGCTAAAAAGTTCATCAATTGGTTCGTGAATGCCCAGGAGGCGGGTGACATTCTGCAAACATTCCGCGGCCTGCCGGCGAACAAGGAAATTTCTGCTGCCCTGGAAGCAAGCATGAGTGATCTGGATAAGGTTGGATTAAAACTCCTCCGTGCTACTGAAAAGGATGGCCAGACCTGGTCGGCTGGAGCAGGCGGCTGGACGAACTTTATTGACAAAGACTGGGTGCTTGTCCGGGATCAGCTCAGCTTTGGAAAAGTAACGCCGGAGAAAGCCTTTGAGCAGTTGAAAGAAGCATCGCAATCTTACGAAAAATAATTCAGCAAGCAAGGCCCGGAACAACCTAGTTCCGGGCCTTGCATGATATCGGTAGGGATAGGGAGGGTTATAGATGAGTAATTCTATATTGTATCACCCGGGAGACGGATATCTGGCCTGGCTACAGTACCGCCGGATCACACCGGGGGCAAATGTCAATTCTTATGCGGGATATGACCATATTGTTGTGGCTGCGGGAGATGATATTGTTATTCGTTCGGCAGTGAACGAGTTGACTCAAGTCCTGGAGGGAATCACAGGAGGAATAGTGTCTGTCTCGGGGGAAACTCAGAAAACTCCTAGTGTCATTATAGGAACCTTCGGGACGGGGGCAAGGGTAGATGATGTATTCAGTGAAGAAATAAGCAGTACGATTCAACCGGAGGGCTTCGCGATTCATACGGACAATCTTACTGGTAACATTACCATCGGAGCCGCTACATCCCCGGGGATATTATATGGAGTATTTCATCTGCTGCGGATCATGGGTACAGGGGGCTCTGTCCACAATTTGAATATTCTTGAGAACCCTGTAAATCAGCTGCGTATGATCAACCAGTGGGACAATATGGACGGGAGTGTGGAGCGGGGATATGCCGGGGAATCGATATTTTATGAGAATAACAAGATAGTGGGCAATCTTCAGCGTATCCAGGATTATGCCCGCCTGCTGGCCTCCAGCGGAATCAATGCCATCGCGATTAATAATGTCAATGTTCACCGGGTGGAGAGCCGCCTAATAACGGAATTCCTGCCGGATGTGGCGAAGCTGGCTGCGGTCTTTCGCGCTTATGCTATCAAGCTGTTCCTGAGTATTAATTATGCCAGCCCAATTGAGCTTGGCGGCCTGTCATCGGCAGATCCGCTGGATGCCGGCGTACGTGAATGGTGGACCGCCGCGGCCTCGGAAGTATATGCAGCCATTCCTGATTTCGGAGGATTTCTGGTCAAAGCTGATTCGGAGAACCGTCCGGGACCGTTCACCTACGGAAGAGATCACACCGACGGCGCCAATATGCTGGCTGAGGCGCTGAAGCCGCATGGCGGCATCGTCATCTGGCGCTGCTTCGTGTATAACTGCAAGCAGGACTGGCGCGACCGTACAACAGATCGTGCGCGGGCGGCTTTTGACCATTTCCAGCCGCTGGATGGCCGCTTCATGGACAATGTCATTCTCCAGGTGAAGAATGGGCCCATTGACTTTCAGGTCAGAGAGCCTGTCTCTCCGTTGCTGGGGGCTATGCCGCATACGAATCAAGTGATCGAATTTCAGATTGCCCAGGAGTATACCGGACAGCAACGCCATGTGTGCTATCTGGTGCCGCAGTGGAAAGAGATTCTGAACTTTGATACACATCTTCGTGGAGAAGGAACTACGGTTAAGCGCATTGTAGATGGAAGTGTTCACGGCAATGCCTACAGCGGCTTTGCCGCCGTCTCCAATATTGGAAATGACACCAATTGGACAGGCCATCTGCTGGCACAGGCAAATCTGTTCGGTTATGGCCGTCTGGCCTGGAATCCGGAGCTGTCTGCCGAGAAAATGGCTGTGGAATGGATTACACTCACCTTTGGCACCAATGAGCTGTTGGTTCAGACTTTACTAGATATCCTTATGAACTCCTGGAAGATTTATGAAGCGTATACAGCCCCGCTGGGCGTCGGGTTTATGGTCAATCCTGACCATCACTACGGCCCGAATGTGGATGGATATGAATATTCAATGTGGGGTACTTATCACTTCGCAGATTGTTATGGTATTGGTGTTGACCGCACCTCTGCAACCGGGACCGGGTATACCTCCCAATATGCCCCTATGAACATGGAATACTACGAGTCGCTTGAGAGTTGTCCGGATGAGCTACTGTTGTTCTTTCACCATGTCCCTTACACTCATGTTCTGCATTCCGGCAAGACGGTGATCCAGCATATTTATGATACACATTTTGAAGGTGCGGAACGGGCAGACGGGCTGGCGACTGCATGGAAGCTTATGAAGGAACATGTGGATGAACAGGCGTATAGGCAGGTAGCAGACCGTCTGGCGGAGCAGGCGGATCATGCCAAAGACTGGAGGGACCGGATCAATACGTACTTTCTCCGGAAAAGCGGAATTGCCGATCAAAGGGGGAGAACTATTTATTAAAGATCACTATCATGCAGAAGCGGTGAATACCGCTTCTTTTTTATCGTTATATTTTGAAAGAATTCGAGCATTCCCCTCCTTTAGCAGGCGATGTGCGGATTATATACTTAAAGTATAAAAATTGACCACAAGAGGTGACCACAGATGAACCATTCCACAGCCACTGTAGCCCAACCTGCTGTCAAGTCGAAAAAAAGCTCCTATTTTCGAAGCAGATGGAACGCTCCGCTTGCAGGCTATATGTTTATTTCGCCCTGGCTGATCGGGTTTCTGGCGCTTACGGCGTATCCGTTATTCTTATCCCTGTACTATTCGTTCACCGACTACACTTTAATGCAGCCGATGAAGTGGATTGGGACCCGCAATTATGAGCGCATCTTTACAGCGGACCCCAAATTCATTCAATCTGCTAAGGTAACCTTCACTTATGTGCTGGCTTCCGTGCCTCTTAAGCTTATAGCGGCGCTCTTTGTTGCGATGATCCTGAGTAAGGCGGTCAAAGGAATCAGCTTCTACCGCACGGCGATTTATTTTCCTTCACTTATCGGAGGGAGTATTGGGGTATCGCTGCTCTGGCGCAACATTTTTGGTGTTGACGGAGTTTTCAACAAACTGATTGGCATCTTTGGCTTTGAAGGGAAAGGCTGGATTACAAGCCCCGATACAGCGCTTGGTACGCTGATTCTGCTGACGGTCTGGCAATTCGGGTCCACCATGGTTATATTTCTGGCAGGCCTGAAGCAGATTCCAAACGATCTCTACGAGGCATCTTCTGTGGATGGGGCTAACAAGGTAACCCAATTCTTCAAAATCACCCTGCCGATGCTGTCGCCGATTCTCTATTTTAACCTGATTATGGCCGTCATCGGCGCCTTTCAAATGTTCACTTCCGCATTTGTAATTACGAACGGCGGTCCAATGAACTCCACTTATGTCTACGCAATGTACTTGTACGAACGGGCGTTCAGCCGTTACGAGCTGGGTTATGCTTCGGCTCTGGCATGGATTATGCTGGTTGGAATTATTGCGGCAACGGTTCTGATCTCGTATACCTCGAAGTACTGGGTATTCTATGAAACAGACACTGGAGGGAAAAAACGTAAATGACAACACTACAATTCAAGCCGGCTCTCCGTCATCTGTTCATGATCCTCTTCAGCCTTATTATGGTCTATCCGGTTCTTTGGTGGGTCGGTGCTTCCCTGAAAAACAGCACTGAGCTTAACTCAGCGTCTATTTTCCCGTCTACCCTGCAGTGGAGCAATTTCACCAAAGGCTGGAATTCGGTTCCAGGTCATACGTTTACGGATTTCTATCTCAATACCTTTGGACTAGAATTTGCTGTAATCATAGCAACGCTGCTATCCTGCACATTGGTTGCCTTCGGTTTTGCCAGATTGGATTTTCCGCTCAAGAACTTCTGGTTCTCCATCTTGATGCTGACTTTAATGATGCCTGGACAAGTACTGATAATCCCTCAATACGCACTGTTTTACCAATTGGGCTGGGTGAATACGTATCTCCCGTTTATCATTCCCCATCTGCTCGCTGGGGGGGCAGGCGGCAGCTTCTTCGTCTTCCTGCTGATTCAATTTATACGCGGTGTTCCAAGAGAATTAGACGAATCGGCTAAAATTGACGGGTGCTCCTGGTTCGGTATCTTTTGGAGAGTCGTTATGCCGCTTGCCTTTCCGGCAATCGTAACCGTGACGATATTCTGCTTCCTGTGGAATTGGGATGATTTCCTGGGACATCTTCTGTACATCAACACGGTAGACAAGTATACGGTCGGCCTGGCGCTTCGCATGATCAATGATTCCCAGTCCGCCCAGGAATGGGGCCAACTCCTTGCCATGTCACTGGTGTCCATTCTTCCGGCAACCATCGTCTTCATGTTCCTTCAGAAGTATTTCGTTGAAGGGATTGCGACAACAGGAATTAAAGGATAAGATATAAAAAAACATCCGTCCGTTAACGGTAAAGCGCCGAATGCCCTTCGCAGCTTTACCGTTTGCTGTGTCTGAACAGGAGCCCGAAGGAAGGTAGAGCAGGTGACCAACCCTTTTAAAAAATATAGAATCGACCGTCTGTTTTTTCACAGCTTTGCCATCGTCCTGATTGCGGTAATCGTTATTACAGCATGGACGAGCTACAGCAATTCCTCCAAGTCGCTCGTACAGACTACCTCCCATTACCAGCAGCAGCTGCTGGATGAGCTGAATAATGAAATTACAACCCGGCTGGTTATGATTGAGCAGATTTCATTGTCCAGCTCCCGTGACGGCGAGCTGATTAATTTTCTCTTGAACAGGCAGGATGAATTTGAGAGATACCGCAGCCGTGCAGGTGTAGAAAGTGCGCTCGCGAATTTGACCTATGCGATTCCGCTGATTCAAGGGATTGACCTGTATATGGATAATCCTATTCAAAGTGAACGGCAAAGCTACATCCAGTTCCGGAACCTTGCGGATCTGAACAAGCAGGTAGGGGCCGGTTGTCTGGAGAAAAGCGACTTTTGCTGGTCCAAAGAGTATAAATTCCCCAGTGCGCAGGGTGAGGTTCCGGTGCTCAGCTTTTCCAGAAAAATAATAGATGAGAATGACTACCTAGGTGTCCTTGTCGTCCACATCAAGGCTAATGAGATCCGGAAGCTGCTAACCGGCAACTCTGACGGCTCTAACCGGATCATGGCGGATAGTCAAGGACAGCAAATTATGAAAATAGGCGATACGCTGGACCCGAATAACTATTCCCGGTGGATTGATCTAAAAAGCAATAAATCGGGTTATGTCCATATCCCGGCAACCGGCGGATCCCGCGACACGCTGCTTGTCTATTCCAGAATGGATAATTCCATCTGGACCTTAATCGAGTTCACGTCCTGGAAACAGATCACGGCAAGCAGCCTGAAGCTGGCGGAGTGGATTGGTCTGATCGGTATCGCTGCAGTGCTGCTGGTATTGCTCCTGACCCATTTTTTAAGCAAGCAGTTTACAAAGCCGATCAAGCATCTGGTCACTGCGATGCGCATGTATTCCGTAGGAGGCGATAATGTCGAACTTCCGCTCGATTATGAGAATGAATTCGGTTATTTATTCTCCGGCTACCGCAAGCAGAACGAACGGATTGAAGAACTGTATCTCTCACTTGAACGCCGTTACGAACAGCAGCGGAAAGCCGAAATTGAGGCGCTCCAGGCCAATATTAATCCCCATTTTCTGTATAATATGTTGGATCAACTCAACTGGATGGCCATTGAGGCCGGACAAAATGAACTTAGCCGCATACTGGAGCTGATGGGCCGTATGTTTCGGATCGGTCTATCCAACGGCAATAGCTTTATCAAGATAGCAGATGAACTGCACCATATAGAGTGTTATCTCGAAATCCAGCAGCTACGCTGGGGGGATGGATTGGATTACCGGATTAAGGCGGCGTCCGAACTGCAGCAGCTATACATTCCGAAGCTTACGCTGCAGCCGTTCGTGGAGAATTCCATCGTTCATGGATTCAACAAGCAGCGCAGCGGCTATGTATCTATCGAAATGAAGAGAACCGGGGATGCCCTGCACATTGTCATAGAGGATAACGGAGCCGGATTGAAGCAGACCGGTCACAGCCCACATAAACGTCATACAGGCGGCTATGGTATACGCAATGTGAGAGAGAGGGTCGCCGGGTATTTCGGGGAAAGCTATGGTATAACGCTTAGTGAACGTGAAGAGGGTGGAACAAGGGTGGAAATGTTGCTGCCTCTGTTGACAGAACCTCCTAGCAAGAACGATTAATTCTCAAAATTCAGTTAAGAGTAAATATCGTCATGCTTCGGTACTTACCGATTTTAAGGAGGTAGGGGTAATGTGGAAAATTGCAATCATTGATGATGAACGCCAAGTCCTGAAGGGGATGAAACGGGCGATTCCCTGGGATGACTTAGGGGCTGAATGGGTTGGAGAGGCTTTGAACGGGGAGGACGGGCTGGAGATGATCCGCAATGCCTGTCCGGATATTGTGATCACGGATCTTTATATGCCTGTAATGAGCGGTCTGGATATGATGGAGCAGCTTAGGCAGGAAGGTTTTCAGGGGAAAATCATCATCTTTAGCGGTTATTCAGACTTTGAGCATGCCAGACAGGCGCTACGGTTTCAGGTGAGCGACTACGTCTCTAAGCCAATCAGTCTGCCAACGCTAAAGTCGATCTTAACCAAAGTCATCCAGGAGCTTGAAGAGGAGGAGGAGAAGCGGGCCAGGCAGTGGGAGATCGAGTGCAAAATGACGCTGTATGAGCCTTTGGTTGAAAAGGAGTGGGTTCGTTCAGCAGCTGTCGGAACCCTGGACCATGCCTACAAAGACAGCACGCGTCTTCCGCCGTCATACCTGTATTGGCAGGAACGCAAGCATGTCACGGTCGGTATCGACTTGATCCGTGATGAACGGGCCAGATGTTTATCCGTCTCCGACTGGAACTTGTTCCGGTTTGCTGTAAGCAATATTGCCTGTGAAGTAGCACGTAAGCTGTTCCCGGAGCTGGAATACACAGAACTGCATAGTACCCGGTCATTATTGATTATTCATCCGGGTCCAGAGTATCCCGAAGAGTTAGAGAATAAACTGGAGGAACTGGGGATCAGGCTGAATGACAGTATCGGCGGTTATCTTAAGCTGGTGACACGGATAGGGATCGGGGGAGTGAAGGATGCCTGGACGAAGCTCTCCGACTCGACGGAGGAAGCATTTCGGGCCATGGACCAAAGAGCATTAAGGGTCGCTTCCGCACATGAAGTGTATAGATACCGGGAGAACAGCAGCAGTGAACAAGGAACTGTGGCCCTTTTTCCAGTCAAATTCTCGTATAAACTGGCGACCGCGATGAAGGCTTCACAGGAAGACGATGCCCACCAGCTGGTACTGGATTATATTACAGAAATGAAGAAGCAAGAGGGGATATCACAGGGATACGTACAAATGCTTGGAAGTGAACTGTGGGGAATTATAACCTACTCTTTATATGAATCGGGGTTTGTACTCGATGACCTATTTACCAATGACCAGATTGCCAAGGAGATCAGCAGCCTGATCGTACCCGATCAGCTGGCAAACTGGCTGATGGACAAAATCACCAGGATCTGCAGCAGCAGGCAATGGAAAGGGAGCAGCAAGCATAGACAGGTTGTCGACTTTATGACCAGTTACATTCATGAACACTATGCAGAAGAACTGACACTCGCCGAGCTTTCGGATAAGGTTTTCATTTCACGGAACCATTTATCCATTATTTTCAAAAATATTACCGGTGAGACCTTCAATAACTATTTGACCCGGGTTCGCATCGAGAAAGCACGAGAGCTGCTTATAGAGCGGAAAATGCTGGTCTATGAAGTGGCGGAACGGGTCGGCTATAAGAACATTCCTTACTTCAGCACGCTGTTCAAGAAAATAACCGGCATGAACCCTACAGAGCTTATTAAAAGCTAATGCCTGGAAGCACAGCCTCCCCATTATGGGCATCCTCATTTTCTGTAACGCAAGTCTTCTGCTCTAAGAAGGCTTGCGTTTTTTGTATACGGGAAGCCTATAAGCCACAATTGCCCTGCGTGCTCTATAGTATTGACAACCTTTTAATACAGATGTAATATGCATTCGGTCTAACACACAAACGGAGGTCTCACTAATGCCACGGATATTTTTGGTTGAGGACGATAAGGCAATCGCCAAAAACCTTGTACTTCTGCTTCGCTCGGAGGGATTTACAGTTACTCACGCCCCTACGCGGAGTGAAGCCCTTGCCGCGCTTTCCGGGAATAAATTTGATTTGGCGCTGATCGATATTTCATTGCCTGACGGAAATGGCTTTACGGTCTGCACGGATATCAAAGAAACAGGGGATATTCCCGTTATCTTTCTGACGGCTTCCGGTGATGAAGCGAGTGTGGTTACCGGTCTGAACATGGGAGCGGACGATTATATCACCAAGCCCTTTCGTCCGCGTGAATTGATTGCGCGAATTGGAACCGCCTTGCGAAAAAGCGGGCGTTCCGGGCCGGACTTTGAAATTCGCGGGCTTCACGTCGACATGGCAAGCGGAATTGTGAAAAAAAACGGCGGCGAGGTTTTTCTGTCAGCATTAGAATACCGCCTGTTGCTGGTGTTTATTAACAGCCCAAAAAGTATTATCACGCGGGGCAGGCTGCTTGACGAGTTATGGGACGCGGCGGGTGAGTTTGTCAACGACAATACACTGACCGTGTATATCAAACGCTTGCGGGAGAAGATAGAGGACGACCCGGCCAGCCCGCAGATCATTCTGACCGTTCGCGGGACAGGGTATAGATTGGGTGGCGAATATGCTTCGAAATAAAGAGTTTGGGCAGTTTGTCATTTGGTTCTGCTTGCTGGCTGCCGCCACTGTAATAGTGGGATTTACAATCAATGCTGCGGCGGGAATCCTGTCCATAGCTTCTGCCGCCGCCTTTGGCACAGCGTTTTTCGTGTTTACCCAAGCCCGATACATAAGCATTGCAAGAATTTCAAATCAAATCGACCGTGTCCTTCATAATGCTGACCACCTGTATATTGGTGAATCGGATGAGGGCGAACTGTCGATTCTGCACAGCGAGATAACAAAAATGACGTTGCGAATCCGGGAGCAGAACGACGCGCTGACAAAAGAAAAAGAACATCTTGCCGATTCGCTGGCCGACATCGCCCACCAACTCCGAACGCCGCTCACATCCGTGAACCTCATTCTGTCATTGTTAGCAAATACCCCTGATGATAACGAGCGGAAAGCATTTGTACGGGAAACAGAGGAATTACTTGTGCGGATGGATTGGCTGATTACTTCCCTATTGAAATTATCCCGCCTGGACGCGGGCATTGTGGTGTTCCAAAGCGAGCCGATAGATATAAATCACTTGATCTGCACCGCGCTTCGCCCGCTCCTAATCCCAATGGAACTGCACGGTATGGATGTACAAATAAATGCACCGCAAGGGATGATTATTCAGGGTGATTCAGGTTGGATTTCGGAAGCGATTCAGAATATCCTCAAAAATTGTATGGAAAGCGCAGGCGAGAACGGGAAGATTGAGATTGTCTGCACGGACACCCCATTGTTTTCCGAGATTGCCATCCACGACAGCGGTGCGGGCTTTGAAAAAGAAGATTTACCTTGCCTGTTTGACAGGTTCTATCGTGGAAAAAGCCCAAACGCTACAGGATACGGGATTGGACTTTCTCTCTGCAAGATGATCATAACACGGCAGGGGGGGACGATTACCGCAAAAAACCACCCGCAGGGCGGCGCGATATTTGCCATTCGTTTCCCTAAGTGACGAATCTCTCACCTGAAAGTCACAGAGATGTAAGTTGAAGGTTCTATTATATGAGTAAAGCACCAGAAGGGAGACTCACATAATGGAGTTTTTAAGAATTGAGAATTTATGCAAAACCTACGGCAAGAGCGAAAATCAGGTTACCGCACTTGACCATGTTTCGCTTACCATCGAAAAAGGGGAGTTTACCGCAATCATCGGCTCCTCCGGCTCCGGCAAATCGACATTGCTTCATATCATCGGAGGCGTGGATGTGCCGACAAGCGGAAAAGTGTATTTGAACGGACAGGATGTATATGCCCAAAACAATGAAAAACTCGCCATTTTCCGCAGACGGCAGGTGGGGCTGATCTACCAGTTTCACAACCTTATACCCACTCTGAATGTGGTGGAAAATATCACCTTGCCGATCCTGATGGACAAGCGGAAGGTTAACGGGGAACGGCTGAATGACTTGCTCGAACTGCTTGGGCTAAAAGACCGGGAAACGCATTTACCCAATCAGCTATCGGGGGGTCAGCAACAGCGCGTTTCCATAGGACGTGCTTTGATGAACGCCCCGGCGGTCATGCTTGCCGATGAACCTACGGGCAGTTTGGACAGCAGGAATGGACATGAAATCGTCAAACTGTTGAAGGAAAGCAATCAAAAATATGGGCAGACCCTGCTCCTCGTCACCCATGACGAAAATATCGCCCTGCAAGCAGACCGCATTATCGGCATTTCAGATGGTAAAGTAGTGCGAGACGAGAGGGTACGACCATGAATATTTTCAACAAAGTGACCCTGCAAAGCATGAAAAAAAGCCGTACCCGGACGATTGTCACGATTATCGGAGTTATTCTGTCCGCCGCCATGATCACGGCCGTCGCCACCTTTGGCGTTTCTCTGCTGAACTATATGGTAAACGGCGCGACCCAGAAATACGGCGATTGGCATGTCGAGTTCTTGAACGTTGATTCCTCTTTCGCACAGGAACGAACGCTCGACAAGGGTGTTGCAAACACTGCAACATTTGATAATATCGGCTATGCAAAACTTGACGGAGGGAAAAATCCCCAAAAGCCCTATCTTTTTATGGCCGGATTTAGCAAGAAAGCCTTTGATACCTTGCCCGTAACCCTGGTTTCAGGCAGATTGCCGAATAACAATAGTGAGATTCTTGTTTCGATGAGCGTTGGAGCTAACGGCGGAGTTAAATTCGCGGAGGGTGACACGCTTTCACTTGCTGTCGGAAGCCGCATGAATGGCAACAAGAATCTCGGTCAACACACCCCTTACATTTCCGGGAAAGAAACACTTGTGCCAAAAGCCAAGAGAACCTACACGGTGGTCGGTACCTACTATATACCCGGTTTTGAGGAACCTTCCGCGCCGGGATATACCTTGATAACGAGAGCAGATGCGGGGGACCATGCGGACAGCGTAAACCTATTTGTCACGCTTAAGAACCCGCGTGGTGTTCATGCTTATGTAAGCAAAACAGCCGGAAGCCAAGCTTATGTCCTAAACGATAATGTGTTACGCTTCATAGGTCTTTCGGACGATACTGTTTTCAACACGCTTATCTACTCGGTGGGCGGTATTTTGGTTGCCCTGATCATGCTAGGATCGATTTTTCTGATTTATAATTCGTTCAACATATCCCTGAACGAACGCACGCATCAGTTCGGGATTCTCTCGTCGGTGGGAGCCACAGCGAGGCAGCTGCGAAATTCAGTGCTGTTTGAGGGACTTTGCATTGGTGCGGTCGGCATACCGGTTGGCGTTATTACCGGCATAGGCAGTATCCGGCTTGTGATTTCCGTCGTCGCCAGGAAATTCGGGAACATTATGTACAGCAACGTACCCTTAACCTTGACAGTGTCCATCCCCGTAATTGTTGTTGCAGTGGCGGTAAGCATGGTTACCATTCTGGTATCGGCCTATCTTCCGGCTCGAAAGGCTGCAAGCACTCCCGTTATGGAGAGTATCCGCCAGACGAACGAGGTCAAAGTAGAATCCAAAGCCGTGAAAACGTCAAAACTGGCACAGCGTATTTACGGTTTGGAGGGAACCCTTGCGTTAAAGAATTTTAAAAGAAACAAGAAACGCTATCGCAGCATTGTGCTATCACTTGTTTTAAGCGTAGTGCTGTTTATATCGACCAGTGCTTTTGTAACGGATTTGAAACAGGCGTCGGGGCGGGCAGTAGTGTTTACTACCTATGACATCGGTGTTGCCACACAGGATATGGCCGATAGCGAAATGTTACCGCTCTACGACAAACTTAAAACCGTAGGCGGTGTTTACGAGAGCTCGTATCAAGCGCTTATGAAGGTTTCATCTGCCGCCAAAGCAAGCGACCTTTCAGATTCTTACTGGGAATCCCAGGGTTCACATTCGCCGGACGAAACGGTTAATCTGCCGATCGATCTCCAGTTTCTTGATGACAGCGCCTATCTGAATATTATCAAAGGCTTGAACTTGCCCGCAGAAGAATATACCGGACACAATGCGAAAATAATCGCCGTTGCCAAAATAACAAGCCACATGAAAGCCAATGGGGAGCATGAGCTTGACGAGTTTACGGATATGTTCAAGAGTTCTTCCATGAATTTTACCATTGCTCCCGAAACCAATGGCAAACCGAAGGTGGAAGAGGGGCGGAACGTAAGCGTTAAGTTTGTTAATACCGTGCCGCCTGATACACTCCCGATCCTGGAAAAGTCCGGGTCGAATCATCCGTTCATTTTTAGGGTGATGGCCCCCTATTCGCTTAAAGAAAAGTTTGAAACCCCCGATACTCATGTGGCGATTAAGGGCATGACCTTTCGCTCAAAAACTTCCATACAGTCGGCAGCAAAAATGGAAGCGATGATTAAGGGTGCGGGCATTAAATCCAGTTATACCCTGTACAATGTTTCTAAAGCGCTTGATGAGAACCGCAATATGATATTCATAACCAACGTGTTTGCTTATACTTTTATCATTATGATCTCGCTGATTTCGGTTGCCAATGTGTTCAACACCATTTCCACCAATATCAAGCTGCGCCGGAGGGAGCTTGCCATGCTCCGCTCTGTGGGGATGTCTGAACGCGATTTCCAAAAGATGATGAATTTCGAGTGCGCCTTTTATGGCATGAGGGCGCTAATCTTCGGGCTTCCCATAGCGGCAATCTCTTCTTGGCTGATTTACAAAGGGATGGGCGGTGGGGCGGACAATATCGATTTTGTGTTCCCTTGGGGCAGTGCTGGAATCAGCGTGTTCGGCGTGTTCTTTGTAGTGTTCATTACAATGCTGTATGCCATTAGCAAGATAAAAAAAGAAAATATTATTGACGCGCTTCGGGATGACATGACTTGATCAGAGCAGGTACTGACTGATAAACAATCAGCCGGGAGTTATGACTTGGCGAACCTGCCGGGTGACATCCCCACGGTCTTGGTAAAACTGCGGATAAAATTCGCATAGTCACTGAAACCGGATTGATAGCAGGCTTCGGTAATGCTGAGCCCCTCGGAGAGACAGGATTTAGCGAGTGCGATACGGCGGTCTAGGATATATGAACGGAGCGTTAACCCTGTATGCTTCTTGAACTGGCGGCTGATATAGGTGCTGTTCAAATGAAAAGTGCCGGCAAGCTGATCAAGTGTGATGTCCTGCGCAAGATGCGCTTCGATATAATCCATCGTCTTGCGGACCAGATCCGGCATAATATCTGTAGGAATAAAGCTGGCATTTTGAAAAACGGTATTGGTCAGAACTAATAGTTGAGCGATGCAGCAATTGGCCTGAATATCCGTTCCATACGCTTCAGAAGCTAGTGCTCTCTCCAGTTCACCTGCATACTGCAGGAATTGCTCTAGCTGAGCGTCCTCCAAATGCACGATATTACCTTTTCCCTTAGGCCGGAAGTCGAAGCATGCGGATAAATGAGTTGCCGGAGTAGAGAGACGATGCAAATAGGATTTCTGAAGGTTAATGGTGATCCGTTCATATTCAGTCTCATCGAGGCTAAAGGAACGGTGCATTTCTTCCGGGTTCATCACAAGCAAATCGCCGGGCTCCAGACGGTAACAGCTGTTCTCAATATAGAAGTTGACGTTGCCGCGGAGAAACAAGTACAGCTCATAGGCTTCATGGCGGTGATAGAAGGTCCCCATATTATAAGTAGTAGTCCTGTGCAGATAGAGGAAATCTTTCTGGATGGGGTCATAACGAAGCTCATAAGGGTCACTCATCTGTAACCTCCTGATCTGTTGGCGCAATAGTTATAGCGGATCCTGCAATGATTATTCTCTGAAACTACTTTAAAATGTCATTATCCTAGCATGTAGGGATGAACATTGCAAGAGTTTGATTGGATATAGCAGGGAGGAGATTATTATGGAGCTAAGGGTAACTGCAAGAAGCAAATATCAAGAAGATATTGAATATACCGGACTGGACAGGCATGGACTAAGTTCATCAGTAGAGATCACAGGCGGTAACGGTAGCGCCAAACAGCCATTTCAGGCAGTGCTGCGGATAAGCAATCTGGGGAGCTCAACATGGGCGGGTGTTATTCATGTAGAGCTGCCATTTCCCAAGGGGAATCCGCGCTTTTTTCTGCCGGCTTTTATGTATGGCCGAAACCGCGGAGAAGCTCCGCAGAACGTTCCGAATGAGTTCCCGAGATTGAGGGAGGACAATCCTTCACGTCCTTCTTCTCCTTGGTGGATGGTACGCAGTGACCGCTTGTCTCATCCCGCAGCCCTTGTATATGACAACGGCACCATTTACGGTCTCTGTGCCAGTCCATATTTCATTAGTAAGGATGGAGTTAAAATCCAGTGGAAACCGGACCTGCCGGGTGAGTTCTACCAATATGGCGGCTATACCTGCTCACTAGCGAAAGGAACGGTCGGGTATACACTTGGTTATGAGAATGCCCCGCTATTATTCATTAAATCGCGTCTGGTCAAGGAACGGGCTCCTCTGGATGAGAATTGCTTTGAATTGGCTCCTGCTGAGTTGGCAGAGTTCACATTGGATCTGTATGCGTACGAAGCTGAGTCTGAGCTGGGTATTAATGCTGTACTGGAAGAGATTTATTACCGTTATCATCAACCTCCAAGACAGGGCAGTGATATCCGTACGACCGCGTCTGACTTGTCGAAGGCTATTTATCAATATGCGTGGCTGCCTGAGGACCGGAGCTACTCCACGTTTGTCTATGAGGATAAGGAGACAGGGAGGTACCGGTACAATAAAATTCTTTCGATCAGCTGGACGGACGGCTTGGCTGTAGCCACTCCGGTTCTGATGGCCGCACTGCGGCTTGAGGATGAACCCATGCGTGGACAGGCCCTTTCCTGTATTGAGAATATCGTAGGGAATTCCTTGAACCTTGCTTCCGGGCTTCCCTATGAGGCATACCAGGACGGGAAATGGAGTATAGCCGGCTGGTGGTTTGACGGGATGCGTACTCCAGGACATTCTGCCTATCTGTGCGCTCAGGCTATGTTTTATATTATGAAGGCGTATGAATTTGAAAAAAGGATCAAGAAGTGCTATCACGAGAATTGGCTGATCTTCGTCAAAAAGGTTCTCCTTGTACTTGAGAAAAGCAAAAATTCGGATGATGAATATCCGACTATTCTGTCTGAGAGAACCGGTGCAGGGCTTGAATATGATTCCTTCAGCGGAACCTGGTGCATGGCCGCTATGGCATACTACAGCTGGCTCACCGGGGACAGAACGCATCTGGAGGGTCTGAAGCGCAGCGAGAAACATTACTATGAAACCTATGTGAAACGAATGGAATGCTACGGTGCTCCGCTTGATGCGGATAAAGCGGTAGACTCCGAAGGGATTCTGGCATACATCAAGGCGGTCAGATACCTGCACGCCCTCACTGGTGATGATCTGTATCTTGATCATATGAGGGATGCTATCCATTACGAGTTCACCTTCAAATTTGCGTACAACTCACCGGTTAAGGTACCTCCGCTAAGCACGATCGGCTGGTCCAGCTGCGGGGGAAGCGTAACTTCTGTCGCCAATCCGCATATTCATCCGATGTCCAGCAATCTTGTGGATGAATTATACTACTTCGTACAGCAGCGTGAAGATTCCTACATCCGGCAGCGGATGCTGGATACAGTGGGGTGGGGATGCCAGACCTACAACCGATTTGATAACGAATTCGGGCATGGTAAAAAAGGCTGGATGTCTGAGCGGTTTTGCCACTCTGAAGGGCTGGTAACAGAGACTTATAGCGACGGTTCCCCTGCAAGCACCTGGTTCTGTCTGATGCCTTGGGCCAGCGGCAGTGTTATAGAAGGATTGGTTGGCGACTACTGGGAAGCGAACGTCAAGTAGCTGCAGCCGCAGCGCACCAGAAACAGATTCATAAAGAAAAAGCAGAGATTTTCCGTTAACCGGAGATTCTCTGCTTTTTGGATTGAACGCGTTGTCCCGTAGCATGCGTATATTCAAAAATGACAACGCTTTCTTAAGAATGTTGGCTTATGCCGTCGTTGTTCGGGAGGTACACTACATATAGAAGGAGGGTCGCATATGCAACTGGAGACGCAGCTTACTAGCCCGCAGACCGACCGCGGCAGATTATGGAAGCGATTCAAAAGACAAAAGATGCTTCATTTATTTGTCGGACTCGGTATGCTGTTCTTGGTGGTTTTTTCGTACACGCCAATGTTCGGGATCTTGATGGCGTTTAAAGACTACAGTATTTCAAGCGGCATTAAGGGGATTTTTACAAGTGATTGGGTGGGACTGAAGTATTTCGATGAATTTATACACGACTATCAGTTCGGCAAGATTGTCCGTAATACACTGGTACTGAGCTTTCTGAAGGTCATCTTCGCTTTTCCGGCGCCGATTCTGCTCGCCATTATGCTTAATGAAGTGAAGAACATGGCCTTTAAGCGGTTCGTTCAGACGGTCAGCTATCTACCGCATTTTATCTCCTGGGTCGTGGTGGTCGGTGTTTCCTATGCCTTTCTGTCCGCAGACGTAGGTATAGTCAACAAAGCTTTGATGAGCCTCGGCTTCATCCACGAGCCGCTCAATATTTTGACAAGCCCGAACTATTTCTGGGGACTTGCAGTTGGAAGCGCTGTCTGGAAGGAAATGGGTTGGTGGACGATCATTTTCCTGGCAGCCATTACCGGAATCAATCCGGCACTGTACGAAGCGGCCGAGATCGACGGGGCAGGAAGACTTGCCCGCATCCGTCATATCACGCTGCCGGGGATGAAGGGAACCATCGTGGTGGTGCTGGTGTTGACGATCGGCAGTATTCTTGGAGGAGGACTGGTGGGCTCCAATTTCGAGCAGGCGTACCTGTTCGGCAACAGCATCAATAATCCAACTTCGGAGATTGTGCAGACCTATGCGTTCAAGGTGGGGCTGAAGGACGGCCGGTTCTCTTACGCAGCGGCTATTGATTTAATCCAGTCGGTTATCTCGGTAATGTTAATATTTACCAGTAATTCTATCGCAAAACGGATGTCAGGCTCAAGTTTATTCTAGGGAAAGGAGGAAGAGTCGTGCTCAAGAGTCAAAGACAAAAGGATCTGCTTTTTGACGGCTTTATTTATACCGTCCTTTTCATTATCATGCTCGTCATGCTGTACCCGTTCTATTATGTTCTGATCGCCTCATTCAACAAAGGCTCGGATTCTCTTCTGGGGGGCGTCTATCTCTGGCCGCGAAGCTTTACTCTGGAGAATTATAGAATGTTTTTGGACGATCCTAAGTGGCTCCGTGCCTTCATGGTCACGGTTGTCCGGACGGTTTCGGGTACAGCATTGGGGCTGCTGCTGACAAGTCTGGTAGCTTACGGACTTTCGCACCGCGATCTGATGTTCAGCAAATTTTATTTTGCAATCATCATTTTTGCGATGTATTTCTCCGGCGGCCTGATCCCTTACTACGTAGTGCTGCGCTCGATCGGTCTGCTTAATTCGTTTGGTGTCTATATTATACCGTCGATGCTGAGCACGTTCTTCCTGCTCATTGCCATCTCGTTCTTCCGGGAAATTCCCGGCGAGCTGAAGGAATCAGCACACATTGACGGCGCGGGCGAATTCGTTATTTTCTTCCGGATTATCCTGCCGGTCTCGATGCCGCTTCTTGCCACAATGGCACTGTTCATGGGTGTTGGCCAATGGAATTCCTGGCTGGACTCTGCCTATTTCGTCCAGTCGGAGAACCTCCGGACGCTTGCCTTCCGCATGATGGAAGTCATTAGCAAGAGCAATGCTCCTATGGATGCGATTGCCGCTGCCAACAGTGCTTCGGCAGGCGTTACCAGCTTCTCATTGCAGGTAACGGCGATGGTAGTCTCGATAGTGCCAATTATCTGTGTGTATCCATTCCTGCAGAAGTATTTCGTGCATGGCATTATGCTTGGTTCTGTAAAGGGCTGAAACAGCAGTTTCAATATTAAAGCGCTTGCTTTAATATATTAATTAACAAATGGGGGAGTTAGCTTGAAAAAAATCAGAAGCTACAAAATGCTTACGGCCTTATTGGCGGCCATCATGATGATTTCGCTCTTATCCGCTTGCGGCAACGGCGGCGGGAACGAAGGCCAGGGCAGCAAAACGAACAATGCAGCTCAGGGGGACAAAGCCGGCACGGGCAATTCGGACAGTGGCGAAGTGAAGGAATTATCGCTGTTCATCGACGCTCCCTGGTATCCGGTGAAAGAATGGAAAGGACCCGTTGCAGATAAAATCACGGAGAAAACAGGTGTGAAGCTGAAGGTTACCGTCGCTACGGATGACAAGCAGCTTCCGCTTATGATCGCTTCCGGCGACCTCCCGGACCTTGTTTTCACCTATTCGAACATAGACCGGCTGTCGGATTCGAAGCTGTCCTATCCATGGAATGAGCTGATCGAGAAATATGCGCCGGATTTCAAGATCGACAAGACGAGAATTGCGATCCATACTATGGACGACGGCAACTTCTACACGATTCGAAATTCCTTCGCCACTCAGGAAGAAATGGCGAAGAACAAATTTTCGATCGGCAGCGACGGCCATCCGGGGATTGCTGTGCGGGAAGATATCCTGAAAGAGCTGGGCAATCCGCCGATCAACTCGCTGGATGATTTTGTGAAAGTGCTGGGTATGGTCAAGAAGAAATACCCGGATATGGTGCCGCTCATCATGGACAAAGACTGGCTGGAGCAATATTTCCTTGAGCAGTTCGGCACAGGCGTTCTCCTGGATGGCTGGTATGAAGAGAATGGAAAAGTCGACTATTCCATTAGACAACCCAAAATGCTGGAGTTCTTCAAGTTTATGAATAGCCTGTACCGCAACGGATACATTCTGGCAGAAAATTTCGCGCTGGCGAACGATCAGATTGATGACCAGTATGCGACCAACGGAAAAGCGTTTGCCCACAGCCATACGGTTGCCACAGCCGATACGGACAACATAAAAATCAAAAGCAGCGGAAGCGGCTCATTCACGTTCAAAATGTTGCCTAGCGCCTTGTCGAAAGATGCAAAGGTTGTAAGTTCGGGGCTTGGGTTTGCGGGAACGTTCATCACCAAGAAAAATAAAGATCCGGAAGCCTCGATCAAATTTCTTCAATATCTGGCAAGCGATGAGGGCAAGAAGTTGACAATGTTCGGCGTTGAAGGGGAGCATTGGACCTGGAACAATGAAGGGCATCCGGATCTGAAATACAACCCTTCTGATGCGGATTTCGTTAACAGCAACGGCATCAAGTGGTGGTACCTGTACAACGACGGGGTTACGGAAGGCATGCTGTCCTATGTTCCCGGCTTACAGAAGACAAAGGCCTTGATGGAAACAAAAGCCATCACTGTTTATAAGCCGCAAATCGGCTTAATCCAGGCACAGCCCGATTCTGAGGAGAAGACGATTAAGACCAAGATTGACGAGATGGTCAAAAACGAGAAGGTGAAAATTTACCTTGCGAACTCTGAAGAGGAAGCAGTGGCGAATTACAACAGTATGGTTAAGAACGCAGAGGATATGGGGCTGCAGAAGCTGGTAGATTGGGCCAACACAGTCTATCAGAAAAAGAAGGATTTGTTCAAGTAAGCAAACCAAGGACAACCGGTAGAGGTGCCATGCCTCTACCGGATTTTGCTTGTTCATGGTACTTTTAGAAGTAATCAATCCGGGATTCAGGAGGATTCGTCACCTTGAGCATCGTTCGTAAGATCACTTTGGGATATGTCATCCTGATTTTTATTCCAGTTGTCATATTCGGTTACTACTATTATTCACAAATCTACGGCAACCTGACCAATCAATTCGTCCAAAGCCGTCAGAAAATACTGGAGCAGGCACATGCCAATATGAAGATGGATCTGACCCGAATCGACTCTATCCAGCGTATGCTGCAATATAACCCGTATGTCACGGATTATCTGGACGGAGTGTATGAATCCGATTCGTACAGCATTTACACCTATAACCGTTATATCAGTCCGGTTATCACTCAATCGCTGTTTATTAATCCGGAAATTGAAAGCTTTCGGATCTATAAAACCAAACAGCGGGTGCTTCCGATTACTGACCGGTTTCTGGATATCTCAGCTTTGGATTCGCGGGGCAAGGAGGTCGCGCGTACGCTGAAGCCCGGTCAAGGAATATGGAAGATGGCCGATCCGGGGGCGGCTGTGCCTTCGCTTATGTTCTATCAGAACATTTACAACTCTAACTTTACCGAGAAAATTGGACTTCTCGAGCTGCGCATCGGCAGCGGTTTAATCCGGAAATTGTACGAGGCGGCTGGGGGGAGAGACAATTGGCAAGCCTTCCTGCTTCCCGAGCAGGGGGTGCCTGCGTCTACGGAAGGCGCCGCCGCAGGCATTGACAAGGCAACCTGGAAGCTGCTTGGTTCAAATGATACCCGGCCCTATTTCATCAACAATAAAACCATTGTGAATCAGTTGTATATTGAGGAACTGGACGTCCGGGTCGTCGTGACCGGTAAGGTTGACGATGTGTTTCGCACAATTAAGCGCAAGGAGATCATCCTGGTCTTTACCATCATTGCGCTTCTGGCGGCTTTGTCATTTGTTTATTATGCGCTCGCATCGACGATTACTAAACGCATTCTGCTCCTTGCAAGGCACATGCGCAATCTGGACGATGATAATATGAAGCAGTTTATCAGCAAGCACGATAAGCCTAACCGCCAGGATGAAATCGGATTTTTGACCTCGACCTACAATTCGATGATCAAGCGCATGGATGAGTTGATCAACAACGTCCACCGGTCCGAGCTTCGGAATAAAGAAGCGGCTTATAAAGTGCTTCAGGCCCAGATCAAGCCGCACTTTCTCTATAACACCCTTGAGACCATCCGGATGCTGGCTGAGTCCAATAATGACAAGGAGGTAGCGGATATTTCATTCTGGTTCGGCAAGCTGATGCGTTATAGTTTGTCCTCGGAAGGGGACCGGACTGTTCTGGCCAGCGAAATCGAAACGGTTATCTTTTATCTGAATATTCACAAGATGCGGCTTCAGGACAGACTGACCTACGAGGTCGATGTCTCCATGGATGCGGAACAGTTTGTCTGTCCAAGATTCTTGCTCCAGCCTCTGGTCGAGAACAGCATCGTTCATGGAGCATCCACCATCCTTCGGCCCGTCCATATTAAGCTCCAAGTCCGGGAAACCGGAGACGAAATCCGCATCTCCATTACAGACAACGGAACAGGCATTTCGGAGGACAAGCTGGCGGCAATACGCTCCCGGTTGGCAAGGGGCGGCGGCAGAGACGTCGCGGAGAACATGGGAGGCGTGGGTCTGTTCAATGTCAGCGAACGGATCAAATCGTTCTATGGTGGTTCCTCCCAACTGGTCATTGACAGCGGACCGGACCGTGGAACATGCCTGACTATCATCATCACAACAGGAGGGACAGGCCGGATATGAGAGTATTGATTGTAGACGATGAGCCGCTGATTCTTAACGGACTGGTCAAGATTATTGGTGAAGCGGCTCCGCTCGGGACAGAGGTATTCAAGGCGAACAACGCTTTTGAGGCACTGGATCTCATGAAAGACTACATGCCGGATGTGACGGTTACGGATCTTCATATGCCGGAGAAAAATGGATTCGAGCTGATCGACGCTGCCAGGGAGAGTGGGCTGTGCGACCGCTTTATTATCCTGACGGGCTATGATGAATTCGAATATGTAAGGAAAGCGCTCCGCACAGGAGTCGTGGATTATCTGCTGAAGCCGATTGACAAGAATGAGATTGCCGCTCTGCTGGCGCATGTTGAACAGGAGCTTCCCTCCGAAGCCGATTCGGAGTGCTCAGGGCATGCCAAACGCATTCTGGCTTATACCAAAACCCATTATATGAACGATCTGTCACTGGACCATCTTGCCGAGTTGATGAAACTTCATCCGAACTACATCAGCAGTCTGTTCAAGAAAGTGACGGGCGACACGTTTGTCAGTTATTTGAACGCATTCCGCATCAAGGAAGCACAGAAGCTGCTCAGGTCGCAGCGCCAGCTATCCGTGAACGCCATCGGAAAGAAGGTCGGTTTCGAAAATAAGCATTATTTTGCCAAGGTGTTCAAAAAGTATACTGGTATTACGCCGGGCTCTTACCGAGATGAGGATCAAGTGGAGGGGAATACCGATGATGACGGCGTTGCCAGCGGGCCGGACTTGCCGGAGATGCGTGAGTGAAGCGTGGTCCCCGTTTTTGTCAATACGGGAGAAGTGAAGTGAAAATGTGAGCGTTGTCAATACATATTGGCTCACCCCATAATGAAAGCGTAACCAAAAATACGTATACATTTGAATTGGGGTCAATCCCTCCTATTTGTCCCGTCTGTTCGCTTGCTGCTTCCGAAGAGAATACAAAAAAGAAATCGCTCCTTTGGGGATGGAAAGCGGTGCTTCCATTATATCCAAAGGGCGATTTCTTTTTAGGTATTTAAGAATAGATCCGGTAGTTTCCGCTTAGGGCTAGCAAGCTGAAGAAGTATAGGCAGTTGTCGTAATATCGGCGGTCACCGGTGCGTAGTGGCGTATTCCAGAACAGCTGGACGTAATGTCCGGCATTCGGTCCATCGGCAGCGATCGAGGCCATGGCCAGCGTTGATAGAAGGCCGACCGGATGCAGGGACAGCTCTTCAAAAGGCTGGCCACCAATGGTGTAGCGCCGGTAATCGGCTACTTCAATATCCTGGAAGAAGGCTTGAATCCGGTTGGACTGCCCCACCTGCCAAGGGTCATTGCGGAACCATTCATAATCAAGCCCGATGTTGGCCGCCACCCGGTAAGAATCACTGAAGAAGTGGCGGAAGTCTCCATGCGGCTGGGGTTCCGCCGGGGTCCCGTCATAGTTGGCATATTCGGGTGAAAGGCCGGTTTCTGGATGGCAAGCCTTTTGCAGATAGGCTCTGCTTCTGGCTGCGGCTTCTGTCCAGAAAGCTCTGTCCTGTTCATCTGCCTCCAGGGCAAATAATTCATAGAATTGCGGCAGATGGTAGGAGGGATCGCTGAAAGGGGTTTCAGGAATAAATTTGATCAGCTTAGTCGCCGGGTCCCACATTGGATCGCCTTCTCCATCTTCCCCCTTATGCACACAGGCGCGGAGAATGATTCTAGCCTGCTCGGAATAGTTGAACGGTTCAGCGCCGTCGCCCCAGCGCTTGGAGGCAAAGAACAGCGCCATGGCGAAAAACTCTTCTCCGTCCGGCGCCGGACCGGGTGACAGCCGAGTTCCGTCCAGTTTACAGTGCCAGGCAAAATAATCCTTGTAACGGCCCTCTGTATGCTGCATATAGACCTTGGCGAACTTCCACAGCCGGTCGAACTCTTCCTTCTTGTTCATCTGAACAGCCATCATCATCCCGTAGGACATGCCCTCTGTCCGCACATCTGTATTGCCGGTGTCCACGATATATCCCTTATCGTCACCCATAGGATGGTAGATTCGGACATCGGGCGCGCCGTAGAACAATTCGTTCCAGGTGTCGTCAAGTCTTTGATGGATGGCCTCTTCCGACAATCCGTTCTCTTTGAACAGGTTTCTGTATTCTCCCGTATAAAAGGAGCCTTCTTTGAAGCTATTCATAATAATCCTCCAATGGATAGGGTTTTGCCCAAAGTATAACATAACCGGAACTATAGAAATTAAAGCGTTTTCCTTAAAATTTATAGACGATTCGGGCCTGGTTCTACGCTCCGCAAATCATTTTAGGAACATCTAAGAATAGATCAATGTTAAGTGGCTATATGTCATGGACTTCGGTCAAGGCGCTTCACTATACTGTAAGGGATAAACCGCGAAGCCAAAAAATTGTAAGGGTGATGCTGTTATGAGCATAGTGCAAAATCATATGAAGCTTACAGTCTATACACGCAAACCTAACCAGGACTACACTGAGTCTCTCAGCAACAGCGTTCATTTTGCCTGCTCGGATGAGAATAACGAATTTCAACCGTTGAACCGGAACTATGGCATACTGTTCGCTATGGCAACCGTCGATGAGAACAGCGTGATTCACGAAAAAGGGCTCAAAAACCCGTATGTGTTCCGTACGGCTGACGGCTCTATCGGCATTGTCGCGGTAAGAGTTGATGCACTCGGAAATGATGACGAAGAAAGCAGAGGGCATATTCTTCTGTGGACATCCCCGGATCTGGTTACCTTTCATCATCATGGTTTGGTGCAGCTGCACAGTGAGCTGTTCGTCAAAGAAGCCATTTGTGAGCTTAGCGGATCGGGTGAAGAATATGAAATTCGCTGGCAGGACGCCGGGGGGAACTTTTATTTGAACAGGTTATCTGACCTGATGAAACCGGACCTTATTTCGCCGCCGGAGCAAGCGGAAGCCTTTTCGGTAGAACGGCCCGACAAGCCGCTGCCCGGAACGAATCCGGGAAATGCAATCTCGGTAGACAGCCGCACCGGCCGCTCGGTGCAGGCTTCCTGGACGCCGGTATACAATACTGAAATTCGCGTGCCGGACACTGTAAGCGTTACATCCGCTGATCAATTGAAAGCGGTTAAAGCCACGGCTGTCTATTCGGACGGCTCCACTGCAGACAAGCAGGTGGCGTGGGACGATGAAGACATTGATTACACAGCAGCCGGAACGTATACCGTACAAGGCAAAGTGGTCACTCATGAGTTTCCGTTCCCCTTGGTAAGCGGCTATGCCGACCCGGTCATTCTGCCATGGCACAACAAGTATTATTTCCTGGCGACCAATGACAATGTAAATGATATCGGCATCTATGTCCGCGAGGCGGATACTATGTCCGGATTATTCGCTCCCGGACATAAAGAAACTGTCATTCTTGCTCTGAACGAGGAGAAGAACTTCATTCAGACCTTTTGGGCTCCCGAATTTCACATTATCGGCGGGGAATTGTACATTCTGTTTGCCGTAGGCGGCACAGTATGGGGTCCGCAGTGCCACATGATGAAGCTGAACAAGGGCGGTGACATCCTGAAGGCAGCGGATTGGAGTACGCCGGTCCGTGTGAAGCGGGCGGACGGCGCTTATTTGGCGGAAGAGGGCATTACGCTGGATATGACTTACTTCAAGGCAGACGGTACTTCATGTCTGGTCTGGTCCTACCGCAAGGGCATCGGAACGCCGCTTGACACTGGCTCCATGCTGTATATCGCAACCGTAAATGAGGATAACCCTGCGGTATTGACCAGCGAGCCGGTGCTCCTCTCGCGTCCGCTGTTCGGCTGGGAGAATATCCAGGGGACTATCAACAATGAGGGTCCGTACCCGCTTATTACGAAGGACATGGTGTATATCGCTTACTCCGGCGGGGCCGCGACGGGTTACACCTATGCCGTAGGGCTTTTAAGCATTCCGCGGGGAAGCGATTATTTGGACATCAATGCCTGGACCAAGGCGAGTACGCCTGCATTGTCCTATTATTCGACCGAAGGCATATATGGGCCGGGCCACAATTCTTTTTTCAGAGATTATGATGGCAATGTACTGATGCTATACCACGGAGAAGAGCAACTGGTGAAGCATGGCACGAGATGCTCCGCTATGCACAGAGTCCATTTTAATCATTCAGGCGTACCGGTATTGGATGTGGCGAAAGAAAAAGATGTGCACCCGGATTATGCCGGTTGCTCCATGCAAGTGATTGTACTTCCAGAGAACAGACAAAATTAATATATGACAAGGATGAAAATTTCGATGGCAAAAAAACAAGGATTCAATCCATATCTCCCGTCTTGGGAATATATCCCCGACGGCGAGCCGTATGTTTTTGAAGGCAGAGTATATGTGTATGGCTCGCATGACCGATTTAACGGACACGCTTTTTGCTTGAATGACTACGCCTGCTGGTCTGCACCGGAGGATAATCTTGCGGACTGGCGGTATGAGGGTGTAATCTACCGGACTACGGATGACCCGCTTAATCCTGAAGGCAGCATGTGCCTGTATGCTCCCGATGTCACCGTGGGGCCGGACGGGCGGTACTATCTCTACTATGTTCTGGACAAAGTTCCCGTTGTTTCGGTGGCTGTCTGCGACAAGCCGGGCGGCAAGTATGAGTTCTACGGTTATGTCAGATACGCCGACGGAACACGCCTTGGAGAGCGGGAAGGCGACGAGCCGCAGTTTGACCCTGCTGTGCTGACCGAAGGGGGGAAAACCTACCTGTACACCGGATTCTGCGGGTATGGAGACCGTTCCAGACATGGCGCAATGGCAACGGTGCTTGGCCCGGATATGCTCACGATTGTTGAAGAGCCTGTATTTGTTGCGCCGAGCCAGCCTTATAGCAAGGGGAGCGGATTCGAAGGTTACGAGTTCTTTGAAGCGCCTTCCATCCGCAAAAGGGGAGATATCTACTACCTCATCTATTCCTCGATCTCCATGCATGAGCTGTGCTATGCAACCAGCAAGCATCCGACCAAGGATTTCAAGTACCAGGGAGTCATTGTAAGCAATTGTGATCTTCATATCGATACGTACAAGCCGGCGAATATGCCGATGTATTACGGCGGCAATAACCACGGCAGCATTGCCCAAATTAAAGGTGAATGGTACATTTTTTATCACCGGCATACTAATGGGACCGCCTTCTGCCGGCAGGGCTGTATTGAGCGGATTGAATTCCGCGGGGACGGCACTATTCCTCAGGTGGAAATTACATCCTGCGGCCCGAACGGAGGGCCGCTTGAAGGCCGGGGAGAATATCCGGCATATCTGGCCTGCCATTTGTTCTGCAAAGAGCAGGAAATGTATACCGGCGGCTTCGGCCCGATGGGTGCGTGGATGGACAGCCGGTTTCCGAAGATTACCCAGGATGGCAGAGATGGCGATGAGGAAATCGGCTATATTGCCAATATGACGGATTCGGCTACAGCCGGATTTAAATATTTCGCGTGCAAGGGAGTCAACCGGATCAAAATCATGGTGCGCGGGTATTGCCAGGGCGAGTTCGAAGTGAAGACGTCATGGGATGGACCGGCACTGGGGCGGATACCGGTAGGTTTTACGAATGTCTGGAAGGAATACGCAACGGAAGTGGCCATTCCCGATGGTGTACAAGCACTGTATTTGACGTATACCGGCAATGGCAGCGCCAGTCTCGCCTCATTTACCTTGGAATAACCGGAAGCGAAATCTGAATATGCCTTGGAAAAGAAAGCAGCACTCGGAGATCCTCTGGTGCTGCTTTCTGTATTGCCCATATGCCATGGCTAAAGACCGGTAGAATAACGGGTCTTGTATTCCGAAGGCGTCATATTCATATAAAATTTGAAACATTTAGAAAAGTAGCTGACATGCTGATAGCCTGACTCCAGCGCGGCTTCCAATACATTGTACGATCCGCTGCGGAGGAGACTGGCCGCTTTGTTGATGCGGATATAGTTCAAATATTCCATCGGCCGCATTCCAGTCAGCGTTTTGAAAAAAGTACAGAAATGGGAGCGGCTAAGCGATACAACGGATGCAAGCTGATCCAGCTCCAGCTTCTCGCTTGAATGTGTCTCCATATAAGACAGTACTTGCTTGATCTGCCGGTTGTATTCTCGTCCGTGAAGGCTTCCTGACTCATTGCTGCTCTCTATCAGGCCGTACTGGTAAATATCTGCAATGAACTGCAGAAGGAGGCCCTTCAAGCTCATTTCGTAAGCGGTGGATTGGCGCTCATAGCGGCTCAGAACCTCCCGTACGCTAACGAGCAACTTAGAGTGGATTTCGTCTGCAGCAGATAACAGGGCGGGCAGCTTGGCAGTTCCCTGCAGGATGGGTTCAAAGAATAATTCCTGAACCCGGTCCGATTGCGGGGAAGACAGCCAAGATAATTTGAACACGATAGAATAATAGCAAGTGCCGTCAGAGGCAGAGCCAATCCCCGAATGGAGTTCTCCGGGATGAACGATCAGGCACTCTCCCTTCTGAATGGCAAACTCCCGGTTTTCGATATGAAAGGTAGCCGTACCTTTTGCCAAATAGATTAATTCTATCTCATTATGCCAATGCACAGGAAGGATGGAATGAACGCTGGCCGGATGCTCCACTTGGTAGATATGGATCGGAAATTCGGGCTGGCCGTGCAGCTTGACCTCCCGGTAACGGTGCTCGTACATAATACCTCCCATAAATCGAAATATTGTGTCAATATCTCGCAAATATATGCTAGATATTCGGTTATCAACAATAATATCATTATACTATAGCGAAATCATAAGGAAGGGTAGGGATAAACGTGAAACTGAAGCATGTGGATTCCGGTTCGGATGGCGTCAGGTTGGAGACTACAGAAGGAATCATGCATATCTCCTTTGCTACTCCGGGCATTGCCAGAATTCGGTATACCCTGGATTCGGAATTAAGCGGGAAACAGAGTCTTGTAGTATTGAGCCGCCCAGAGGCGGAAGGCGTTCTCTGGACGGTTGCGGACCATCCCGGCCATTTGGAAATTTCGACAGCGCTCCTTACAATACAGGTGGACAAGTTAACCTGCGCATTCAGTTATTGGGATGCAAATGGCAGGCTGCTGACAAAAGAACCGGTAAGAGGCGGCAAAACGCTGGTGCGGACGGAGGTATACCACACGGTCTTCGATGATTCGGCGGGTAAGGTTGAAACCGATCATGGGGCGGATGGTCTGCGTGCAAGAGCGGAAGGGATAAACCGCAGGCTTGACAGACAAGCCTTTCATACGAAGCTGGAATTCGATTGGCAGGAGGGCGAGGCCCTGTATGGACTTGGCTCACATGAAGAGGGAATGATGAATCTTCGGGGACAGCATCAGTATTTGTATCAGCAAAATATGAAAGCGGTTGTTCCGGTGCTTGTATCCACGCGTGGTTACGGGATTCTGGTAGACTCTTATTCGTACATGACATTTCATGATGATGCATTTGGTTCATATCTATGGACGGATGTGGATGAGGAGATGGATTATTATGTGATTTACGGCCCGGAGTTTGATCAGATCATTGGCGGAATCCGGTATTTGACGGGGGAAGCGCCAATGCTCCCGAAGTGGTCTTACGGGTATGTGCAGTCCAAGGAACGGTACATTTCCCAGGAGGAATTGATTGCCACAGTACAAGAGTACCGTGACCGCTCGCTTCCCCTCGATTGTATCGTTCTGGATTGGCAGTCGTGGACGGGCAATTTGTGGGGACAAAAGACGTTTGATCCCGAACGGTTTCCGGACCCTCCGCAAATGATGCACAGCTTGCATGCAATGAATGCAAAGCTAATGGTATCTATATGGCCGATTATGGGGGCCGGCGGCGAGAATCACCAGGAAATGAGCGAACACGGCTTCCTGCTCGGCAATCAGGCCACATATGATGCTTTCCGGGAAGAAGCGCGGGAGTTGTACTGGAAGCAAGCCGATACCGGACTGTTCTCCCATGGAATTGACGCCTGGTGGTGCGACTGCACCGAGCCGTTCGAGGGTGACTGGAAAGGAACGGTGAAGCCGGAGCCCGAGCAGCGCATGCTCATTAACACGGCAGAATCCAAGCGTTATCTCGATCCGGGGGTTATCAATGCCTATTCGCTGCTGCATTCCAAGGGCATCTATGAAGGCCAGCGTGCGGCGGACACAGGCAAACGGGTCGTGAATCTGACGCGTTCCGCTTTTGCCGGGCAGCATCGTTATGGCACGATTACTTGGTCGGGAGATATTGCAGCCAACTGGGAGACGCTGAGGAAGCAGATTGCAGACGGCCTTAACTTTTGCGTAACGGGTTCGCCTTACTGGACACTGGATATCGGCGCTTTCTTCGTGCACAATCACAAGGACCAATGGTTCTGGAACGGGGATTATGACGAAGGGGTTGCCGATTTCGGGTATCGTGAGCTGTATGTACGCTGGTTCCAACTAGGGGCCTTTCTGCCCATGTTCCGTTCTCATGGAACAGATACGCCAAGAGAGTTGTGGCGATTCGGCGAAGAGGGCGAGCTGATGTACGATACGCTGGTGAAGTATCTGAAGCTCCGCTACAAGCTGATGCCCTATATCTATTCTATGGCAGGGGCCGTCGCACATCGCAAATATACAATGTTTCGTGCGCTGGCTTTCGATTACCGGGAAGATGTGCGGGTCCATGATATTGATGATCAGTTCATGTTCGGTCCGGTTTTCCTGGTTGCACCCGTCACAACTGCGATGTATTATGGTCCCGGCTCCCGCGAGCTTCAGGGGGTCGGCAAGCTGCGAAGTGTCTACCTGCCGGACGGTGAATGGTACGATTACTGGAGCGATGAACGGATTAAGGGCGGTTTGACGATTGAAGCGACAGCCGATTTGGAGACGCTCCCTCTCTTTGTCCGTGCCGGTTCCATTGTTCCGGTTGGCCCGGATGTTCAATATGCGGATGAACAGCCAGAAGCAATGATTGGCTTAAAGGTATATTCTGGCCTGGATGCTTCCTTCACACTGTATGAAGATGAAGGGGATAACTATAATTACGAGAACGGTTCGTACGCTACGATTGAGATGAAGTGGAGCGAAGCGGACCGTACCTTAATGATCGGGAAACGAAGCGGAAGCTATGCCGGTATGCCGGCGGTCAGACAATTTGCGGTAGAGATTACCGGGAATGCGGGAAGGTGCATCGTGACTTATCACGGTGAACCTATAGCTGTCAGGGAAGAAGACCTGAAGCGGTGAATTATGAAGAATGAGTGCCTCAGTGTGGCCTGCTGCCATTCCGGTAAGCGGCGGGAGTCATGCCCGTATATTTTTTAAACGTACGATAAAAATGGGGCATGCTCTCAAAGCCGCAGTCCATGGCAATCTGCTCAATTTTGTCGTTGGACTGGAGCAAGCCATCCTTGGCCGCAAAAATCCGTTTGGTTGAAATATAATCAGTAGCATTCATACCCAGCCGCTGCTTGAAGACACGGCTGAAATGGGCCGGAGATACGGCCGCCCGTTTCGCCAGCGCGCTAAGCCCAAGCGGACGGTTCAGATGGTCATTGATGTAGGCGAGCGCTTCACGGAACCAATCCGGGACCAGTGCATTCGTGGCTCCAAGCCCTGCGGCCTGCGGTAAGCAGTACCGGTTTAAGTGAAGAAGAGCGAGATGGAGCAGCAGCGCCATAGCATGGCCGCCGTCCGGGCGTTTCTGCTCCCATTCATCATGGATGGCATCGATATCGCTTACTACGATTTGGGCATGTTCAGGAGGCAGGGTATATTTGTACTGCTTGTTCTTCTTGGCTGCTTCAAATAGCTTCAGATAGGCATATGTTTCGCCGAATGTGTTGTTGTTCACAAGGTAGGGGCTGAAAAAAACGGCGGAGGACGTTACCGGCTCCTCTTTATCGGGAAATCCCCGGTGCACCGTATTTCCGGGAACGACGATGACATCGCCCTGGCGCATGTCGTAAAATGTCTGATCGATAAAAAAAGTCCCTTTTCCCCGGTAAACGTATACGAACTCGTACCAGTGATGCTGATGGTCCGGGAGCTCGCGCTGCGGGCTTTTCGTTTCTTTGTAGTCCAGAAGCAGAGAAAACGGCAACTCGTTGTCAAAAATTTTGCGGATCGGTTTCATTGCACGGCCTCCTTGTTTGAACTATAGATTCTTACAGTCATCATATCAAAATAAGGTATAAATATGTTTGTTCAGGCTATTTTTATTCTTTTATCGGATGCTAAAATAAGATGAAATGGAGGTGGAATGATGCGTATTGATGCTCATCAGCATTTTTGGAAGATAGACAGGGACGATTACGGATGGATCACACCCGAAATTCCGGTGCTATTCCGGGATTATCTGCCCCCCGATCTTGAACCGCATTTGCAAAAACACGGGATCAGCCACACGATTGTGGTACAGGCTGCGCCTACGGTGGAGGAGACCGAATATATTCTTGAATTAAGCGAAAAAACGGATTCTATAGCTGGTGTGATCGGTTGGCTGGACCTTGAGAACCCATCATTCAAAGCACAATACCGGAGGCTCTGCGAGCATCCAAAATTCACGGGGATTCGCGTGATGATACAGGAGATGGATGATCCCGGCATTCTTTTATCCACCCCCTTTTTAGAAGCGCTTTCATACTTTGCGGAAGAGGACCTTCCCGTCGACCTGCTTGTTCTGGCGGATCAGCTTCCGCAGCTTATAGAGTTGCTGAAGCAGGTTCCCGGACTGAGAGGCGTGATCGATCATTTGGCGAAGCCGCCGATTGCTTCGGGCAGATTAGAGCCGTGGAGAAGCTATATGGCAGAAATTGCGCAGCATCCCGGCATGTACTGCAAGCTTTCCGGGATGGTGACGGAGGCTGATCCCCAGGACTGGGCGCAAAAGGATTTCACTGCCTATGTTCATGGAGTACTGGACCTGTTTGGACCCGAAAGGCTAATGTTCGGCAGTGATTGGCCCGTGTGCCTCATGGCTGCAACCTATGATGAAGTCATGGGCGTACTGCGGCTAGCGTTGCAGGAGCGGTTGTCACTGCAAGAGATGGAGCCGGTCTTCGGGGCGAATGCGGCGAGGTTTTACAAGTTAAATTCACTATATATTGGAGGTTCAATGCGATGAAATACAGAAAGCTGGGAAATACGGGATTGGACGTATCCGTGTTAAGTTTCGGGGCGTCTTCGCTTGGAAGCGTATTCCGGGAGGTTCCGAAGGAAGAGGGAATCCACACGGTTCATACCGCTATCGACATGGGGATTAATCTGATTGATGTATCTCCGTATTACGGGTTGACCAAAGCGGAGACAGTGCTGGGCGAGGCGCTGCAGACGGTTCCGCGGGACCGGTACATGATAAGCACGAAGGCAGGACGTTACGGACAGGATGAATTTGATTTCTCCAAGGAACGGGTAATCCGCAGCGCGGAAGAAAGCATGCGCCGGCTGGGAACGGACTATCTGGATATTTTGCTGCTGCACGACATCGAATTCGGTTCGATAGAGCAGGTAATGGAAGAAGGGATCCCGGCTCTGGAGGAATTGAAGCAATCGGGGAAGATCCGTTTCTATGGCGTGACCGGCCTGCCCTTGAATATCTTCGAAAAGGTGTTGTCCCTTACAACGCTGGATGTGATCCTGTCGTATTGCCATTATTCCCTGAACGATACCACGCTTCTCCGCCTCCTTCCAATACTGCAGCGGCAGGGAACCGGACTGATCAATGCATCGCCTATTTCCATGGGCCTGCTGGGTACCCGCCAGGTGCCTGACTGGCATCCGGCGAGCGGGGACATCCAGGCTGCTTGTAAGCGTGCCGCCGAATATTGCCGGGACAAGGGAGAAGACATTGCGAAGCTGGCAGTCCAGTTCTCTACTGCGAATGAACAGATTCCGACAACATTGGTAAGTACGGCGACACCGGCCAATATCCGCAATAATATTTTGTGGACAGAAGAGCCGATGAACGAACAATTGCTGGAGGAAGTGCTGGAAATTCTGAAGCCGGTTGCTGGGGCAACATGGCCGAGCGGCCGGCCGGAGTGGAACGATGATATAGAACAGAATGGGGATCGTTTATAATGAAGGGCATAATCTGCGAGGAAATCGGAAAATTCGTGTATAGGGAGGATCTTCCGGAACCGGAACTTCAGGCCGGCGAAGCGATTGTAAGGATTCGCCGGATCGGCATTTGCGGAACCGATCTGCATGCATATCGGGGTAATCAGCCTTATTTCACCTACCCGCGCGTGCTTGGGCATGAGCTGTCTGGAACGATTGAGCAAATCGGTGACAACCCGGAAGGGCTGCGGGCCGGCGATCAGGTCAGTGTCATTCCCTATCTTCATTGCGGTGAGTGCCGGTCCTGTCTGAGCGGCAAAACCAACTGTTGTCAGAAAATGAGGGTGTTCGGCGTTCATTTGGACGGCGGGATGCGGGAGCGGGTAGCCTTGCCTGTACAGAACCTATTGAAAACGGAAGGGCTGACGCTGGACCAGGCGGCGATGCTGGAGCCGCTGGCCATCGGCGCGCACGCCGTCCGTCGCTCGGGTCTTGGCACCGGCGATCAAGTGCTGGTAATCGGAGCCGGACCGATCGGGCTTGGAGTGATGGCGATGGCCAGAAATGCCGGTGCGAAGGTGATAGGTATGGATGTAAACGACGAACGTTTAGACTTTTGCAGGGACTGGGCGAAGGTTGAGCATACAGTAAGCGCACTAAGGGAGCCGAAGGAGCAGTTGTCCAAGCTTACTGATGGCAATTTCCTGCCATATGTCATCGATTCTACCGGTAATGTCACATCCATGGAAGGGGCCTTCGGTCTTGTTGGCCATGGAGGAACGCTCACCTATGTCGGATTGGTGAAAGGCATGATTACCTTCAGTGATCCCGATTTTCATGCCCGCGAAATGACTGTGCAGGGCAGCAGGAATGCCACCCGGGAGGACTTTGAACGCGTGCTTGATGCGATCCGGGACGGATACATTAATGTCGGCAGCTACATCTCTCACCGCAGCCGGTTCAAGGATATGATCGGTCAGTTCGAGAACTGGCTGAAGCCTGAATCTAAGGTAATCAAGGCACTTGTGGAGCTGGACTAAGCTCAATGCTGATATTGGTAAGTTCATATTATGCGGATTGAAGGAGCGTAACAATCATGACAAGCATGGAGCATAAGCAGCAGTTATGGTACAGGCAACCGGCGCTGGAATGGAATGAGGCTTTGCCGATTGGAAACGGGCGGCTCGGTGCCATGATTTTTGGCGGTACAGCCGAGGAGAAACTGCAGCTTAATGAAGATTCAGTATGGTACGGCGGTCCGAGAGACCGTAACAACGATGATGCCCTGCCTCATTTGCCCGAAATCCGCCAGCTGATTCTGGAGGGAAGGCTGCGGGAAGCTGAGGAATTGGCTGCCATGTCGATGGCAGGTCTTCCCGAAGCCCAGCGGCATTATTTGCCGCTGGGAGAGCTGCTGCTGTCATTTGGCAGCCATGGACAGCCTGCCGAAGACTACAGACGAGAACTTGATTTGGAGAACGGCATATCCCGGATCAGTTACCGGATCGGAGAGGCTGGGTATACCCGCGAGATGTTTGCCAGCTACCCTGATCAGGTGATTGCCATCCGAATTTCTACCGACCATAAGGACGGGATTTCCCTAAAGACGAGGTTTAACCGCCGCGACTGGAGATATCTGGAGAAAATAGACAAATGGCAGAACAGCGGACTCGCAATGCGCGGAGATTGCGGCGGTGAGGGAGGCAGCTCCTTTGCTGCTGCCTTGAAGGCAGTCACAGAAGACGGCATCTGCCGGACCATTGGCGAGTATTTGCTTGTGGATGGGGCAAGTTCGGTAACGCTGCTGCTTGCCGCAGGAACCACATTCCGCTATCCCGATCCAGAGCTCAGCGCCAAAAGACGGCTGGACGAGCTGAGCCAGGTTCCTTATGAAGAGCTGAAGGCGCGGCATGTCACAGATTACCGCGGACTGTATGGAAGGGTTGCACTGACGCTGCCGGAGAACCCGCACCAGAACGTACTGCCGACTGACGAACGGCTGAAGCGGTTTCAGAAGGGTGAAGAGGATAAGGGTCTGATAGCAGCCTATTTCCAGTACGGCCGTTATTTGCTGATTTCCTCCAGCCGTCAAGGCTCTTTGCCCGCGAATTTGCAGGGAATCTGGAATGACAGCTTCACTCCGGCCTGGGACAGCAAATTCACGATCAATATCAATGCGCAAATGAATTATTGGCCTGCAGAGATTTGCAATCTGGCTGAATGTCATGAGCCGCTGTTTGATCTGATTGAGCGGATGCGGGAGCCAGGGAGGGTCACGGCCAGGGTCATGTACGGCTGCCAGGGGTTCACGGCGCATCACAATACGGATATCTGGGCAGACACAGCTCCGCAGGATACCTACCTTCCCGCTTCGTTCTGGCCGTTTGGTGCAGCGTGGCTGTGCCTGCATCTGTGGGAGCATTACAGATTCAGCGAGGATCGTTATTTTCTGGTGCAGGCGTATGAGACGATGAAGGAGGCAGCCCAATTTCTGCTCGATTATTTGATGGAGGACGCCGAAGGCCGGCTGATTACCTGCCCGTCTGTATCCCCTGAGAATACCTATAAGCTGCCTAACGGTGAGTCAGGAGTGCTCTGTGCCGGGGCGTCGATGGATTTTCAGATTATAGATGCGTTGTTTGGGGCCTGCATCCGGAGTGCGGAGATTCTCGGCAGGGACGAAGCGTTCCGCGGGGAACTCGCCGCTGCTCTGGAGCGTCTGCCCAAACCGCAAATCGGGAAATACGGCCAGATTCAGGAGTGGATGGAGGATTATGAAGAGGTCGAACCGGGGCATCGCCATATCTCCCATCTGTTTGCATTATATCCTGGAGATGCCTTCACTGTGGAGCATACGCCGGAGCTAGCCGAGGCCGCCCGGACCACGCTCGAGCGCAGGCTGGCCAGCGGCGGCGGCCACACCGGCTGGAGCCGGGCCTGGATCATCAACTTCTGGGCTAGACTGCAGGACGGGGGCAAAGCCTATGCGAACCTGCGCTCTCTGCTTGAGCATTCCACGCTGCCGAATCTGTTCGATAACCATCCGCCGTTCCAGATTGACGGCAATTTCGGGGGAGCGGCGGGGATAGCTGAGATGCTGCTGCAAAGCCATACCGGGAAAATCAAGCTGCTTCCGGCATTACCGCTAAGCTGGAGCGAAGGGAGCGTCAAGGGCCTGCGGGCGAGGGGCGGTTATACCCTCGATTTTACCTGGGCGGGGGGCCTTATTACGGAAACCGTTGTGACTTGCGCGGTTACCGGCCCTTGCTGTCTGGAAGCTCCAGGCCTTGACCGCATTTCATTCACTGGAGAAGCCGGATGCTCCTATACGTTCACCCGGTAAGTAAACAAGCTTTAGTCACACATAGGGTGATTCTATCTGTATAATAGTACTGTGCTAGCAGGGGTTGGCGTATTTACGCCAGCCCTATTCTGCTTGAATGGGGCTTCGCCAAAGAATATAAATTTTTGTAATACAGCAGGGACAAGCTGTGTATTTTAGCAAGACTAAGGTGCATACCAATAGCAAGCGTTTTCATTTTATCGTATTTTTAGGGGGGAAGAACTATAGTTTATGAATTGGAAGCGCATTCTTGAAAGGTATAATTAAGTTGTCACCAGGTGATTGACAGTAAACAAAAAGCAATTAGCCAAAAAGGGGAGGCATAACAAAATGCATAAAACGGCAAAACGTTCCGCCCGGGCATTAGCAGCTGGTACATTCGCGCTTGCGCTGGCACTGACAGGCTGCAGCTCGAACAACAGCGCGGCCAATGTTAACAGCAACACGGCCAAGGGGGGAACAACAGCAAGCCCGGCGGCAAATGGAGACGACAATGCTCCGGCAACATTCTCGGTATTTTTGGCCAGTCCCGGGCAGACGCCTACGGAGGACAACAAGATTCTCAAACTGATTAAAGAAAAAACCGGCGTCAGCTTCAAAACGGAGCTTCTGGTGGGCGACCTGCAGCAGAAGCTGGGGGTTATGATTGCCGGAGGAGACTACCCGGACATTATGTCGGGCGATGACAAATTACTCAATGCCAAGGCGTACATTCCGCTTGAAGATTTGATTGAGAAGTACGCTCCCAACCTGAAAAAGCATTATGCCGCGGTCTGGAATCAGATCAAGGATGAGACCGATGGACATATTTACGTTTTGCCAAGCTATGGTGTATATCAAGGTAAAATTACCGAACCGACTTACCAGGGACCAGGCTTCTGGCTTCAAAAGTCTGTGCTTGAGGAGATGGGATATCCGACTCCCAAGACTCTGGATGAGTATTTCGATATCATTGCCAAATATAAAGAAAAGCACCCGGATATGATCGGATTTGAATCGCTCAACTTCGACTGGCGTGTATTCCCGCTTCAGAACGCTCCTGAGCACTTGGCGGGCCATCCGAATGACGGGGGCGTTATTGTAGACAACAACAAAGCGCAGATTTTTGCCGATAAGGACATTTCCAAGACCTATTATAAGAAGCTTAATGAAATTAACGCTCAAGGTTTGATGGATAAAGAAGCTTTCGTACAAAACTACGACCAGTACCTGGCTAAAATCGCAAGCGGCAAGGTCATCGGTATGTTTGACCAGCACTGGAACTTCCAGGATGGAGAAACCTCTTTGATCTCTCAAGGCAAAAGAGAAAATACGTATATCGGCTTCCCACTGCTCTATCCGGGCGCTGAGGAATGGTATCGTGACCGCGGAGCGGTCGGCACCAACCGCGGATTAGGTATTTCAATCAATGCCAAGGACCCTGTCCGGATTATCAAATTCTTGGATCAGATGATTACAGAAGATTGGCAGAAAACTCTCCAATGGGGAATCAAAGGCGAAGACTATGAAGTGAAGGAAGACGGCACGTTCTACCGGACGCCGGAAGAGCGGACGAACGCAGATCAAACAAGCTGGCAGTTGGCTAACAAAATCACAACTATGTTTGGTTATATGCCAAAAATTCAAGGTACCTACAGCGATGGGAATGCAGCTGATGCAGGAACTCAGCCGCAGGAATTCTTCGACAGTCTGAAACCTTCTGATCAGAAAATCCTGAAGGCGTATAACAAGAAAACATGGTCCGAATTCTTCAAGGAACCAAAAGAAAATAATATCTACTTCCCTGCTTATTCCATCGTTCTTAAGGACGGTTCGGCAGCCAAGCTTGCGCAGTCCAAACTGAATGACCTTCAAATTAAATATTTGCCGAAGGCTATTATGGCCAGTCCGGCTGAATTTGATGGGGTCTGGCAAGATTATGTCGACCACATTCATAAGCTGGACATCAAGGCTTATGAAGACCGCATAAATGAAGGAATCCAGTCGCGTATTAAAAACTGGAGTGTGAAGTAGTCGATTTCAAGACAAAGAATAGAGCGGGAAATCGTATTTCCCGCTCTTCATTAATCCGGATAGTATGGAGAGAATGATCTTACAGGAGGGGAACACTACATGTCTGATACCGTACTGGACAAACCGGTCAAAACCCAGAAGACCAGACAACGCAGAGTCGATCCGGAAATTGGTGTGAGTCTTAGCTGGAAGACGCTAAAAACGCAGAAGCAGCTTATTTTCATGTCAGTACCGATTGCCATTTATTTAATTATCTTTAACTATGCTCCCATTTGGGGCTGGGTAATGGCCTTTCAGAACTACCGCCCGGCGCTATCCTTCGGCAAGCAAGAGTGGGTAGGCTTGCAGCAGTTCAACTTTCTATTTTCAGATGAGACCTTTATGATGGTGCTGCGCAACACGATCGCCATGAGCTTTATTAACCTTGTGCTTGGTACTGTTACGGCAATCGGCTTGGCTTTACTGCTAAATGAGATCAAAGTTAAGTTTTTCAAGCGTATCGTTCAGTCTATTTCGTATTTGCCGCACTTCTTGTCCTGGGTTATCGCAGCGGGCATCGTTGCCACTTCGCTGTCGATTGACGACGGAATTGTCAATATCATCTTAATGAAGCTTCACTTCATTAAAGAACCGATTATGTGGCTCAGTGAAGGAAAATATTTCTGGGGCATTGTCGGGGCTTCGAACGTGTGGAAAGAGGTGGGCTGGGGTACCATCATTTATCTGGCAGCCATTACCTCAATCGATCCTTCTCTGTATGAGGCAGCGTCCATAGACGGCGCCAAGCGTTTTCAGAAGATGCGCTATGTCACTCTTCCTGGGATTAAAGCCACATTCGTTATCTTGCTCATTATGAACATCGGACATATTCTGGATGCCGGCTTTGAACTCCAATATTTGCTTGGTAACGGGCTTACTGTGGACTGGTCGCAAACCATTGATATCTTTGTAGTGAAGTATGGTATCTCTATGGGGAATTATTCTCTGGCTACGGCGGCAGGGATCTTCAAAACCATCGTCAGTGTCATTCTCGTATTCATCGCAAATTATATCGCAAAACGCCTCGGCGAAGAGCGATTAGTATAGAGGAGGAAGCCCATATGAAAGCTGTGACGAAAAGTTCAGGACGCATTGAGCCGATTGTCTTTCATACAATCAACACGATATTTATGCTCTTTGTGGTTGCCATCACGCTCTATCCATTCCTCCACACGCTGGCGGTTTCTTTAAATGACGGCAGTGACACTCTTGCCGGGGGAGTATATTTCTGGCCCCGTGCCTGGACCTTAGAGAACTACAGAGCCGTCTTTATCACAGGGACGATCTATCATGCCGCTTTTATCTCCGTGTCCCGCACGCTGCTCTCGACAGTATTAGGCGTTTTTCTGACTACGATGCTAGCGTATACACTGGCGCAGAAGCAATACATTTTCCGTAAAAAAATAAGTATGCTGTTCATCCTGACCATGTATTTCAATGCCGGACTGATTCCGAATTACTTCCTTATTAAAGAGTTAGGTCTGCTTCATAGCTTTATGGTCTATATCCTTCCAAGCATGGTCAGCGCGTTCAACCTGATTATCCTCCGGACGTATATCCGGTCCCTTCCAGGCAGCCTCACAGAGTCGGCGAAAATCGACGGGGCGGGAGAATTCAGAATCTTCTGGAAAATCATCTTCCCGCTGTGTACTCCCGTGCTGGCAACCGTAGCTCTATTCATCGCCGTAGGCGCATGGAACTCATGGTTTGACACGTTCCTGTACGCATCATCGGATATCAATCTGAGTACACTGCAATATGAAATGATGAAGCTGCTCGGTTCCACCATGAGCACGAACAACGATCCTTCTGCGCTGGCAGGCAATCAGCACAATCAGATGCAGGCCTTGGTGACACCGGCTTCCATCCGTGCAGCCATCACAATTGTTACGGCAGTGCCGATTTTGTTCGTTTACCCTTTTTTGCAGAAGTACTTCGTGGTAGGATTAAATTTGGGTAGTGTTAAAGAATAAATGGATAATAATTGTTTAAATGGTTAATATAAGGGATTATACCGTTTCGGCAGCAGCCGAAGCGGTTTCTCCTGTTCCACAAGACTTAGCTTTCTGTAATCAAAAAAATTAGAAATAAAGAGGGTGATGCCAATGCTTAAGGTGCTGTTTGCCGACGATGAGCCGCTGATGCTTGAAGGATTGCGATTACTGGTCGACTGGGAGGAACTGGACTTTGAAGTCTGCGGCGAGGCCCTGGATGGCGAAGATGCGCTGCAGCTTATTCATAGCACACGGCCTGATTTGGTCATAACCGATGTACGTATGCCTGTGATCGATGGCCTTGAACTCATTAAGATATTTGCTGAAAGCGATTTCCAACCGAAGTTCATCATCTTTAGCGGTTATGCTGACTTTGAGTATGCCAAGGAAGCCCTTAGATACGGTGTGTCCAATTATTTGACCAAACCCTTGGATGAAATAGAATTGACAGAGGCACTGCAGACTGTAGCCGAACAAATACGTGCTGAGCGTAAGCTTGCTTCACGACAGGAATTGGTTTCCGCCTTTATACAGGCGGAAACCATATCCCGTCTTCTCATGCGGGAGAACACTGCAGAAGAAGCGGAAGAGGCATTTAAGGCGCTGGATATACACCCCGGCTCCCGGATATGCTGTGTATTGGCCCAGGGGGTTTCGCTCGACAGCTCACAGTTGCGAAGACAAGTCTATTCCATGAGCCTCAAGGAAACGTTCCGCAATATAATCGCGTACCCTTTTTTGGCTGGAAGCCATAAACATGGCTATTTGCTGGTTTCTCCGCCGGAAGGCCCGGAGCTTGACCCGGTGATGCTGGCAAGCTGGATCAATGAAATGCGGACTGAGTATAGCGGTCTGGTTCTTTTCTCGGCAAGCCTTGAGCATCGCGGCACCGCATTTCTGAATGCTGCGTATCATGAAGCGCTCGCGGCTGAATTATACCGACCGGATTCGAACACCCGCGAAATTGGTTTCTTCCAGGAGCAGGACAAGGATCAAACGGCGCTGCTTCCGGCGGGGCTGAAGAAGTCGCTGCTCCAATCGGTTACCGAAGGGCAGCTTGACCCATTAAGCTCCCAACTGAGCGATGTCTTTAAAATTTTCTCGGCAGATAGTACTTCGAGTGCATGGATCGATGCCTTCCTGAGCAACATCAAAGCTGAACTGCTCCGCGAAATCGATGTAAGAGGAGGAGACTCGGCATTGTGGGCGGATAAATGGTTCCCACCCCGGGTAACCGCTTGCTGCTTGCCGCTGCTTGAGCGGCAGACGAAGGAGGATCTGTACGAAGTAGCCGAATGGTTCGCCTCAGCGGACAATCATCAGGAGGACCTGCTCGTTACAGCGGCGATCGACTATGTCCGGGAGCACTATCAGAAGAAGCTGAAGCTGCAGGACATTGCGAAGCATTTACATGTGAATTCTGCCTATCTGGGACAACGGATCAAGAAACGTTATGGCATCTCTTTTAACGAATTTCTTCATGAATACCGCATTGAAAAAGCCAAAAAACTGCTGCGCCGGACGGATATGTGCATTTCGGATATCTCGGAGCGTGTGGGATATTCGGATGCGGATTTGTTCGCTGCCAAGTTTAAATCGCTGAATGGCGTCTCACCTTCGGTGTACAAGAAGGGCTGATTCAAGGGGGAGGAGAGCAGCATGAAGGGCAAAAGGAAACCATCAGCCATCGTTAATGATATCCCGCTCAAATACAAATTTCTGTTCATCTATTTGCTATGCGTTCTTGTCCCGATACTCAGCATTAACGCCCTCTTTTATGTTCAGATCAGCCGTAATGTGGATGCCCGTGAAAGAGAGAATCTTGAGATTTCCGTAGACCGTGTGGTCTATGATTTTATGCAAATTGTGAATGAATGTGTGGCGATCAGCAATACGGTTGCAGCAGACCGTGCCTACAATGAAATCATGGATGATACCTATCCCGATAACGAGGCTTATTATGATGCCTACAACAGTGTTCTGAGGGATAAGATGTGGCAATATAACAACCTGCATTCCTATATTTATTGGATGGGCGTCTATACTACGAATCCGACGATTCAGAACGGCGGCAGTTACTTTATTCTGTCAGACAACGATAAGAAGAGTGAATGGTACCGTAAAATAACCAGTGGCTCGGACAAGGTGCTATTAACCTCTTATCAGGGGACTAACCCGCTCAATCCGCCCCAGCAGGAAGTGTTTGTCAGCCTGATCCGCAAGTTGGATAACTTTACCGGACAGCCCTACCGTAAGTATTTGCGAATCGATCTGAGGTTGAACAATGTGCAAGAGCTGTTCAAGAAGGAACACGACTATTTGCAGTTCAAGCTCCTGGATGAGAAGAACCGTGTGGTGCTGGAATCGGATCATTCCTATTATTCAATGGATAAAAACGTTTTATTAAACATGGACACGGATGACAGTCAATCGTCCAAGCAGATTGTCCGTACTTTGGGCAATGCGGGATATACGAAAGGCTGGAGGCTGATCGGAACTCCGGAAGGCAGAGTGGTCAATCATGAGATGAGCCGTGCGCTACGGCTATCGCTGATTTTTGCTGTGCTGACCATAATTATACCTACTCTGCTGATCATTGTGATTATACGATCCTATAATCTGAGGGTGAGATTGCTCTACAGACATATGAAGCTTGTCAAATATGAACAGTTCGAGAGCATTGATATGTATGAGGGAAAGGACGAAATCGGCGGTCTCATCCGCAGCTTCAATCTGATGACGGACAAAATCCGCAATCTGATTAATGATGTGTATAAGCTGGAAATTCAGAAAAAGGACCTCGAGCTTGAGCAGGTAAGAGCTGAGTTGAACTATCTGGAAAGTCAGGTAGACCCGCATTTTCTTTTTAATACGCTGAACGCCATACTGGTCATTTGCAAGAAATACAAGTATGAAGAGGTCACCGATGTGATCCGGAATCTGGCTCTTATTATGCGCAGGCTGCTAAGCTGGAAGGACGATCTGATTACCGTCGGGGAAGAAATATCTTTTATTGAAATGTATTTGCAGATTGAAAAATTCCGCTTTCAGAGCCGGTTCACGTACGACATTGATATCGACCCTTCCGTACTGAATTTCCGGATTCCCAAAATGAGCGTCCAGGCACTGGTGGAGAATTCCTGCAAGCATGGTCTGCAATCGGTCAAAGGTGCAAGGAAGATTCACGTGTCTGCTTCCATGAACGACGCATCTTTAATCATTGTTGTGATTGACAACGGAAAGGGAATCGATAAGGAGAAGCTGAAATGGATCAAGTCCCACCTGCAATCAGACCAGGACTCCGGACAAAATGTCGGGCTCCGAAATGTCTATAGACGCCTGATGATGTATTATGACAGCCGCGCCGGCTTTACCATTGAGAGTACCGAGTATGAACAGACGTCTATCACAATTCAAATCCCCGTAGACTTGGCATTAGACCCAAAAGTGGAGGAATCCCATGTTTAAAGTGGTTTTAGCGGATGATGAAACGATTGCATTAGAGGGATTAAGAACGTTGACCGATTGGGAGGAGTTGGGCTTTGAAATCTGCGGCGCATGTGAGAACGGGGAAGAAGCGTTAAGCACGGTGGAGGAGTGTTCGCCAGATCTTGTGATTACAGATATCCGCATGCCCGGCATCGATGGATTAGAGCTAATCAAGCAGGTACGTGATTTGGACATAGAGCAGCCCATTTTTATCGTCCTCAGCGGTTACGGCGAGTTTGAATACGCACGGACAGCACTCCGTTATGGGGTAAGACACTATTTACTGAAGCCTGTCATTGATGCGGAATGGGAGAAGGCGATTGCCGACATTGCAGACGAGCTGGAAATGCGTGCCAAGCACAAGATGCAGCAGAACATGCTGGCGAGCCGACTTCTTCCCGTTGCGATCGCCCGTATGCTTGAAGGGCAGTGGGCGGAGCCGGAAGAGGAGATCACCGAACTGATGGATCGTCTGGACGAGGCGGTTTCAGGGTGGACTTATATACATGTGAATGGCCCCAAAAGCAATATTAGGGAAATCTGCCGGAAGTTCGCCGGGGCGATGGGTGCCTTGTTCATTGATTTGCCCGGCGATCAGGCGGGGTTTGTTGTGGAGAGTTCCGCGCGGGCAGCGGAGCAGGCTAGGCAGGTATATACCGAATTGTCTAGGAACAGTGTAAAGGGATATGTGAGCATCGGGCCGAATGTGCAGTCACTACGGGAGCTGCCCGTATCCTATATGCTGGCCGCCGGGGCTGCCGCCCGCCATCTTTTCTATTCGGAAGCCAGCGGCCCCATTGATGCGACCATGGATGCCCGGAGCCAGCTTAGCTATCGTCTGCCTTCCGCAGATCTGACAGAAGAACTGATGGGCGCAGTTGAAAGATTGCAGGAGCAGAAGGCTTGGGACCAATTGAAGGAAATGTTCAGTATGTTTGAACGGAATAGAACTGCACCTGAGGTTGTACAGATGACCAGCATCGATATCATGCTGAAAAGTATGGAGCTGGTGAGGGAGTTCGGCGGGAAGGCTGAGCAATGGAGTGATTCATTTGAGTTTTTTAGAACCGAGCCCAAGTCGCTCGCAGTGCTGGAAGACATCCTTAGGCAATTGTTGAATTCATGTATGGAATATATCAGACAGCATAAGGAACGCGGATCCGAGCATCCGCTGATACAGGTGGAATACTTTTTGAAGGACAATTATTCCAAACCTTTGACTGTAAAAGAGATCGCAGAGCACTTTTATATCAATCCGGTATACCTGGGCCAGGCGTTTATTAAAAAGAATAGTATCAGCATCCTTGAATATATTCATAATTTGCGCATCGAACAAGCCAAGAAGCGGTTAATTGAAACGGGCGAGACCGTCAGGAAGATTGCAGAGAATGTGGGTTATGTTCACTACCATCATTTTTTAAGAGAGTTTGAAAAGCGGACCGCACTAAAACCAGTCGCTTACCGCAACCAGGCTGGTGCTGAAAAATGATGAGTATGCTTCTTTAATTTGGTAATGGTAAACGCATACAAAAGCTATATTATAGACTTAACTGTCTGTTCTACATTCGAATTAGGAGGCTATACAAGATGACACAGGCAAATGGCGGGTTACCCGCATTGCATGAAGTGTTCCGGGACGCGTTCAAAATGGGCGCTGCGGTCAGCATGGACGTTTTATCTGCTCAAGCTCCTTTCATTGCTAAGCATTTCAACAGCATTACAGCCGAAAACGTGATGAAGCCTGAGGAAGTCCAGCCGCAAGAAGGGATTTTTACCTTTGATGCAGCCGACCGGATTTTTGAGTTCGCTAAGGCCAATCAAATCGCAGTCCGGGGCCATACACTTCTCTGGCATAACCAGACAGGAGATTGGATGTTCCGCAATTCAGAGGGGGAGCCGTGCACCAGAGAGCAGCTGCTCGGCCGTCTGCAGACCCATATCAACGCTGTTGTGGGCCGATACCGCGGGCAGGCTTATGCCTGGGATGTAGTTAATGAAGCCGTTGAGGATAAGTCGGACCAATACTTGAGGGAAACGAAATGGCTCGAAATCCTCGGAGAGGACTATCTCCGTGAGGCTTTTGAAATGGCCCATCAGGCAGACCCGGGCGCCTTGTTGTTCTACAACGACTATAATGAGACCGATCCTGTCAAACGCGACAAGATCTTCAGGCTGGTCCGCAGTTTGCTTGACCAGAATACACCTATTCACGGGATAGGCATGCAGGCACACTGGAACATCTATGGCCCAACCATTGACGAAATCCGCAGTGCGCTTGAGCTATATGCTTCTCTTGGCCTTAGAATCCACATTACCGAGCTTGATCTCTCCATGTTCCGGTTCGAAGATCAACGGGCTGATTTGAAAGCGCCAACAGTTGAGATGCTGAAGCTTCAGGAAGAACGTTATGCGGAGATTTTTGCCGTTCTGATGGAATACAGAAAGGCCATTGATTCTGTTACGTTCTGGGGTGTAGCTGATGACTATACCTGGCTGGATGGTTTCCCGGTTCGCGGGCGTAAAAACTGGCCATTTCTGTTTGACGAACACCAGCAGCCCAAAGCTTCGTTCGGACGGCTTGCCGATCTGGCTGCTTCGTTATGATAATACTTGATGAAGTTCGGGAAATTCAAAAAATGGAGGATATCTAATGGCATTTCAACTCAATCAAGCCATAGGAAAGGTTCCGCCTAACGGGAATCCTGTGGTTGCGAACCGATATGGGGCCGATCCGTATGCCCTGGTATTTGGAGACCGGGTTTATTTGTACATGACCCACGATGCACTGGAGTATGACGGGAACGGTACGATCAAAGAAAATACTTATAGCAGTATCCGTAAGATTGCGGTAATCTCCTCCAGTGATCTAGTCAATTGGACTGATCACGGCGAAATTGCAGTAGCAGGGCCGGACGGAGCGGCTAAGTGGGCTACCCAGTCCTGGGCGCCTGCAGCGGTCCATAAGGTGATTGGAGGCATGGATAAATTCTTCCTGTACTTCGCCAACAATGCCAGTGGTATCGGTGTTCTGACGAGTGACAGTCCGGTGGGACCATGGGTTGACCCTATTGGTGAGGCGCTTATTTTGCGGTCCACTCCTGGAGTTGAAGAGGTAACCTGGCTGTTCGACCCGGCAGTACTGGTGGATGATGACGGTCAGGGCTACATCTATTTCGGAGGCGGAGTCCCGGAAGGACAGTTCGCTGAGCCTGGTACAGCACGGGTCATGATGCTGGGGGAGGATATGACCAGCGTAGCAGGTACTGCTGAGGTTATTCCCGCACCATTCATGTTCGAGGATGCCGGGATACATAAGCGGAACGGAGTCTACTACTATACCTACTGTTCGAATTTCTATGACGGGGAACGTCCGGAAGGCAGTCCTCCTGCGGGTGAGATTGCCTATATGACGAGTGACAACCCAATGGGTCCCTGGACATACTGTGAGACGATATTAAAGAACCCGGGGCATTTTTTCGGAGTATCAGGTAATAACCATCATGCGATATTCCAATTTCATGATGAATGGTACATCGCCTATCACGCGCAAACCTTGTCCAAAGCACAGGGCATTGCGAACGGCTACCGTTCAACGCATCTGGGCCGCCTTTTCCATAATGGGGATGGTTCCATTCAGCATGTGGAAGCAGACTATAAAGGTGTACAGCAAATCAAGGCTTTGAGTCCGTATCAACGTGTCCATGCGGTGACGATAGGATGGAGTGCGGGCGTAATGACGGAATTCGAGGCGGCAGTGGGAGAACGGATTGTAACGGATATTGGCAATGGCGACTGGATCGGATTATCCGAGGTCGATTTCGGAAGTAAAGGTGCCGGAGCATTCAGTGCTTCTGTCATATGCCTAGAGGGCGGCGGTATGATTAAGCTGCATCTGGATGACCCGGCAGGTCTATTCATTGGGGAACTGCCTGTTCCCGCTGCGGCTGGGCCGGAGAATCAGATAGAGATAAAGACGGAGGTTAACGGAGCGGAAGGAATCCACGATCTGTATCTGGTGTTCACCGGAAAAACTGGGGTTCCATTATATAAGCTTGTATCATGGCAGTTCGTGGAGTAGAGGAGTTCATTCAGGGAGGGCTGTACAGTGAATACCGCTATCATAACCAATCCTATCATGTGGGCAGATGTTCCCGATGTTGACGTCATCCGGGTTGGTTCAATATTCTATATGGTCAGCACGAGTATGCATTCCATGCCGGGCTGTCCGATTATGAAATCAGTTAACCTAGTGAATTGGGAAATTGTAAATTATGTATTTGATACCTTTGAGGATAACGATGCCCACCGGCTGCTGGACGGGAAAGGTATTTACGGAAAAGGCTCCTGGGCGGCATCGCTCCGTCACAAAGACGGGGTATTCTATGTTTGTTTTTCATCCAATGACATGGACCAGTTCTATATCTACCGCACGGAGGATATTGAACATGGAACTTGGGAGCGTTCGGTAATACCGGGTCTTCACCATGACCCGGGCCTGCTGCTGGATGACGATAGCCGCAATTATGTGATCTATGGTAATGGGGATATCCGGATTAAGGAGCTGACAGAAGATCTTACGGCTGTAAAGCCGGGGGGAACCGATCAATTGCTGCTCGAAGGTGACCGGACTGACATCGGTCTGCGGATTGAAGGCTGTCATGCGTACAAGCTGAACGGTTATTACTATTTGTTCTTTATTGAATGGCCGAGAACCGGAAATATGCGCAGGCGTCAAATATGCTACCGTTCAAGGGAACTTCTGGGTCCCTATGAACGGGAAATTATTCTGGACGATGACCTCGGCTACCATAATAATGGTGTGGCTCAAGGAGGTATTGTTGATACCCCGGATCATGATTGGTATGCTGTGCTGTTCCAGGATCATGATGCTGTCGGGCGGATTCCCTGTGTGCTTCCTGTGAGCTGGGAGAACGATTGGCCGGTTATCCGGAATAATGGCACAGTACCTCAAGGTATTGAGACAAAGCTTCCTGTTGCGGAACCGAAGCCTCTGGTTATCAGCGATGAGTTCGACTATGAGAGCAACCGGCTGGCCCTGAACTGGCAGTGGAACCATAATCCTGACCATGGGCTGTGGTCTGTGACAGAGCGGCCGGGCTATCTGCGGCTCCGCACCGGTCCATTCACAGACAGCATCCTGTTTGCCCGCAATACGCTGACGCAACGTACGGAAGGTCCGGCCTGCAGCGCGGAGACAATGCTGGAGATCTCGGGAATGAAGCCCGGTGACCGGGCAGGAATGGTAGCGCTGCAGAACGGGTTTGGCACGGTTAGGATCGTAGCCGGGGAGCGAGGGCAGTTCAGCATCGATATGTGTGTTAACGGCGGCGGCGGCTCCGAGGAGGCGGTGGAGAGTATCGTGTTCACCGGCGAACGGGTGTATCTCAGAATTGACTTCAATTTTGAGGATAGCCTCGACGAGGCGCGGTTCTTCTATTCAGAGGACGGAACAGCCTGGAAGCCAATCGGCCGGACGCTGCATATGAAATTCACGCTGGATCATTTTATGGGGTATAGAATTGGACTCTTCAATTACGCGACCCATCAGTCCGGCGGGTATACCGATTTCGATTATTTCCATTTTATTAAGCCCTAAAGAGTGAAAAGGAAACCGCCCGCTATGGTCAGATAAAATGCGTTATGTAGACGCTCGGAGTCATAGCGGTGATCCTTTTGAACATCCGCCCAAAGTATGTCAGGTTAGAAAAGCCGACTTTATAGGCAACTTCCTGAATTGAGTACCGGTTAAGCTGAAGCAGTCTGCAGGCTTCATGTATCCGAAGCATATTTACATATTCGATTAACGTTTTTCCAGTGGTTTTTTTGAACAAATGACAGAAATAATTGGGTGTTACACAGCATATCCGGGCAGCTTCCTCTACCGTCAGCGGTTCATGAAAATGGTTGCTAAGATGGATCAACAAAGGCTGAATCCCTGTCTCCCCGTGCGCTGCCTTTGAGTTTGGAGAGGTGAATTCCGCCAGTGGATAAGCGAGGCCCAGGGAGGAGAAAAGATCGCCTTTTATGCATAGTTCATAGCCAAAGGTTTTGTTCTGATAGCTGAGAATAATGCGTTCCATACATTCCCTGATAGACTTGGTAACCGGTTCATGGATGAGGTAGAAGCCGGGCAGCAGAAGCTCACCGGCCAGAAGCGGACGGATGTACTGGATTTCAGTATAATCCCTCATTCCATTTAGCAGGGCTTCGTTAAAGACGATTGCATACAACTCACTGCCATCCTCTGTTGGATAAGCCGCATGAATCTGGGGCTGGCCGATAAAGGCGACCTCTCCCCTCACTAATTCTCTGGAATTAGGGCCGACTTGGACCCGGAAGCTGCCTTTGGTAATCAGAATCCATTCGAGATGGTTATGCCAATGGGGCGGAATAATGCTCCGGTCCGGAAAGTAGATATGAAAAACGTTGATCGGAAACAGATTCTCCGGAATGTCAGTGTGCTCTTTTTTCCACGGATAGGGCTGGTCTTCGAAAGATTCCACGATTATACACTCCTCCAATAAAACGTAATATCGTATGATAGATGCGTACTTTTATGTGTAGTATGGCGGTTCTGCACTCTTTATAATGTGGTTGCAACCTTATTATAGAACTGTTGGAGGTATCGTGCTATGTTTCGTGAAGAGAATGGAAGACTGATTAGAGAATATGACCATGAAAGAGTCTGGATCGAACCTTGGGGTGAACATGCGCTGCGTGTCCGGGCTTCCTATTCGGAGATCACCGATGATGATTGGGCGCTCTTGCCTGCACCTGCGATTAAATGTGAGGTAACCATCGATAAGGGGAAAGCGACGATTGTTAACGGAAATATCAAGGCGGAGATCACTGACAAAGGGCAGATTTTCTATTATAACCAGCATGGCAAACTATTGCTTAACGAAACGGAAGATACCTATCAATTAAAATATGGAGGAAGAGAACTCCGGGCCATTCCCGGCGGCAGTGATTATTCCGTGAAGCTCCGGCTGGAAGCGGATCCTTCGGAGAAGCTGTATGGCATGGGGCAATACCAGCATCAATTCTTGAATTTAAAGGGCTGCTCCTTGGAGCTGACCCACCGCAACAGCCAGATCAGTGTTCCGTTTGTACTCTCCAGTGCCGGTTATGGCTTTTTGTGGCACAATCCGGCAATCGGGCAGGCGCATTTCAGTCTGAATGTTACGGAATGGACGGCCCCCTCGGCCAAACAACTGGATTATTGGATCACAGCCGGTGATACTCCTGCGGAAATCGAGGAAGCCTATGCCAAGGCTACCGGAACGGTACCGATGATGCCGGACTACGCCATGGGTTTCTGGCAATGCAAGCTTAGGTACCGTACACAGGAAGAATTACTGGAGGTGGCCAGGGAGTATAAACGCCGGAATCTGCCTATCGATGTTATCGTAGTAGATTTTTTTCACTGGACGAATCAAGGGGACTGGAGATTTGACCCCGATTACTGGCCTGATCCTGAGGGGATGGTGCAAGAACTGCAGGAGCTGGGGATAGAGTTAATGGTCTCCGTATGGCCCACCGTACAAACAGAGAGCGAGAACTATCAGGAGATGCTGGAAAAGGGCTATCTGCTCCGCTCCGACCGCGGTGTCCGCACCCAATTCCAGTTTCTTGGACAAAACTCCATTTTTGATGCAACCAACCCTGAAGCCCGGCAATTTCTATGGGGACTGATTAAGCAGAACTATTATGACAAAGGCATACGGGTATTCTGGCTCGATGAGGCAGAGCCTGAACTGACTGTCTACGACCACGATATTTACCGTTACCATATCGGATCCAGCAAGCAAATCGGAAATATTTATCCGGTGAAGTTCAGCCAGACCTTTTATGATGGAATGTCCGCCGAGGGACAATCGGGCATCATCAATCTGGTGCGCTCCGCTTGGGCGGGAAGCCAGCGATATGGTGCTCTCGTATGGTCCGGAGATATACACTCCAGCTTCAGAGTTCTGGGCATTCAGGTGAGAGCTGGCCTAAATATGGCTATGGCGGGCATTCCTTGGTGGACAACGGATATCGGCGGCTTTCATGGAGGCAATCCGGAAGACGCTTCGTTCCGTGAGCTGATGGTGCGCTGGTTCCAATACGGTGCGTTCTCTCCGGTTTTTCGGCTTCATGGCGACCGCCAGCCTTTTGTTCCGCCTACCGGGACGAAGGGGGGCGGCGTATGCGGCAGCGGCTCGGATAATGAGGTATGGAGCTACGGGGAAGAGGCATACGACATATTCAAGGAATTCTTGCAGGTCAGAGAGCGGCTGAAGCCCTATATCTCTGGTTTGATGAAGGCTGCTCATGAGAAGGGGACACCACCGATGCGTCCTTTGTTCTATGATTTCCCTCAGGACCCGGAAGCCTGGGAAGTGGAAGACCAGTATATGTTCGGTCCCGATCTCCTAGTTGCCCCAGTGCTGTTCGAAGGTGTAAGGGAGCGCAAGGTATATTTACCGGCAGGATCCCATTGGACCCATGCCTATACCCGTGAAAAATTTGCAGGCGGTCAGGTCATCCTGTCGGATGCGCCGCTACATCAGATTCCCCTGTTCTTGCGTGATGATTCGGCGCTGCCTGTCCTTGGTGAACCCGGAATATAGAGAGGGGCTGCCCAAGCTGAACCTGGGAGCCGCTCTCAAATCATTTGTCAGCCGGTTCCTTTGGTTCCTTGGAGACGAGGGTCTCCCGGTAAGCCTTGGGGGAGTAACCCGTAAGCTGCCGAAACTGTCTGCAGAAATGCTCCACATTGGCATACCCGCAAAGCGTTGCGACCTCGGCAATTTTATGTGGACCAAAGCCAAGCTTTTCTTTGGCCAGCCGAATCCGGCAATGAATGACATCCTCCATGCAGGAGATCCCGAAGGTGGATTTATATATCGTCTGCAGATAGCCTGCACTGATATGCAGATACTCTGCCATTAAGGAAACGGTCCAAGGATGGCCGGGGTTATTGTAAAGCGTCTTACGCAAGCTTAGAAGATTATAATATTGCGGGTTCAGCTTGTCCTGGGACGCTTCACACAGCTTATTGAAGATAATTCGAAACAGGTAGTCGATGGACAGTTCCCTGTAATCATTCTGAAAAGTATGCTCAAAGGTCAGCAGTTGAAACAGCTGATGGCAATAGCTGGGGTCCGGCAGCGAGAATGGGACACCAACAGGCAAAGTGGTTTCAGTGATGTAGGATTCGTCCGCATCGAAACGGACCCAGTCGTTAACGTACTTATTGGAACAAGCACGATAATAGATAGTGTGCTTAGGAGGATAAAGAATAACAGAGTGGGCCGGATACTCTTTCAATTCTCCGTTTACTTCAAACAACGCCGGAGTTTGTGTGAGCACCAGAAGCCAGGCATCATGGCCATCGGGAATACTGAAGACAAAATCGTCAGGATGAGTAGCATCAAATTCGACATAATGAATCTTGGGCATTGGCTTCTCCTTTCTTCGGATACATCAATTAATGAGCAGGATATATCATTGTTTGGGATTCAGTATTTTTCTATAATTTACATTGTGTATTAAAGGAATTTGGGGTAAAATCCTGAATTCCAATGCTGAAATGGTACTTAATGGTCATTAGGATTTATCAATAATGAAGGGGGTCATTTGTTAATGATACCACAACAACACGAAGATCGGAATTATATCCTTTGCTATACCCGGATACCTCAGGAGGATATGGTATATGCTCCGAAGCTGGCGCACAGCATGCATTTGGCTTATTGCAACGACGGGCTTCTCTTTCAGGAATTAAACCATAATTCGGGAGTCTTATTCGCGAAGGCGGCAGAGAACGAGGATGGTACACTCCGGGCCAAGAGCTTGAAGAATCCGTATCTGTTCCACACTTCCGAGGGGAGTTTCGGGGTGATCGCAGTCCGTACAGAGGCTGAAGGCGAAGCCGATGCAGAGAGTAAGGGGAAAGTGCTGCTGTTCTCCTCCGGTGACTTGCTGCAATACAACGAAGTTGGTCTGCTGGAGCTTAAGGCGGATACTTATGTAAGCGATGTCTCCTGCGAGTACGACGCCGCCCGGAAAGGCTACCTGATCCGCTGGATCGATGAGCGGGGGAATGGTTATCAGAATTTTATAGCTGATATCATGAGTCTGAAGGGAATCTCAGCACCGGAAGCGGCGCAGCCTTTTACCCTGGAGGCAGTGCTTGCCGATATTGAGGGGGTCCTGCCGCGTAATTACATCCCGGTATCGAAAGAAATAGCGCGCAGGCTCTACTATAAGCTTACGGTTCCAACCAACATTGCCATTGAAGTTCCAGACTGCGTGACAGCGGCATCGGAAGAGGACTTGGATGAGATCCGGGCAACGGCTCTCTACAGTGACGGCACCCAAGCGCTGAAAAGAGTGGATTGGAATACGGAAGAAATCCATTGGGACAAGGCTGGAACTTATAGAATTTCCGGTGAAGTCCATCAGGATCATTACCCGTTTCCGGTTGCATTTGACCGTGCAGATCCCTGCATAGCGAAATGGAAAGGGAAGTATTATTTCATTGCTACCAACGATGCGGACCAAAATCACACGTTATATATGCGGGAAGCAGATACCATCCCCGGGCTGGCAGATGCCGAGGAAGTATTGATTCTGGATTCGAACACCTATGAACAGATCGGCGGACTGCTGTGGGCACCGGAATTTCACATCATTGAGGATGAACTATATCTCTTTCATGCGGCAACACCGGGGGAGTTCCTGCATGAAGAGTCGCATGTCATGAAGTTACGTACAGAAGGAAATCCGATGTGTGCTGCTGACTGGTCGATGCCTAAGCGTGTAGTGAAGAAAGATGGTACATATTTATGCGAAGCAGGCAAAACCATTTCCCTCGATATGACTGTCATTCAATGGAACGGGGAGCATTACGCGGCATGGTCGGAGCGCCAGTTCGTGCCTGCCGATCTTGGAGCCTGGATCTATATCGCCACCATTGACCCGAAGGAGCCGTGGAAGCTGACCAGTGATCCGGTACTTCTGACCAAACCCGATTACGGGTGGGCCAATAATCATACTTTTGTAGATGAGGGGCCGTTTGCCCTCTACACCGAAGACAAATTATTTTTGACCTTTGCCAGCGCGGCAGTGGATGCAACCTATGTTGTGGGTCTCTTGACTGCCGAAAAGGATGCGGATTTGCTGGACACCCGCAGCTGGACCAAAGGGAATTATCCGCTGCTGACCTCCAGAAGTGTTCCCGGAGAATATGGGCCGGGCCACAACTCCTATGTGACAGATGATGATGGGGTCATTTGGAATGCTTATCATGCAAGACCGGGGATTGACGGACCGAGAAGTTCAGGCTTACGGCGCGTGCATTTTGATATTGATGGTGTTCCGGTTTTGGATCTGACAGAAGAGAAAGATTTGAACCGGGAGCTAAAGAAGGTATCTATGAATGTAGCCGTGAGATAAATGCGGGTTGCTTAAACGGAACCAGCTGATTCCTGTGTGCTTAAACGCTGATATTCAGAGAGGGGTAATGGCATGTTAAGAGCAGTGCGTGTTGAAAATGGTATCGTTCAGGGGTTACCGGCAGCTGATCCGCGTATTACCAGCTACAAGGGAATTCCGTTTGCGGCCCCGCCTGTGGGGGGGAACCGCTGGCGTGCCCCCCAGCCTGTACAGAACTGGGAAGGGGAATTGAAAGCGTATGATTTTGCTCCTATTTCGATGCAGGCCCCGACAGTTATAGATGTGAATAATATTTATACCCGCGAATGGTCGGTCGATCCGGATCTTCCGATGGATGAGGACTGTCTGTACCTGAATGTCTGGACACCGGCCGTCAGCGCCGATGAGAAGCTTCCTGTCTTTGTGTGGTATTTTGGCGGAGGACTCCAGGTGGGCCATACCGCTGAAATGGAGTTTGACGGCGAACGCATTGCCCGCAGAGGGATTGTCGTAGTGACCGTAAATTACCGCCTGAACGCATTTGGCTTTCTGAGCCATCCTGAGATTACTGCAGAATCCCCCGAAGCTCCCGCGAATTTCGGACATCTGGATCAGCAGGCTGGCACACAGTGGGTGAAACGCAATATCGCTGCTTTTGGCGGAGACCCGGACCAAATCACAATCGGCGGACAATCGGCCGGCGGCGGAAGTGTGCTGAGCCAACTGACCTCGCCGCAGAATGAAGGGTTGTTTCAGCGGGCTGTGATTATGAGCGGGATCTTTACTCCACTGTACCCGGATAACCCGGTGCCTCCGCAGCACCGGACCTTGAAAGATGCTGAAGAGGAGGGTGCAGCGTTCTTTGAATTTATGGGAGTGTCGACCCTGGAAGAGGCCCGCAAGCTGGATGCCGTCTATATTCGCGATAAAATGCTGGAGTATGGCAGCTTCTGGGGCACGGTCATGGACCAGTTGTACTGTCCGGGCGACCCGTATGACCTTTTTCTGAAGGGACAGCACCATAAGGTACCGGTCATGCTGGGAAATACCTCTTCCGAATTTTTTGCTGTTCCAGGTGCTGGAAGCGTGGATGAATTCAGAGCCATGGCGGCTATAATGTTCGGCGGGGAAGCGGAAGAGTACCTTAAGTTATGCGGCGTTGATTCAGGAAAGCTGGAAGAAATGATCCAGAAGGCTTCCGTAAGCAATATTGAATATGCGATCCGTGTTGCCGTTAAGGCCAACAGTGATTCCGGCAGCGGCGTTCCGATGTATTATTACACGTTTGATGCCGACATTCCCGGATGGGATGATCCGGGAACCTTCCATTCGGTGGATCTGTGGTTCCACTTCGAAACGCTGGCCAAATGCTGGCGGCCTTTTGTAGGCAAGCATTATGACCTTGCACGCCAGATGTGCAATTATCTAGCCTATTTCATTGGAACGGGTGATCCCAACGGCAAGGACTCCACCGGTGAGGAGTTGCCTCTCTGGAGACCGTGTACGCCGGAAACGCCTTACGGAATGGCTTTTGGTGACAAGGCAGAATTTGAGGAGAAACCTCCAGGTGAGGTTATGCAATTTCTGGTCGGGCAATATTTCAAACGGCAATCCATTCATATATAGGAGATGAGCGTTAATGAACGAGAGCAATCCAGAGTATAAGATGCAAACGGCACCGGCCGGATATGATAAGGAGAGAGAAGACATTGCCCGGGGAATAATCCATACCGTAGAATATCCCTCTAGAGCGGTAGGCAATACCCGGAAGGCAATGGTCTATACACCTCCCGGCTATTCCGCTGAGCAAGAATATAGCGTTTTGTATCTGCTGCACGGGATTGGCGGGGATGAGACGGAATGGTACAATCACGGCAAGCCTCAGATCATTCTGGACAATCTGTATGCGGATCAAATGCTGAAGCCCATGATTGTGGTTCTTCCGAACGGCAGGGCGATGCTGAATGACCGGGCGGAAGGAGATCTTTTTGCTCCAGACAAGGTACAGGCGTTCGAAACCTTCGAATCGGATTTGCTTCATGATCTAATCCCCTATATCGAAGCGAATTATCCGGTCCGGACAGACCGGATGTACCGTGCCATTGCCGGATTATCCATGGGCGGAGGCCAATCCCTGAATATCGGTCTGAATAATATGGACCGTTTCGCCTGGATCGGGGCATTCTCTCCGGCTCCTAATACGAAGCTGCCTGAACTGTTGCTTCCAGAGCCGCAGAAGGCCGCAGAGCTGCTTAGTCTGCTCTGGCTATCGTGCGGGGATCTGGACAGTCTCAAGAATGTCAGCGACCGGACGCATGCATATTTGTCGCAGCATTCCGTGCCGCATATCTGGGTAGAGGAAAACGGTGACCATGATTGGCCGGTCTGGAAGAACGGTTTGTATCAGTTATCCAAGCTCATTTTTTAGCGGACCGGTTCAAGGATTAAGTAGAATATTCTAGTATGGGACCGTTCTTGGGTCTAAAAACCGAAAACGATAGCCCCCTGTTTTTAAGTAGGATCAACGTGAGCACTTGGTTGGACGCTGCGCGAACGGACCGTTGTTCCAATCGCTGTGCTCTCCAGATTTTTTTCATTCCCCTTAGCGGTGAAAATCCGGAGACCAAGGCGACCGCTGCCGCTTTTCCACAATCAGTCCGTCCTCTCCGCTGTTTAAGCGGGATACGAATTTTCACTCTTCAATAACACGAAAAAGAAATCGTTCTTTTGGTAAAATGGAGGTACCACCCAACCATTCCAAAGGCGCGATTTCTTTGTACATTCAATATAAGCATGGACCAACTTTGCTTGCCAATGGTTCTGGAAGATGACATTCCTTCTTACCACCTCGTTCGTGTCGTGAATGTCCAAAGATAAGCCCCTGAAAAAAGCCGTTTGGCAGCTCCGCAAGGATCTGCTGCCCAGACTGCTGAAATATGAGCAATACCAAACCCTGCTGGGGGACCGAAACAGCTTCAGCAAGAAGGACCCGGATGCAACCTTCATGCGGATGAAGGCTACGGCAGTGAAGAGAACTTGACGTATTTGGAAAACGAACACGTGTAGGCCGATTGAGAACTGGACGTACGACGAAGCCGGGGATACATGAGCATGTCCAACCAGACAAACGCTGCATTTCCGCAAAGAAGCTGAAGAACAACCGGGGCTTCCGGCGATTTCTGCTTCGAGGGATGGGAAAAGTGACCCTCGAAGTCGGGTGGCTTTTGCTTGCCCATAATCTGCTAAAGCAAGCCACAGTGGACCAAAAACACAAAGCAGCGCTTCTCCAAATACGGGAGAAGCGCTACTTTGCTCACTTTTTGTGGTTTTAAGAATGAAGAGAACGATCCCCCTCCATAGAAAATCTACTTTGTGAGACAGCCCCTTGCGTTTTAGCCCCTTTCCACTTAGTTAGAACAGAAGAGATGCATGTGCTTGAGCAATAATAATCTATTTGTTGGCGATTGCATCGGCACGCATTTTTACAATTTTTTGTGCTCTTTCTGTATCTACGGCAAGAACGTCATTCCAACCGAGACCCACTACATCGGACTGCAGCTTAGTCCAGAGCTTATCGAATTCTGCTTGATCCTTGGCGAATATCATTTTCCAGGAAGTGTTCTTCACATAATCCGAAATCTGACTGCGTTTATTCTTGATGTCCGAGGAGTCCGACCCGAGACTGGTATTAATGTTCGGCACGATATCGATCATATTGTTTTTCTGATAGTACTCTGTCGGAGTGGTTGCATTATAAGCCTTCTGCCATTCCGTAGTCAGAACCGTCTTGTTTGCCTCAATCGTTGAGCTCCAATAGGTGCTGTTGTAGAATTCCTTCGTATCAGGATCTACTACAAAGTCACTCATAATCATAGTATTGAGCTTACTCTGGCCGTCTTGATATCCGCCGCCGCCGTATTGATCTGGAACAGGGGTATTATCTTGGAAGGCCGTTTGTCCTACCTTGGTCAGCTTAAACTTGCCGTCAGTTGTCTTTTCATAGTTGAAGCCTTCAAATCCATTGGTATAGTAACGCAGGCCTTCCGGTGAGGACAGCCAATCCATGAATTCAATGATTCTTTCCGGATTCTTTGCTTTCGAACCAATGGCAAATACTCTTCCGTTCCCGAAGTAGGCATCACTATTCTGGATAATATGGGTATCAGCGATCGGGATGGCCACATTGCCGTCACCTTTATTGCCTCTTTCAATGGTATTGTAGAAGCCTCTTTGCCATGAATACCATAAGAGCAGGACCTGTTTGTTAGTCAGCTTTTCAGAGACTTTATTCCAATCCTGGGACGGCGAGTCCGGGTCAACGAGACCCATCTGATTAGCGTCATAATAGAACTGGAGGATTTTCTTGTACATGCTGTTGTCGTCAACGAGAGGAACGATATCGCCTTTTGCGTTTAACTGTAAGGTTGAGGTTCCGTCTGGCTGTTCATAACCGTACCAGTTACTCAGCCAACGAACATTTTCCATACTTCCGTTATCCCAGTCCTTCCACAAGGTAATTGGAACGATCGGTTTGCCGTCAGGTGTCTTGGGATACTTCGCCTGCATTTGCTTCAGTGCATTCAGAAGATCGGTCAGATTGTTCAGTTTGGGAGCCCCGATTCCCTTGTAATAATCCCAAGGCATTAGCGGACTGGAGTAAGGGAGTTCTTCCGAGAATGTGGTCGGTGAAGTGTCCGATGTAAAGGTTGGCAGCGCATAAATTTTGCCGTCTGGATTAATGCTTTCGAATGCAGTATTGAAGGGCTTGAAGTGATTATCTACATATTTGGACAGGTACTCCGTATTCTTGATCTTATCTGTGATATCCATAATCATACCCGCCGGAATTAATTCCTCGAGCTGACTGTTATCAATAATCAGGAGGTCTCCCAGATCCCCCGATGCCGACCTTGTCTTGTATAGCTGATCGCCGGCAACCTGCGGAGATAGAATATTTAGAGTGATATTGAATTTGTCCTTAATCAGTTTTCCGTACCATCCGGTCTGCTCACCCTGGTAATTTGCGGCATTGTCAAATACGGTAATGGTCAAAGGCTTGCTGTGGTCAATTCCTGTACCCGGATTGGATGATTCGGTGGCTGTACCCGCAGCAGGTGATCCCGTTGCTGTACCCGCATTATTAGAGTTACTACTGCATCCGCTCAATATCGTTGTTACCAGAAGCAGGGTGGTGCCGAACAGCATTGATGATGTTCTTGCCAGCTTGATGTGATTACTCATTTACAGCCCCCCAAATGATTAATTTATCATAATGGTGCAATTTAACCTTTGACTGCACCGATGATAATTCCTTTTACAAAGAATCTTTGGAAAATCGGATAAACCAGCAAAATAGGAGCGACAACGATAATGGTAACGGTCATACGAATAGATGTAGTAGTTTGCTTGGTGGACAGACTGGCCATGGCGGTAGATCCGGCATTCTGCAGATTGACCATGGTGGATAAGGAACTGGCCTGATTGATGTAGTTATACAGAATAAACTGCAAACTGTATAATTTGCTGTCGGTCACCAGCAACAGCGTATCCTGAAAGGAGTTCCACTGGTTCACTGCCGAGAATATGGCGACTGTCGCCAATATCGGTTTGCTAATGGGCAAGATAATTTTGTAAAAGATCGTCATAATCCCGGCACCGTCAATGCTGGCCGCCTGCTGTAATTCCTTCGGCGTGGATTCTACGAACGTTTTTACAAGAATGATGAAGAACGGGGCTACAATGGAAGGCAGGATGTATGCCAGGAAATTGTTCGTCAGATGCAGCGATCGCATGGTCAAATACCAGGGGATAATGCCGGCACTAAAGAACATCGTAATAATGGTAAAGCGGTACCAGAATTTTTTCCCCCACATATCCTCCTGGGCAAACATGAACCCCAAAAAGGCAGAGGCCCCGACCGTCAAGAGTGTACCAATAACCGTTCTCCCCAAAGAAATGACAAACGCATTCCACAGTCCCGGTATTTTGAACACGTCAACATAGTTCTGGAAATGGATCTGCCTAGGCCAAAACACAATTTCACCTTTGGCACTGAGATCATTGGCGCTTATGGTATTGATAATGATGGAGTAAAACGGATAGACACACATAAATGCAAAGAGAGAAAACAGCACGTAAATCACAACAGAAATCAGTTTGTCGGTTGCACTGACCTGCATTTTAATTTTGGGGGAGATGTTATTTTCTTTGGCATTCGGCGTTAAACCGGTCTGGTTGTCACTCATACGATGCCCTCTCCTCTTAACAATTTGGACAGCCCGTTTACGGAAAAGAGAAGCACTACACTAATCAGGCTCTTCAGCATACTGATCGCGACGGAAACGGAATAGCTGCCGCCTCCCATGGCCAGGTTGTATACATATAGATCCAATACCTGGATGGTGTCTTTGTTGAAGGCATTCTGGAAAACAAAATATTGCTCCAGCCCATTGTTCAGGAAGCTGGCAATCTGGAGCATCAACAGCACAAAATAAGTCGGCAGCATACTTGGCAGAACTACATGCCGGATGACCTGCATTCTTGTCGCACCATCTACATAAGCCGCTTCGTACAGGGACTCATCAATACTCATAATCGCCGCTATATACAAAATGGCCGACCAGCCCAGTGACTTCCAGGTGGCCCATATCCACATCGTAATCCAGACATGATCCGAGTTCTGAAGAAAGAGTATAGGAGAGTCACTCAGCCCCATCTGGTTCAAAAAGCCGTTGACGACCCCTTCACTGGAGAACATGGAAAATGCCAGGGAATAGACCAGTACCCAGCTGATAAAGTTCGGAAGGGTCGTTACGGTCTGGATAAATTTGCGGAAACGGACGGCTTTGATCTCTGTTAGGAAGATGGCAAAGATCATAGGGAGCCAAGAGAAAAGAATACTCAGCCCACTGATGCCGAAGGTGTTTTTGATGACCTGAAGCAGCTGATCGACTTTTACCTGGTTCTCTACCAGGGAATGAAACCATTTCAACCCGACAAAAGGCGATTCTGACAGCGGAATCGGCGGCATATAGTCAAAGAATGCATACACCCAGCCATAGAGCGGATAGTACGCAAAGATAGCAAGTAAAACCATAAAGGGCGAAATATAAAGAAATTTTCGAATAGAATTGCTTCTCATGCTGTGACTACGCATAGGTTCACTCCCCCTTTGTATAATTGGAGCCTTTCACAGGGCTGCTATACCCTAAGCCTACTGGCGGACAGGCACTCCTCCTTCCATGAACCATTTGCGGCTTGGCCGCGGGCTAATCCGAAAGTTATTCACCCTAACCCCCTTTTACATGTTAGCGCTTACATAACCATGCAACTATAATAAATTATCGTTTTCATTCAAACAATGACCGATCCTCACGACTTATTGATCTATTATTAGATAAAACTCATTTGTGATAACAGTTAAACTTTAAATATTAAAATAATTAGTATAAATGGAAAATATTTATGAACGGCGAAGCGATTCAGCTTATGCAGGATTTAGGCAATACCTCCCAGCAGTTCAGATTGATCAAATTAAGCAATGTGTTGTCCGATACCAGGTTGATTTCTGCAATCTGCCGGTAGTCCTGCAATAAACGTATAAGATTTATAGGGAGAATTCTTTACTTTTGGTATGGGTGAGGGCTGGAAGAGTACAGTACAATATGTATTGTAAGCGGTTGCTGAATAGGCTTCTATTATTCCTGCCGTCTTAGTTTCAGTACGAAGAGATGTTCCTTCCAGCCAATAGACTCAAGAAGAGGAGATTTATACATGAATCAGTTGCCCAAACCCAACGAGCCACTCGTAACCCACATCTACACAGCGGACCCGTCCGCCCACGTATTTGAAGGCAAAATTTATATTTATCCTTCCCATGACCTGGATCATAATGGACCGGACAATGACAACGGTGACCAGTATGCAATGGAAGACTATCATGTCCTATCCATAGAGAATTTCGAATCCCCTGTGACAGATCACGGGCAAGTGCTGCATCTGAGCGAGATTCCCTGGGCTTCGCAACAACTATGGGCGCCTGATGCCGCGTATAAGAACAATACTTACTATTTATTTTTCCCGGCCCGCGACCGGGAGGGAGTGTTCCGCCTGGGTGTGGCGACGGCATCATCTCCGGCTGGTCCGTTCTCGCCGCAGCCGGACTATATTCCCGGCAGCTTCAGTATCGACCCTGCTGTTTTTGTGGATGAAGACGACCGGGCGTATATTTACTTTGGCGGCCTCTGGGGAGGTCAGCTTGAACAATGGCAGACTGGCACCTTCCGGCCGGGTGCGGAAGGGCCTGCCCTTGACCAGCCTGCATTAGGGCCGCGTGTGGCACTGTTAAGCGAAGATATGCTGTCCTTACAGGAGGCGCCGCAAGAAATTTCCATTGTGGATGAAGAAGGAAATCCGATTCTTGCCGGTGATGAGGACCGGAGATATTTTGAAGGACCATGGGTTCATAAATATAATGGTCATTACTATTTGTCTTATTCGACAGGCACGAAGCATACCTTGGTCTATGCGGTCAGCAAGCATCCGGCGGGTCCTTTTACCTTCAAGGGTGAGATTCTGTCACCGGTTATCGGGTGGACTACGCATCACTCCATCGTTCAGTTTGAAGAGAAGTGGTATCTGTTCTACCATGACAGCTCCCTGTCTGAGGGTGTCAATCATAAACGCTGCGTCAAATATACGGAGCTGCACTATAATCCGGACGGCACCATTCAGAAGATTAATCCATACCCTTCTGGGGAATAGGGACCTGCAATCCACAACAGCTATGCTGTCCAGTAAAGGACGGTGTAGCTGGATTATACGAAAGGATGAATACTTTGATGAACAAACAACAACTCGGCTTGACACCGCCCATGGGATGGAATTCATGGAACACCTTTACATGGGACATTAATGAGCAGCTTATCCGGGAAGCCGCCGACACACTTGTTGCAGAGGGGTTCAAGGATGCGGGATATGAGTACATTGTTATTGATGATTGCTGGAGCCTGAAAGAAAGGGACAAGGATGGCAAGCTGGTGGCTGATCCGGTCAAATTCCCGAACGGAATGAAGGCGCTTGCAGATTACATTCATGCCAAGGGTTTAAAGTTTGGGATGTACTCTTGTGTAGGAACACATACATGCGCAGGATATCCGGGGAGCTTTGAACATGAATTTCAGGATGCGGAATTGCTGGCAGAATGGGGCGTAGATTTTTTGAAGTATGATTACTGCTTCAAGCCCAGACATATATCGGGGGAACTGCTGTACAAACGAATGAGCCTGGCACTCAAAAACTGCGGAAGAGACATCCTGTTCTCAGCATGCAATTGGGGTGAGGACAATGTATACCATTGGATTCGTGAATCAGGCGCTCATATGTACCGGTCCACAGGGGATATTCAGGATAGCTGGGATTCCATCAAGAGTTTAGCTTTGTCACAGCTTGATAAGGCCTGCTACACAGGAGCATATTGTCATAATGATATGGATATGCTGGTTGTCGGCATGTATGGAGGCAGCAACAGCGACTTTATCGGAAGTCAAATCGGCGGTTGTAGTGATGTGGAGTACAAGACCCATTTTTCGTTATGGAGCATGATGGGATCTCCGCTGATGATTGGCAGTGACATCCGGAAAACCAGCCAGGCCACCAAAGATATTCTGATGAACGGGGATTTGATTGCTATTAATCAGGATGTGGAGGGCCGCGGTGCTTATCGCATCAAGCCGGAACCGCAATGGTTTCATGCGGATGATGTATTTATGCTGGTGAAAGTGTTAACTGACGGAGACGTGGCGATAGGTTTCTTCAATTTAAGTGATGGTCAAAGGGAAATGTCGTTGCAGTTCTGGGATATCGGACTCCCCTATGCTTCCGGAAAATCGCTGTCGCTGTATGACTGCTGGGAACATAAAGAAATCGGCGTATTCAGAGAAAGATATGCTCCTGTAGTTCCTGCTCATGATTGTCTGATTGTGCGGGCGAAATTGGTGTAAAGGATCACATGAACATGAATAGGACATGCAGAACATGCGGAGTTCCCTTAATGACGGATGATGTGGCGATTTACCTGAAGCTTGTTACGCGTAACGCCCAAGACTTCCTGTGTATAGACTGTCTCGGCGAGCAACTGAAATGCGGGCGCAGTCCCATTGAGAAATTGATCAAATATTTCCGGGAATCCGGGAATTGTGTGCTGTTTCGATAAGCTGGACTATGACTGGAGGAGTAAAAGAATGACAACTGCGATTGAACACAATTCCGTTACTTATAATAATCCGATTATGCCAGGTTTTTATCCGGACCCGTCAGTATGCCGGGTGGGGGAAGACTATTATTTGGTGACATCGACATTTGCTTATTTTCCTGGGGTGCCGATTTTCCATAGCCGTGATCTTGTCCATTGGAAGCAGATTGGCAACGTGCTTAACCGCCCTTCACAATTGAACTTACAGGGTGCGAGGCACTCAGGGGGGATTTTTGCCCCAACCCTACGCTACCATGAGGGCATGTTCTATATGATTACGACCAATGTAACACACGGCGGTAATTTCGTTGTTACAGCAACCCATCCTGCCGGGCCGTGGTCGGAGCCCTATTTTATTCAAGGAGCGGTGGGGATTGACCCCACGATTTTCTTTGATGATGACGGAAGAACCTATTATTTGGGTACAAGGCCTAACTCGACTGGAGTACGTTATGACGGCAACTGGGAAGTATGGATTCAGGAACTGAACTTGGAGACCATGGAGCTTGCGGGGGAGAGCTATGTCCTGTGGAGAGGTGCCATGACAGATGTGATCTGGCCGGAAGGGCCGCATCTGTACAAGAAAGATGACTTCTATTATTTAATGATTGCCGAGGGGGGAACAGGGCCGAATCACGCGGTGACCGTCGCACGCAGCCAGAAGCTGACAGAAGGCTATACCGGGAATCCGAACAACCCGATCATTACACATCGTCATCTGGGCAAACATTATCCGGTTATCAATGTGGGGCATGCCGATTTAGTTCAGGCTGAAGACGGTCAATGGTATATGGTGATGCTCGCCTCACGTCCTTATGGAGGCAGCTATAGTAATTTGGGGCGGGAGACGTTTCTTGCTTCAGTGATCTGGGAGGATGGATGGCCAGTAGTCAATGAGGGCCGGGGAATTCTGCAGGAGCAGGGGCTTATAGGATTGACGCCGGTTCCGGTGGAGCCGCAATTACGCTGCGACCATTTTGACAGTGATAAACTGGCACTTCAATGGATGTTCTTAAGAAATCCGCAGGCGGATTTATATTCATTGACCGAACGTAAAGGATATTTGCGGCTAAAGCTAAAACCTCAAACGTTTAAAGATCAGGATAATCTCAGCTTTGTCTGTTTGCGGCAACAACATTTTGATTATACGGCTGCAGCAGTGATGGAGTTTGAGGCGGGGAGCATCCATGAATCGGCAGGTTTGGCTGTCATTCAAAATGACCTGTATCATATCCGCTTTGAGCGTGTGTTGCATGATAACAGACAAGCCTTACGAGTTGTGACCTGCATCAATGGCCTGGAGACGAATGTTGCACAGGCAGAGGTAGATGCTCAGCGTTTGTATTTAAAGATGGCTGCAAGAGGCCAGGAGCTGAGCTTCTATTACAGCACGGACGGAGATCAATATCATTTGGTTACAGAACATGTGGATACGAGGAGTTTGAGTACTGAGGTGGCAGGCGGATTTGTGGGCTGCTGCATAGGAATGTATTGTACGAGTAACGGTACGGCCTCTGACAATGCGGCAGATTTTGATTGTTTTGAATATAGCTCCTATTAAAGCTTATAATTGATGTGGCCGCAGCCGGGCGGAGGAAATCGGAATGACATGCGGCAGGTTTATGAAAGGATAGGGGAAAATGATTAAATACAGAACGGCAACTCCCGATGAGCGTGAGGAATGCATAGATTTGGCCAACTATGCTTTTCGCTTGGATTTTGAAGCCCTGATGCCCAAAGCCTATGACAAGAACGTAGATTCATCAGCTATGCATAAGGTTGCTGTGGATGAAAAAGGCGGGCTGCGCGCACAGGTGGCTGTTTTTCCCGAGCCTCTGACGGTATGTGAGTATACGCTGCGAACCGGCTATTTGGGTACCGTATCGGTCCATCCGCGTGCGCGTGGCGAAGGGCATATGAAGGCACTCATGGACATGTGGCTTGAAGAACTGCGCAATACGTGTGATATGGTTGTGTTATATGGTCAGCGGCAGAGATATGAGTATTTCGGCTTCACACTTGGCGGTGTAAAGTTCAAGTATTTCGTTGGGGAGGCCAATGTGCGTCATGGCTTAAGAGATGTGAACGACACTGGAATATCCTTCAGCCCGTTATTCGAGATTGAAGGAGCAGAAGCCTTTGCGCACAGCATAAACACCTCGCGGCTGGCTTATATTGAGCGTAATTCACAGCAATTGCCGCTTATTTTCAATTCCCTTCATCAAAAGGCACTTGGTGTCCTGGATAAAGGGAAGCTGATCGGGTATCTGATTGTAAACGAAGCAGGCGATGAAATATCTGAATTCGCGATGGCAAATGCGGACGATATTGCACGGACGATCAAGGCTTACAGGGGGTATAGCAGAGCAGAGCGAATCACGATTTATACGCCGGAATATGACATTTCTCTGAATGAGGTTCTTGGCAGCATCGCTGACGACTATGTTATCGAGACCTCTGATATGTATCATATACTGGATTTCGCCAATGTCTTGAAGGCTTATCTGACGCTTAAGTTCAAGACCACAGGGATTGTCCAGGGGGAATTCTCCGCAGTAATGGACGGTCAGCCGGTTACTGCGCGGGTGGATGCGGGTGGCGTGACTGTCGAGCGGTCGGCTAAACCGGGTGCAGTTGTCCTCAACAAGCAGCAGGCTCAGGCGCTTCTTCTTACACAACACAGTCGTTATATGGCAGTGGAAGTGCCTACAGGATGGTTTCCGCTGCCCATATTCTGGTACAAGATTGATAAATTCTGATTAATCCACTACTCACGATATCCCCAAAAAGACAAAAAGGCCAAAGGCGAACTAAAGTTGCCTCTGGCTTTTTGTCTTTTTGGTCTGTGGTAAGAGGTTGAAAGAGCCTCTCAAGCATGCTTAACCGCTTTATATTTTCCCGGGGGGATCCCGGCTATTTTTTTGAAACTCCTTATAAAATTGGCATAGTCGCTGAACCCGGACAGCTCACAGGCTTCGGCAACGGTCCTGCCGGCGGACAGGTGGATCATAGCCAGTGAAATGCGCTTGTCGACAATATAGGACCGTATCGTAAGTCCGGTATGCTCCCTGAATTGCTGGCTTATATATTTGCCGCTGTAATGAAACTGCTGCTCCAGCTGCTCAGAAGAAATAGATTCAAGCAGGTGCTCCTGGATATAGGTCATAGTCTTGCGGACCAGCTCCGGCATGAGATTGTTCGATTGGTATGTGGATGACGGATACAGGGTGTTAGTAAACACAAGCAGTTGGGTTGCGTAGGCTTCCGCCAGAAGATCCTGTCCGTATGCCTCCGAGTTGAGGCAGGAGATCAATTGCGCGGCAAGCCCGCAATACAACACAATTTGGTCCTGGGAGAGCCGGGTTAGATTGTGCTGTCCGAAGGGATGGGATTCGAAACAGGATAACAGATTAGAGCGATGACTTGAAAGTCTCTCCAAGGCTGACTTCTTGATATTCAGCCCTATACGTTCATACATTTGGTTGTCGATACAGATACAACGGTGCATTTCGCCGGGGCTGATGATGATTAAATCGCCAGGAGACAGTTTGTAGCAGGACTGCTCAAGATACATGTAAGCATTGCCTCTTAGGAACAAATATATTTCGTAAGCATCGTGGCGGTGATAAGGCAAGGCCGGGTTGATCAGCTCCGTATCTGTTGTTTTATGAAAGCAAAACAATTCTTTTTGAATAGGTGCGAAAATATAGTTGGTACCCTGATTCATAACATCCGATCCTTTTATTGTAACTTTTGGGATTATAGGTATCCGCGCAATATTGTAGCGTTTATTTGCAAGGATTATACAGCAGATACTTATTATAATACAGGAAAAGGAAGCGCTTGCAAGTGCTGCAAGAAATGTGGACAAGCTTAGGGAAGGTACGGCAGCCGCTTCGATCAGACAGGAGGTGACAAGAGCAGGGTTTGGAGGAATTTACTCGATGAGGGGATGAGAACAATGATTTCAGGGGTAAAAAAATCACTGTGTACATTATTGGCATGTATAACTGTGCTGTCGGTAATGATGGTACCTACACCTCCTAAAGTTTCTGCAGCAAGCGATGTGACTGTTAATTTATCAGCAGAGAAACAAGTGATCCGCGGGTTTGGAGGCATTAACCTTCCGGCTTGGGCTGGAGATTTGACCGCAGCGCAAAGAGAAACGGCTTTTGGCAATGGACCGAACCAGTTAGGGTTTTCTGTCCTGCGAATCTATGTGGATGACAATAAAAATAACTGGTATAAAGAAGTGGAAACTGCAAAATCTGCAGTCGCACACGGGGCCATAGTTTTTGCTTCGCCCTGGAATCCTCCCGGTGACATGACGGAGACCTTCAATCACAATGGCGATACATCCGCCAAACGGCTCAGGTACGATAAATACGCTGCTTATGCGCAGCATCTGAACGATTTCGTTACGTATATGAAGAATAACGGTGTGGATCTTTATGCGATTTCTGTTCAAAATGAACCGGATTATGCACATACCTGGACCTGGTGGACTCCAGCAGAAATGCTTACTTTTATGAAGAATAATGCAGGGTCGATTAACTGCCGGGTTATAGCACCTGAGTCGTTCTCTTATTTGAAGAATATGTCGGACCCTATCCTGAATGATTCACAGGCACTAGCCAATATGGATATTCTGGGTGCGCACACCTACGGCACTTCGTTTAATGACTTTCCTTATCCGCTCTTCAAACAAAAAGGAGCAGGGAAAGAGCTCTGGATGACGGAAGTGTATTATCCCAACAGTGACAATAACTCTGCGAACCGCTGGCCTGAGGCACTGGAAGTTGCTTATCATATGCACAATGCTATGGTAGAGGCGGACTTTCAGGCATATGTGTGGTGGTACATCCGCAGACAGTACGGTCCGATGAATGAGGATGGTACGATCAGTAAGCGCGGGGATAGCATGGCTCAGTTCGCCAAATTCATCCGTCCTGGATATGTAAGAGTTGACGCTACAAAGAATCCAAATACGAACGTATACATTTCAGCATACAAAGGCGACAACAAAGCTGTCATAGTAGCCATTAACAAAAGCACTTCAGCTGTAAGCCAGAACTTTGTCCTGCAGAATGGTACGGCATCAAGCGTATCTACATGGATCACGGATGCCAGCCGAAAGGTTGCTTCCGGAGCATCCATAAATGTGTCGAACAGTTCCTTTACAGCCCAGCTTCCTGCCCAAAGTGTGACCACCTTTGTAGCTGCACTCGGAAACGGCAGTGGTACAGACACTGGGACCACTTATGAAGCAGAAACAGGCACAACTTTAACGAATGCCGCGGCAGAAACCACCAATTCAGGCTATACCGGTACCGGGTACGTCAACTTCAATGCCTCAACCGATGCGTCCATTCAGTGGAGCAGCATCTACTGTGCTATTGCAGGGACCAAAAATGTGAAATTTCGCTATGCACTGGAAACAGGCACAAGAAGCCTGGACGTATATGTGAACGGAAGCAAGGTCATTAGCAATACCGCCTTTGCAGCAACCGGCAGTTGGTCAACCTGGGGAGAAAAAACCATTCAGGTTCCCATGAATACCGGAACCAATACGGTTAAAGTGGTGACTACCGGTACGGAAGGACCGAATGTGGACAGTATGAATGTGTCGGCCCAGTAGGGTTATGTATTTCTTTAAATGACATATCGGAATTCACTGATGTGGATAGTGTGCTACGTCCAAGTATCCTGGGCTTTGTCGTTCGACCAGTTCTCTATCTTATCGATTTCTATCCAATTCCCATAAAAACACGGGGTGCTCATAAGCCAATTACATGGCCTTATGAGCACCCCGTTGCATGAGCGTTATTAATGAATCAGGAGGATCTGTCGCTCTCGGCATGGAGCTTGGCGATCAGCTTATCCCCTTCGACGTCGAGGTTCGGAAGCAGACGGTCCAGCCATTGTGGAAGCCACCAGGCCTTGTCGCCGAAGACTGCCATAACAGCCGGAACGAGTGTCATACGAATGATGAAGGCATCGATCAGGATGCCGAAGGCCAGCGCGAAGCCGATCTGTTTGATCATCGCGTCAGGTGCGAAGATGAAGCCGGCAAAGACGGATACCATGATTACACCTGCGGCCAGCACAACGCGGCTGGCGAGATCGTAGCCGTGAACAACGCTATCGTTGCCATGGCGTCCGTGCACGTAAGCCTCGCGCATAGAGCTGACCAGGAATACCTGATAATCCATCGCCAGCCCGTACAGAATACCGGTGACTAGAATCGGCATAAAGCTGAGCAGCGGTCCCCCCGTGTCAAAGCCAAACAGGGAGTGCAGCCATCCCCACTGGTAGACCGCTGTAGTCAGGCCGAAGGTAGCGAGGACGCTGAGAATAAAGCCGACGGTTGCTTTGACCGGAACAATGACCGACCGGAAAACAAGCAGCAGGATGATCAGTGACAGGATCACAATGATTCCGATATACAGAGGGAAGGCGTCGGAAAGCTTGGAAGACATATCAATGTTGATGGCGGTGAAGCCGGTCACGCCAAGCGTTACATCATTCCCGGAGGCGAGAGTGGAAGCGGGATCGCGCAGATCCTGCACCAGATCCCTTGTCTCCGTATCCGTAGGGCCGGTTTTCGGGATCAGACTGATAATGGCGATATTTCCGGTCGCGTTGACGCCCATTGGGGACACCAGCGTAACGTTATCATGCATTTGAAGCTCCTGAACCAGCTTGCCAATTGTCTGCATTGAAATTTTACCGGACGGGTTCTTCGGTTCAGCCACTAGGAGCAGTGGTCCGTTGAAGCCCTCACCGAAGCCTTTGGAGATGATGTCATAGCTTTGGCGAGCCGGGGTATCCAGATTGGCCGAGGCACCTGAAGGAATGCCCAGCTCCATTTTCGTTACCGGAATCGCCGCTGTTCCAAGAACCAGAATCACCAGAATAATGATGACCCAGCGGTATTTCACTGTAGCGTTTGCCCAGCGGTGGGAGAATCCGTGGCTGGCTTTATTTCCGGAAGCCGTGCTTTTTGCGTGGGCTTTGGCGGTGCAGATTTTTTCACCAACCAGACCGAGCAGCGCAGGCAGCAGGGTTAACGCCAGCAGAACGTTGATCAGAACACTGGCAGCAGCAACGAGAGCCATAGTCGACAAGAAACCGATACCGATGACCAGCATGCCGCACAGGGCGATAATAACAGTCAGACCGGCGAAGAATACGGCGCTGCCGGCGGTGCCGAGTGCGCGGCTTGCCGCTTCACCCGCACTTAACTTCTCATCAAGAATGAGCCGCCGCTGCCGGTTAACGATGAAGAGCGAGTAGTCAATACCGACGGCCAGACCGATCATAATAGCGAGTACCGGTGTAATGTCATTCATCTGGATTACACTTGAGAGGGCAAAAGCACCGCCGACACTGATACCAACGCCGAGGAGTGCGGTAATCAGCGGCAGACCGGCGGCAACGACAGAGCCCAGCGTCATGAAGAGTACAACCGCAGCGACAACTACGCCGACTGCTTCGGTCGAGCCGATGGCTGGTATACTCTTCAGTGAATCACTTGGAATGGCTGTGATGCCGGAGCCTGCCTGTTCAACTTCAGTCACGGTGTTGATGATGTTATCCGGTACGGAAGATGGCAGCGACGTCTGTTGAACGGTGAACTGGAACTGGAACAGGGCGATGCTGCCGTCAGCGGACAGCATTACTCCGGGAACCGGAACGCCGTCAGCCATCAGCGGGCCGTAAGGAGCAGCCTGAGCAGCCGCGGCAGATTGTCCGGCAGCAGCAGATGGGTCCGCCGCGGCAGATTGTCCGGCAGCAGCAGATGGGTCCGCTGCGCCAGTCTGTCCGGCAGGAGCTGTTTGGCCTGCTGCCGCTGACGGGTCAGCAGCCCCGGCTTGAGCAGCTGCTTGGGCGGCCAGTTCTACGGGGTTAATGATATAGTCCATACTGTAGACATCATGGATAGCTTTCTGGAGCAACGCTACCCGCTGCGGCGTGTCCAGACGTTCTCCGTCCGGTACAGTAAAGGCGACGCTTGCTTGGCCGCCCGCAGCAGCGGGAAGCTCTTTAGCCAGCATATCCAGCACTTTTTGCGATTCTGTACCTTCAATTTTCATTTCGGAGCTGGACTGTATGCCATTAACGCCTAACAAAGTGCCAACAACACCAAGAACGACGATCCAGGCTGCGAGGAAATACCACGGCTTGGAATAAGCCGATTTACCCAACCGGTATAGAAAAGTAGACATGTGATGGTTTCTCCTTTTTATCTCTGTTTTAAAAGCCGTTGCGTAAATAAGCAAACATGGAATTCAAATACTGATCGAACGGCATGGCACCGGAGCTTTCATCCCCTGCTTCTCCCGGCAGCAGCACGTTCATACGTCCGTCCAGTATGGGCACGAACGCTCCGTAGACCGCACCGGCAAGGAGATGGGTATATCCGTCGGCATACCGCCCATGGGAGAAACGCTCTAGTACCTCCTGTGCAGCGGTCTGCAAGCGGCGGAATACGCTGAGGATATATGGCTCCAGGGACGGATACTGATTCGCGAGTGATACGAACTGCCGTAATTTATGCAGGAACTCAGAGGTGAATTGCAGCTTAAGCAACTTATACAAGGCATCCAGCGGAGTTGCGTCCGGAGGCAAGCCCGCGAACAGCATATTCTGATCCTCTTTCGAAGCACTGCCCATAAAATACTCCGCTACCGCTTCCTCTTTGCACGAGAAGTAATTGGCAAAGGTTCGCCGGGAGTATCCGGCTTGCTGAACAATATCGTCGACGATAAAACCATCCATGCCCTGCTTCATCGCCAGCTCAAAGGCAGCTTCAGCCAAGGCATAGGCAGTGGCTTCCTTTTTTTTATCACGTAGTGTCGGGTTGGGGTTCAAGTTCCATGCGGCCTCCTTTCTTGAGACAGAACAGTCTGCGCTCTATTGATCAAAATACATTATTGCACAATGGGCAAAATTGCACAATGAGCAACGAAAAAAGAACTTGAAAATAGATAGTGGTCATCATTGCGAAACCGCCTTGATTAATAAGACATTCCGCAATGATGATCTACCGTTCTCAAATTCACGTTACATAGTTTATAAGGATGGAGCCTGGCGGTTTGGACTTGGTACTCAGCGGGATTTCAACTATATAAGCACATAGGTTGCTCTCAAGGGGCCGTGTACCCCGACAACGAGCTGCATTTCAATATCGGCGGAATTTGAAGGACCGGAGATGAAATTGATAGATGAACCCAGCGGCTCACCTGCCTCTATCCTACTGTTCAGATCTGCTGCAGCCTGGGTGGAGCGGAGGACCAGCCGCTTTTTTTCAATCACCGCAATATAGTGGGCGGGCAGAAAATGGAGGGAGCGACCCTGATCCGGGCGGCTCACCACGACAATCGTTCCGGACTCGGCTAGTGCGTAGTCGGCGAAGACAATTGCCGTATTGGCCGATTCGGAGCGCATAATATTCTGCTCTCTTCCAGCCGCTTCTTCCCAGACGAGTCCGGCCGCGAATTTCAACCCATACTCGGCAAACCGGGTATCGCCGGAAGTGATTACAGCCCCACCACCGTTGGCATCGATCAAATCATTTAATGTTTTCTGTAGGATCTCTGGAGACGATTCAATGAACTGAGTATGAATGAAGAAACATTGCTCCTTAAGGATGTCTACCAGCTCACCGGTTGTATAACTGCTGGAATTGCCCGGCATCAGGTCCTGCATATCAGGACGCTGTACGTCATTGATTCTTTCCCGTCCCAGCTTGGAAGCAATTGTGTCCAGAAAAGAGTTCCTGTTCGATGCTGTCATTGATCCGAGCCTCCTTTGCGTTGTTCAAGCCAGACCCGGAAGCTGTCCTGCTGCTTGACCGGCTGGCTTAGATCACGGGCGTTGATCCAGCCGCGGATGAGTCCTGGTCCTCTCACAATGCGGCCATGTCTGCTGATCAGCCGGCTTGCGGGGTTCGCAAAACGCATCACTTTGCCGAATAAAGCCTGGGAGGACAGCAGCCTTCCTGCCGTTTTCATCTGGAATCTTTCCGTGGCACCGGTGCGATTCTCCTCCACGATTTTTTGACGGTGCAGAATCAACTGCTCATGCAGCGGAATTTTGACCGGACAGACATCCGTACAAGCACCACACAGACTGGAGGCAAAAGGCAGCTCTTTATAATCATCGTATCCGCCCAGCAGCGGAGTGATTACCGCTCCGATCGGGCCCGGATAAATGGACCCGTAGGCATGCCCGCCAATATGACGGTAGACCGGGCAGACATTAAGACAGGCACCGCAGCGTATACATTGCAGGGCTTCACCAAACTCGCTTCCGAGAATATCGGACCGGCCGTTGTCCACTACAACTAAATGGAACTCTTCCGGACCATCCGTCTCTCCGGCTGCCGAGGGTCCCATCACCGTGATATAGCTGGTCAATTTTTGCCCAACCGCGCTCCGGCAGAGCAGATTATCCAGAACCTCCATCTCTTCAAGCGTTGGCACAATTCGTTCCATGCCCATCACCGCGATATGTGTTTTCGGTATGGCGGCTGTGAGATCACCATTGCCTTCATTAGTCACCAGATTAATCGCTCCCAGGTTAGCGATGGCAAAGTTGCAGCCCGTGATCCCGACATCCGCCTCCAGAAACTTCTGCCGCAGGACTGTCCGGGCAAAACGGGCGAGGTTCTCGGGACTTTCATCTCCGGTATATCCAAGTTTCTCCTTGAACACTCTGCAGATCTGTGTCCGGTCTTTATGCAGCGCAGGAGCTACAATATGCGAAGGCGGGTCCCAATCATCCATCTGGAGGATATATTCACCCAGATCGGTCTCGATCAGCTCACAGCCGGCTTCCATCAGAACACGGTTCATTTCAATTTCCTCGGTGACCATCGATTTGGATTTGACGATTTTTTTAGCTTTTTTTTGTACGATGATGTCCCGGACATAGCCGCTTGCTTCCTCTTTGGTTTTGGCAAAATAGATATGCCCGCCCTTGTCCTCAATGTTACTGGCCAACTGCTCCAGGTAATAATCCAGATGCTTCAGCGTATGCTGGCGGATCTGCTGGCCGAGGGTACGCCATTGTTCCCAATCCCCGAGAGCGGTGGCGGCGGACAGGCGCCTGGTCTTCAAGCTGTCCTGCGCTGAACCTACTGCACTCCTCATGAACGGGTCACCGAGGCCATCTGAAGTCCGTGTATTGAAATCCCGTTTATCCGTTTGCAGGCTCAAGTCTGGCCACCTCCTTTGGCAACTGCAGCATGGCTATGGTTCAGCACTTCTGCAATATGCATGATCTTTACGGGTTCGCCCTTGCGGGACAGGCGTCCGCCGATGTTGAGCAGGCAGCCCATATCTGAACTGATCAGAATATCCGCTCCGGTTTCCACCACACAGCCGCATTTTTCATCGACCATTTGCCCGGAGATTTCCGGCATTTTCACTGAAAAGGTTCCGCCAAAGCCACAGCAATTATCGCTGTTCTTGAGCGGTTCCAACTGGAGTCCCTTTACTTGTTCAAGTAACAGGAAGGGGGTTTCCCGTTCACCCAGCAGTCTTGTCATATGGCAGGAACGGTGATACGTGGCGGTTGCGTCCAGCCTTGCACCCACATCGGTGATGCCAAGCACCCGTACGATGAACTGCGTAAATTCATAAGCTTTCTCTTTTATAGCAACCGCTTTCAATTCCCACTGTGGATCACCTTTGAAAATTTTTGGGTACTCATGGAACATAGCGATGCAAGAGCCGGACGGACCCACGACATAATCCGAGTGTTCAAAGGCAAGCATCATGTTCTTCATGGCAAGCTTGGAATCTTCCAGATAACCGCTGTTATAAGTAGGCTGACCGCAGCACACCTGCGAGGCCGGAAAATCAATTTCACAGCCCAGCCTTTCGAGAACTTCAACCATGGCCATTCCGACATTCGGGGTAATGAGGTCTACTAAACAAGTGGAAAAAATACTGACTTTCATTCCTGCCCCTCCAATCATAACCTTCGTGATAATAGCTTAACTCAAAAAGTCAATGAAAAACAACACAAAAACAAATAATAAATGTGAATGTTGTTGACAAAAAATAATGATAACGTTTACACTATGGTAGGGCAAATGGAACAATCTACCTTAAGGGGGAGAAACAGTGGAAAAGCATTTGATGTACATCAACGGCCAATTTACCGAATCTGAAGGCAAAGAGTGGATGGATGTAACCAATCCGGCAACAGATGAAGTCATTTCACAGGTTCCCAAAGCTACAAGGAACGATGTCGTGCGTGCTATCCATGCTGCGGATGAGGCCCAGACTGTCTGGGAAGAAACCCCTGCGGTGGAGAGAGGGAAGTATCTTCATGCCATTGCCGAAGGGATTCGGGCGGATGCGGATAGCCTTGCCAGACTGATCTCTGAGGAGGTAGGCAAGACACTGGAATTGTCTACGGTAGAGGTTAATTTTACAGCCGACTATATGGATTACATGGCAGAATGGGCACGCCGCTATGAAGGGGAAATTGTTCAGAGTGACCGTGATAATGAGAATATTTTTGTGTTCAAGCGGGCGATTGGGGTAACGACCGGCATTCTGCCGTGGAATTTTCCATTCTTTTTGATTGCCAGAAAAATGGCCCCTGCGCTGATTACGGGCAACACGATTGTAGTCAAGCCTAGTGCCGAATCTCCGAACAATGCGGTGGCCTTTGCCAAAATCGTCGACAAATCCGGTCTTCCCCAAGGGGTATTCAACCTTGTCACGGGCAGAGGCGCTGAGGTCGGTAATGAATTGGCCAGCAACCCAAAAGTCGGGATGGTCAGTCTTACCGGCAGCGTGCCGGCCGGACAAAAGGTGATGCAGGCGGCAGCCGAGAATATCATCAAGGTGAGTCTGGAGCTGGGCGGCAAGGCACCTGCCATTGTTATGGATGATGCCGACCTGGATTTGGCCGTCCGGGCGATTGTGGCTTCCCGGGTGATTAATACCGGGCAGGTCTGCAACTGTGCGGAGCGGGTCTATGTGCATGAGAAGATCAAAGACGAATTCACCACCCGTCTGGTTGAAGCCATGAAAGCGGTGAAGTATGGCGATCCGCTGAAAGACAAGGATATTCAAATGGGCCCGTTGATTAACAAGGCGGCGCAGGAATCCGTACAGCAAAAGGTGGACCGTGCCGTTGAAGAGGGGGCTAAAATTGCCCTTGGCGGTAAAAGAGTTGAGGGTGCAGGCAGCTTTTTTGAGCCAACGGTCATTACCGGTGCCACCAATGAAATGGAGATCGTACAAGAGGAAATCTTCGGCCCGGTCATCCCGGTCATTTCATTCTCGAACCTGGATGAAGCGATCGCGCTTGCCAATGACAGTGAGTTCGGTTTGACCTCTTCTCTGTATACCCGGAATCTGAACGTTGCCATGAAAGTCATCAAGCGTCTCAAATACGGGGAAACCTATATTAACCGGGAGAACTTTGAAGCCATGCAAGGCTTCCATGCAGGCTGGAGAAAATCCGGCATCGGCGGAGCGGACGGCAAACACGGGTTGAACGAATATCTGCAAACGCATGTTGTCTATCTTCAGTACGATAAGTCTGTTAACTAAAACAGGCTTCAACACAAAGACCGCAAGTCTATCTTAAGCAGATAGGGCTTGCGGTCTTTGTGTGATGTGAGGCGTTCAGAGGGGAGAATCAGTCGCCACCTGCACCGTGTCCCATAATTTCAACTAACATTTGAGTATTATTGTTTACAGCTGGGTCAATGGTTAACACAGGTACAATAATTGCGACAGCCAGGCTACACGAAGCTAGAAGTAAGATGAGTTTTCTTTTCATTTAAGACCTGCACCTTTCTAATTAGAAGTTTGTACTGCTCTTTTTCCTCTTCATCTGTTTGATGCCGATGTTGTTCAAATAGATCAACACATTTGATGACATTACTATCGTTATTGATTCTAGCAGATGATTCCAAACTCTGAAGGATCAAGGAAATCCCTTTATTACGGTTATTATGTAAATGATAGACTGCTAGTTCAACGAGAAACCGAGCGTATTGATCCTCCATAATCTGCTGATTGTACTTGCCGAATTCTGTTAGGTTTGTCCGGTAAGGAATATAGGCGGCAAACCGTTCAAGAATGTGATCGACATTCCAATCATAGCGGTTAGCCGATATGATGATATTATATAAAGCAACAAAAATTTCATTCTTTTGAGGAGCGATATATTCCACATATTCTGGCAGTATTTCATGCTGCCCTGACATTAATCCATAGAGCATGGTATTTGCGGTGCCCCACTCCTGATACTGGGCTACAGTCCTCTTGGCATCTTCATCGTCTTCTTGTACCCAGCTTCCATCCATATAGTTAGCTACGAATTTAAGTGCCGACTTATAGTCCCTGTTCTCCTCGTAGACAGTTGCACGCATCAGATGCGAGTAGAAGATGTAGCGATAGAGTGGTTTAACAGGTTTTTTCTCGTTACTCTGTTTGCGGTTAGAGTGCTGCTGAAGGTGATAACGAAGAGTGGCTAACCGGAGCATTTCCTGCGAGAGCTCATCCACTTTTCGCCACTTGTGAAGAGAATAATAAACATTGATTAAATGGTTCAACCCATCCAATTGATCCGCTTCATCCAGCCGGTTCACATAACATTCAAAGAGTAGAGCCGCCTGCAGATTAAGAGTCTGATCGTCTCCCAAGGCAATCCGAAACAAGCGGAACTGACATAACGCGAGCCGCTCGGAATTCTGATATTTTTCACTTGCACTTACATTCTTATACAACAAACCAGCGGCTTGCCACTGCCCTTGCTCGAACAGCCCTTCTGCTACTTCGAACAGCATGGGCACATAGGTCAGATTCTCAAGCAGATGATATGCTACCTGTTCAATACAGTCAAGGCGGTCCAATGCCGCTGAACGCAAAATAAACGGCCGTAACCGCCGCCAGGTCGGTGGTGAATGATAGAAGCATTCGTCCACATATAGGCTGAAGAAATGATCCTCCGGTAATTGCATTCCCTGGGTGATGCGCTCCAGATGATTCATGGCAATCGGCTGCTGATTGTTAAGCACCCGGCTGAGCGTTCCTGAATTAATGCCGGATTGACTCGCAAATTGATTAATAGACATCCCCTGCTGCGACAGATACACTGCTAAATGATCGCGAATCGTGGCTGTAGTAGGGACCATGGAAGCACCACCTGACTGAATTCCAGTAATTAGAATTTATTTTATAGGTGTAATAATATGTGACAATATTCCAATGGTCAATAGTGCAGATTAGTAGAAACAGTGAACATGAGAATGGGGAAATAAGGTGCCTCTGTGGCTGGTTTTAGATGGTAGCGGGGAGAATTAACAACAGAGGCAAAACCTACGCAGCAGTGGTCTGATCGGCCGAATTCCTGACCTTGGTGCGGTGGCTGAGCAGAAAACCTGCGAGTGAAGCTAACAGCTGTTGGAACACCATGCCGAGTACGACGGGGACAGCCACCGGAGCGGGAAAATAGGACACTGCCAGTACAGCACCGGCGCTGATATTGCGCATGCCGCCATTGAAGATAAGGGCGACTTCGTCTGCTTCATTCCAGCGCAAAACCCTCGCTGTAAGAAAGCACAGCACGTAACCGGTGGAAGCCATAAACACAATAACAAAGGCCAGGCCAACCAGATGCAGGTTAATGTCCGCTAAGTATGGTGAAATCACAGAACCGTTAATGATGATAACGAATGCCATGAAGAGCTTGGAGATGGGATTCAGCCGCGGACTCCACACGGGCGCGATATTGCCTTTGGTCCATTCATTAAGCACCATGCCCGCCAGTGAAGGGACAACAATCATCCAGAACAGGCTGCTCATCATTGCACCCGCGTCAAGTTCTACGCTGGTTCCAATCAGCAGAGACAATACGCCCGGTACGATAAAAGGAGACAGCATGGTGTCGATCAGAATGATGGACAGGGTGAGTGCAGTATTTCCTTTGTAAATACTAACCCAGATAAAGCTGCTTACCCCCGTTGGAATAACTGCGGCAAGTACAAGGCCTGTGATTGTAAATTCATCCGTGTGATACAGCACATTCCCGATGCCTGCGGCAACCAGCGGCATGGCGATGTGCAGAATGAACAAACAGGCGAATAAGGGCAGCGGTTTTTTGAGTACGTTCACGAAATCTTTGAATCCGAGGCTGATGCTTCCGGCAAACGTCATAAAAGCGAACAGCCAGGGAGCCAGGTAGGTATATGAAGAAAGCGAGCTTCCGCAGAGTACTCCAGTCAGAACACTGAGCGGAGTGATTAGCGGCATCATTCGATTAAGCGTCCGGTTCACAGCAAGAAGCATTGTATGACATCCTTTTAAAATAAGTTGTTACTATTATACACCCTTTGACAAATACTCCGAGAAATTCTCCTGGAAGTCCAGCGAATGGATATCTTCCCGGAGATGGTGATGGATCAGCGGGCCGATCTTCTCCGTCTCCTTGTGTACCAGAAGCTCGAGAAGGGTCTGGTGCTCCTTCCAGATTCCCTCCAGCTTCTCGGTCTTCAGCATGTGCAGCCTGCGGTAGCGGAGGTAATGCACATTGGACTGCTGAATCAAATTCCATAGAAACTCACGTCCGGCAAGCCGGTACATCGCCCGGTGGAACGCATCATCCAGATTCAGAAAGGAATCAATGTCGTTTTCCTTTCCGATGACTTCCCTTTGCTTCTCCAGAATTTCTTTAAGCTCATGCAGTCCTGTCAGCAACAGCTGTGAAGACAGATCCTTAAGAATTTCTTTCTCCAGCGTGCTGCGCAGATAAGTGATCTGTTCAACGGATTCAAGATCTATGTAGGACACAATATTCCCCTTTTTGGGATAAATATCGGTATAGGATTCCAGTGCAAGCTGTTTCAGCACATCACGCAGCGGCGTCCGCGAAATCTGAAAACGTTCGGAAAGGGCGGTTTCACTCAGAATGGTGCCCGGCTTCAGGGAAAGGGTAAGAATCTCGTGTTTCAGTGTATTCATGATTTCAGCTTTGATCGACATATCTCTTCCTGCTTTCCAATAGTTAATAAGGATAACACTAGTATACATGATGTTCAGAGATAATAAAATTGTTTATCGGATGCATGGGGGAGATGTGCGGGTAGTGGGCAGATATACTCTCGATTATATTGTGTTGACAATAGCCGGATCTTATTTTATGATCAAGAAAATCTTGTATACAAGATTAGTTAGGATGACAACCATAGGAGGGTATATCAATGAACATGACGTGGAGATGGTATGGTGAGGGCAATGACAATATCACGCTTGACCATATCCGGCAGATTCCGGGGGTTATGGGTATCGTCTGGTCTTTGCATGAGAAGGTAGCCGGTGAAGTGTGGGAAATGCAGCGGATTCAGGAAGTCGCCGATCAAATCACCAGCAAGGGCTTCAGCACGGCTGTAGTGGAGAGCGTCAACGTTCATGATGATATCAAAATCGGCTTACCGAGCCGTGATAAATATATCGATATTTATATCGATACCATCCGTAAGCTGTCCAAAGTCGGCGTAAAGGTCATCTGCTATAATTTCATGCCGGTGTTTGACTGGACCCGTACGGAGCTTTACAAGGAATTGCCTGACGGCTCTAATGCCCTCTTTTATGAAAAGGCTGCCATTACCGATAATCCGCGTGAGATGGTCGACCGGATTCTTAAGGGGGCCGGGAAGTTCACCATGCCGGGCTGGGAGCCTGAGCGTCTGGCGAAGCTGGATGAGCTGTTCGCAGCCTATGCGGATGTGACCGAAGATAAGCTGTTCGAGAACCTCAAGTATTTCCTGGAACGCATTATTCCGGTGTGTGAAGAAGTGGATATTAAAATGGCCATTCACCCTGACGATCCGGCCTGGCCGATCTTTGGGCTGCCGCGCATTATCCGCAACCGGGAGATGATCCGCCGCTTCTTGAAACTGGTGGACAGCCCGTACAATGGTCTGACCTTCTGCACAGGATCACTTGGCACGAATCCGGAGAACGATCTGCCGGCGATGATCCGCGAGTTCCATGACCGTATTCATTTTGCTCATATCCGCAATGTGAAGGTGTATGAGAACGGCGATTTCATTGAGGTGTCGCATCGCGGGCGTGACGGAAGCGTCGATGTGGCGGAGGTTGTCAAGGCTTACCATGAGAATGGTTACACTGGATATGTCCGTCCGGACCACGGGCGTCATCTCTGGGGTGAAGAGAAAAATTGCCGTCCGGGCTATGGTCTCTACGATAGAGCGCTGGGTATCATGTATTTGCTTGGGGTCTGGGACAGCCTGGACAACGTCAAGGGGGCAGAATAAATGCTGCGCCTGAACAGAAGCAGTATCGTAGGAGAAGCATCGGCCTGGACCGCTGCGGGAGTAGAGCTGCCGAAGTTCGACTATGAGCAGGTGGCAAAGAATACAGCGCAAAAGCCGGAATGGATTCATTTCGGTGCAGGCAATATCTTCCGGGGATTCGTAGCCAATGCCCATCAGAAGCTGCTGGATAACGGTAAGGCGGATACAGGTATCATCGCGGCGGAAACCTTTGATTTTGAAATGATCGATAAGGTCTACAAGCCATATGACAATCTGACGCTGCTGGTGCTGATGAATGCACGCGGCGGCTTTCAGAAAAGAATCGTCAGTAGTATTGTAGAGGGAATCGCTGCGGATAAGAGCCGTGAAGCGGATTCCCGCCGGCTCACGGAAGTGTTCGAGAACCCCAGCCTGCAAATGGCCAGCTTCACCATTACGGAGAAGGGCTACTCGCTCACGGGTCCAAACGGAAAGTATCTGGGCATCGTGGACAAGGACATCGAGGGCGGACCGGAGCAGCCGGTTCATGCCATGAGCATTGTGGCCTCTCTTGCATACAAGCGTTATCTGAAGGGTGCTTATCCGTTGACCTTTGTCAGTATGGACAACTGCTCCCATAACGGCGACAAGCTGAAGAACGGTGTGGTGACGATTGCCAGGGAATGGGCGGCTAAGGGTCTGGTCGAGGCAGGCTTCGTGGCTTATCTGGAGAATGAGCAACTGATTGCTTTCCCCCTGTCGATGATCGACAAAATCACACCGCGCCCTTCGGAATCCGTGCAGGCTGCGCTGCTGGAGCAGGGAATCGGCGGTATGGATGTAATCATTACCTCCAAGAATACCTATACCGCCCCCTTCGTCAATGCGGAGATCAGTGAATATCTGGTGATTGAAGACAAGTTCACGAACGGACGCCCTCCACTTGAGGAAGCGGGTATTATTTTCACCGACCGGGATACGGTCAATAATGTGGAGACGATGAAGGTCACAACCTGCCTCAACCCGCTGCATACGGCGCTTGCCGTATCCGGCTGTCTGCTTGGTTATACCCTGATCGCGGATGAGATGAAGGATGATACTCTGCGGAAGTTCGTGGAGATTATCGGTTATAAGGAAGGTCTGCCGGTTGTTGTAGACCCGGGCATTCTCAGTCCGAAGCAGTTCCTGGACGAAGTGCTGACCGAGCGTTTCGCCAATCCGTTCATCCCCGATACGCCGCAGCGGATTGCGACCGATACCTCGCAGAAGGTGGGCATCCGGTTCGGAGAAACGATTAAATCATATATCCGCCGGGAGGATCTGGACCCCGCGCAGCTGACAGCCATACCGCTGGCCATTGCGCTCTGGTGCCGTTATCTGCTTGGAGTGAACGATGAAGGCGAAGCCTTCACACTGAGTCCTGATCCGCTGCTGGAAACACTGCAGGGACATCTTCAAGGAATTACCCTCGGAGACCGGTCCGCAAATGTGCGCCCGATTCTTGAGGATGAGCAGCTCTTTGGTGTCCCGCTCTATGCAATTGGCCTCGGAAGCAAGATTGAGGGCATGTTTCTCGAGATGCTTGCGGGTCCGGGAGCTGTGCGGGGTACCTTGGAGGAGTATTTGAGATAAGGGGAAGGGAGCCTAACGATGAAGGCTTTTATTCATGAGGATTTTCTGCTGCAGACTGAAGAAGCCCGGGTACTCTACCATGAATATGCTGATGCTTTGCCCATTATCGATTATCATTGCCACCTCGACCCGGGGGCGATCGCTGAGAATAAGCGGTTTGGCAGCATAACTGAAGTGTGGCTGGGCGGAGACCATTACAAATGGCGGGCGCTTAGAACGTTCGGGGTTGAAGAGAGATACATTACCGGTGATGCCCCGGATGAAGAAAAGTTCGCCAAGTGGAGCGAGGTGCTGCCGTATACTGTGGGCAACCCGCTGTATCACTGGTCGGCGCTGGAGCTGAAAGCTTACTTTGGCGTGGAGGAGCAGCTGAATCCGCAGAATTGGCGGCGGATTTATGACCACTGTAATCACTTGATTGCCCAGGACGGCTTCACGGCGCAAGGGCTGATTACCCGTTCCCGTGTGAAATGGATCTGTACAACGGATGATCCGGCCGACGATCTGCACTACCATGGGCAAATTGCCGGGCAAAAGGAATTCCAGACCGGAGTCACACCGACCTTCCGGCCGGATAAAGCGCTGCAGATAGATTCGGATGCTTTTCCGGATTATGTGCGCAATCTGGAGCAAGCTGTAGGCTATGCTATCACTTCCTATACACTCATGGAACGTGCCTTGCTGGAGCGGATTGAGTATTTTGATAAGCATGGCTGCAAAATCTCCGACCACGGGTTCGCGCATCTTCCCTTTGCGGAGGCAGCGCCATCCGTTCTGGAAGCCATCTTCAGTAAACGCCTGAGCGGAGGAGCCTTAAGCCGCCTGGAGTCGGATCAGTATGCAACAGCTTTGTTCCTGGCAATGGGGCGCAAATACGCTGCCTGCGGATGGGCGATGCAGCTGCATATCGGAGCGATCCGCAATCCGAATTCACGCATGTTCCGTGAGCTTGGCCCGGATACAGGCTTCGATACTATCGGAGACGGCAGCTACGCGGACAGCTTGTACAAGCTGCTCGACGGTCTGGAACGGACCGGAGAGCTTCCGCGGACGATTCTATACAATCTGAATGCGGTACAGAATGATGTGCTGGCTGCTATGGCGGGTTCTTTTCAGGGGGACGGAATCAAGGGGAAGATTCATTTCGGCTCGGGCTGGTGGTATAACGACCAAAAGGACGGCATGCTTAAGCAATTGACATCATTGTCGAATCTGGGTCTGCTGAGCTGCTTTGTAGGGATGCTCACGGATTCCAGGTCCTTCCTGTCCTACACGCGGCATGAGTATTTCCGCCGGATTCTCTGCAATCTGATCGGGGGCTGGGTTAAGAGCGGGGAAGCTCCAAGGGATCTGGCATTTCTGGGAGGCATCATTCAGGACATTTGCTATCATAACGCCGAGCGGTATTTCAGGTTTCCGTTGGCCAAGTAACATCACTTCTTCACGTCTTAGGCCGGACGGCTCCTATTCCGCTGCCCAAGGGACTCTTACCCTGAGAAGGGATCAATCTGGAGAAACCGGATTCTCGGATATATTCACGGATCTTCCAAGGCAGCCATTGCCAAAGCGTATCCGTGTATGCGTCAGAGATGGAGGGTGAACACGAACTGCAGGGCAGTGAAGTGGCAAGAGTAAACTTAATTTGACTCAAAGGCATACTATAGAATAAATAGCGGGAATAAGTAAACTTCATTTCATTGAATTCACCTGTACCGGTAGGAACCGTCCGGATTAGTTATCCTTTTTCCAATTAATACTTGCGGGGAGTAAGATGGGGAAGAATTAGATTCACTTTTTCCACTTAATCTTGTCCCATCCGGGCATTTCAGCGTTCGTCTCAGTGTTCCAGCAATGTTCACAGTAATGTTCATCTCAGTGACCTTTGCGGCGGGCATGCAGAGATGTACAGCGTAAAACAGAGCCATGCGGATTTCCCGCATGGCTCTTGGTGTTGCTGGTTGCTCTTATTTACCGCTCCACAATGCAACACGGTCCTGTACGTATTTGGTATAGCCCTTTTCCATTTTTTCCACTCCGGCTTTGTCTAGATCTGCCATGTAGGCATCCCAGATTTTATCGAAGTCAGCCGGTTTGGCCAGAATGGCTTGAGGGATACGTTTCCACGTAATATCTCTCATTTTATTGCCCAGAATAGAGACCTCATCCTCGCCCGGAATGGCGATATTCCATGCGGCTCCATATGCCTTTTCCTTGAATTCTTCTTCTTTCGGGAAGAGATCCTTCCAGGTGGTGGCTTTGTAGGCAGCTAAGGTTTCCTTTTCAACGTCACTGTAGCCGAGTACCAGCTGTTCAGGGAAGTTTTTGGTGTAATAGTTGCCGGTCGAATCCTTGGCTCCGTCTCCATAGTGGACCATCATATTCCAGTAGAAGCCGATGCCTGATTCCTTGGTGAATGCTGTATTGTCATTGTTGATCCGGTCCTGAACATCGGCAGGAACCACCCGTTTGCCGTTCTCGACCTTATAATGCTTGCCTTCAATGCCCCAGTTATTCAGAATTTGTCCTTCGTCGGATGCAAGGTAGTCCAGGAACTTGATGGTGCGGACCGGATCAGGGTTGGTGCTGGAAATTGAGATCCCGTAACCGCCCATGAAGCCGGTAGGCCAGAAGCTGGTTTCTTTATATTCTTTCTTTAGCGTTACCGGATAGTGACCGTAGGTCTGCTCGAATTTGCCTGCTGTCTTCAGTGCCTGCTGGGCATCATTGTAGTCCCAGTCCTGGTCAATCAGGCCGAGCACACGTCCTGTGGCAACTTTGGCTTTATATTGGTCATACTTCTGCACAAAGCTCTCCTTGTCGAGCAGGCCGATGTCATTCATGTGGTTCAGCCAGCGGAAATATTCCTTCTCTTCCGGACGGCGGAAGTGGTAGATCGCTTCATGTGTTTCCTGATCAACATAGTATTCCCCGTCATCCGAGCCGCCTGTTGTGGACACGGCAGGATTGGTTACAGAAATGTACATATGCCAGTCATCCGCGTTCAGGGAGACCCCGATGTTTTTGTTGCCGTTCTCATCGGTGGGGTGCTTCTCCAGATAGGCTTTGATCACATTTTCATAATCTGTAACTGTCTTAATCTCCGGATATCCGGCTTCCTTTACGACGCGGTGCTGAAGCTCGAATCCGCCGCCAGCCACGAATTTCTTCTCATCTACCGCAGCCCAGGTCGGGATGGAATAGATGGACTGGTCTTCATTGGTATATTTCGCCCGGGCCAGGTTATCGCCGAGCACACGCTTGATATTGGGCGCATATTTATCGATGAGTTCGGTCAGATCGATCACCGCTCCGGCATCGACCAGCTTGCCAATGTCGCCTTTGGCGGAGATGATGTCGGGATATTCACCGCCGGCTGCGATCAGGGCGATCTTTTGCTGCGGGTCTCCTACGGCAAATTCCGCATCAAGCGTAACGCCTGTTTTTTCTGTAATCTGTTTACTGACATCGTCCTTCATATTATTCCAGTTCGGATTCGGGTCTTCTGCGAAGAAGGAGAGTGTGAGAGGGCTTAAGTCTTCGGCTTTCGCCGTAGCCTCTGCAGTTGCACTGGCAGTACCTCCATTAGCAGCCTTGGTAGCCTCGGCATTGTCTGCAGTATTCTTGGTATTGTTCGAACCGCTGCAGCCTGCCAGCACACTGAGGAGCAAGGTCAAGACCATCAGCAGCACGTACGGTTTCACTTTCTTTCTTGTCATGAATTGAAACCCTCCCTTTTTCTCGTCAAAAATGTATTGTATACACAGGCAAAGCCTGATGATACCGCAAGCGGACTAGCTTTTTACTGAACCCAGCGTCATACCCTTGACGAAGTAGCGCTGCAGAAACGGATAGACGACCAGGATTGGAACGGTAACCACGATCGTGATCGCCATTTTGACGGATTCGGGGGAAATTTGCGCCATCACCTCGGTCATATTGCGGCCGCGGAAGTTATCGGCGTTGGTTGTCGTACTCTGGATAACCTTCATGAGCTCGAACTGCAGGGTGGTCAGCCCCTCCTTGGAACCGTTATAGAGATAGGTATCGAACCAGGCATTCCACTGGCCGACGGCCAGGAACAAGGCGATGGTTGCCAGCGCAGGCTTGGTCAAAGGGAGGATTACCCTCCAATAAATCGTGAAGTCATTGGCTCCGTCCAGCTTGGCGGATTCCTGCAGGGCGTAAGGCAGGCCGTCAATGAAGGAACGGATGACGAATACATTGAATGCGCTGACAAGACTGGGGAGGACATATACGCCGAAGGTCCCCATCATATGCAGGTTTTTGATCAGAATGTAGAAGGGGATGAGTCCGCCCGAGACGTACATCGTCAGCGCCAGAAAGGTGGAGACGAATTTGCGGCCTTGAAAGTCTACCCGGCTCAGGGTAAAGGCCAGCATGGAGGCACTGATCAGCCCTAGGATCGTCCCGATAATCGTACGCAGAACAGAAATCTTGAGTCCGGTCATCAGCCCGGAATAGGCAAAGATCGTCTCATAGTTCTTGAAGGTAAACACGCGGGGAAAGACAGTAATCCCGCCTTTGATGCTGTCCGTAGAGTCGTTAAAAGAAATCGCCAGCACATTCAGAAAAGGGTATAACGTGGCGATGGTCACCACAGTAATCGCAATATAGACTACCAAATCGAAGATGCGGTCTGACCAGGACGCGGCGGCCAGTCTGTTATTCAGCATAAAGGGCCTCCTATATGATGCTTTCCTTGGTTATTTTTTTGAAAATCCCGTTCGCGACAAACAGCAGAATCACACTCACCACAGAGTTGAAGATATTGATGGCTGTACCGAAGGAGAAACGCCCCATCCCAAGCCCGTAGTTCAGTGCGTACAGGTCCAGCGTCTGGGAATAATCGCGCACCAGATTGTTGCCCAGCAGGAATTGCTTCTCGAACCCGATACTGATTAAGTGGCCGATGGAAATGATCAGCAGGATCACAATCGTCGTCCGGATCCCCGGTAGTGTAATGTTCCGCACTTGCTGCAGCCGGCTTGCACCATCTACTCTGGCTGCTTCATACAGCTCCGGACCGATGCCGGATATGGCTGCGAGATAGATGATCGTGTTCCAGCCGGTTTCCTTCCAGACATCAGAAGCGGTGACAATGCCCCAGAACAGATTGCCTTTGGCCATGAATTGAATGGGTTCGCTGATCAGATGCAGACTCATCAGCAGATCGTTCACCGCACCGTTGTCAGTAGAGAGCATTTTGGTAATAATCCCGGCAGCAACCACCCAGGACACGAAGTGAGGCAGGTAGGAGACTGTCTGTACAAAACGCTTCAGAAACATCAGCCGCACCTCGTTCAGGAGAACGGCGAAAATAATGGGAATAATGAATCCGGCCAGCAGACCCATAAGGCTCATCGCTAGTGTGTTACGGAGTGCATTGAAGAACTGTTCATCCTGGAACAGCTCTTTGAAGTACTTTAACCCGACCCATTTCTGCTCGAAAAAGGATTTGCCCGGCTTGTATTTCTGAAAGGCCATCGTCCATCCCCACAAAGGCAGATAGTTGAAGACAAATGCCCACAGTACAAACGGAATAGACATCATATAGAGGTATTTCTGCTGCAGGAACTTTGGCCAAAAACGTGAGGCAGGCTTCTTTGGCACCGGCTCGACTTTAGCGGTAATCGCTTTCATTTATGTCCCTCCTTCGATATGGCCTTATCATAATCTACGGGGAATCCGGGAAACACCCGAACATTTGATTTAAAAAACCGGGAGGAATCCGCTTTTTTCGTAAGCGCTTTCTGAAAAAACAAAGTATTCATACGGAGCCTTTTCTGCGATATTCGGAGGGGGAAATGCCCTCAACCTTCTTGAACTTTTCCCGGAAATAATCCACATCGCTGAAGCCGACTTCGCTTGCCGCCTGATGGATTTTGCAGCCCTGGTCCAGCAGTTCCTTGGCTTTTTCGATGCGGACTTTGTCCAGATAGCTGTTGAAGGAGAGGCCCGTGCTGTTCTTGAAAAGCTTGCCCAGATAGGCGCTGCTGTAAGTGAACACTTCGGCCAGTGTATCCAGCTTCAGATTCTCGTGGGAATGGCGGTGGATCAGATCCAGCATCCTTTTCATTAAGACTTCCATATCGTCACGGTCTATTCCGCCTGCATACTGCTCCAGAAGATGTATGACATGGGCTTGCAGCCTGGATAGGGAGGTGTGCTTGTAGATTTGCTCAATTTGCTCATCCATTCCGCTATGCAGCTGGTCCAGCTCCCTGTAATGGAGTGAGAGCTTGTTGATCAGATAGGTGACCAGGCGAACATAACGCGATTTGATTGCCATTTCAGAATAACCGGCGGCGATCATCAGCTCTCCGGCTTCCCCGATCAGAGAGGATAGGACCTCCCGGCTCCCGGTATCCATGGCAAAAAACAGCCGTTCCATCACAGCGGTGAGGCCGGATTCCACTTCCTCGCTGCTTACCGGCAGCCCTTGCTTGAGCTTAAGGGAATCCGGTCCGATCATCCCCGGCTCATCGTAGAAAAAATGCTCCTTCATCCGGGCCAGCGCTGATTGGTGGGAGTGGGGGACTTCCTGCAGCGTGTCCACCATATCACCCGCGGCTATGATACAATCGAGCCCTTGGGCGGTTACAGCTTCCTGAATATTCTGGACCATCAGTTTGCGCACAAGCTCCTTCTGAAATGAAGGCTGCAGCAAAACACCTAAATAAGAGTCCAGTGAGAAGACAATGCCCCACTCCTGTTCTTCGAAGCTGGACGCAAGCCTCGTCTTGACAGCTGTTGAAGGGCCGTTGTCCGCATGGTCCTGTAGCAGCAGCCGGATCAGGACGACCTGATAGGAATCCCAGAGCAGGCCGGATTCCTGCACCGATGCATCCATGGAGGACGAGGCCTGCGGGGTGTTCTCCATCAGCAGGGACTGGACCAGCATTTCCCGGCTCCATATTTTGACGGCGGCATGTTTCTTCCGGTGGAAGACCCGTGCAGCAAGCTCTGCGGACAGACTGGACAGATAACGATGCAGTTCATCCTCGTCCACCGGCTTCAGCAGGTAATTGTCAATCCCGAAACTCATCGCACGCTTGGCATAGCTGAAATCCGCATACCCGCTGAGGATGATAATGTGCATCTCCGGGTCATCTGCCCTCAGCTCTTGAATAAGCTCCAGGCCGTCTCTGCCGGGCATCCGGATATCGACAATCATCAGATCCGGGGAGTAGAGCTCATATTTATGCTTCGCTTCTATGGCGTTCGCTGCAGTATCAACGACCTGATAGCCCAGACTCTCCCAATCCAGCAGTGCCGCAAGTCCCTCACGGATCGCCAGCTCATCATCCACAATCAGCACACTATACATAGGAATCACTCCTCAGGGGAATTGCAAAGCTGATCTGCGTGCCGAAGCCGTTCTGGCTTGCCAGGGTCAGCCCGTATTCCGGGCCGTAGGTCAGCTTGAGCCGCAAATGAATATTGCGCATCCCGATATTATTGGTTTCATAGTCATCCTTGTCCTCCAGCATCTCCCGGATTTCTTGCATCCGCTCTTTGGAAATGCCGGTTCCATTGTCGGAGACCTGGACTTTGAGCTGCCCGTCTTCAATACGGATATCCACCCGGACCATGCCGCCGTCGATCTGATCTTCCAGCCCGTGGACTACGCAGTTCTCCACCAGCGGCTGAATAATAAGCGGGGGAATCTGCACAAGGTTTGCGTTGGGATCTACGTGAAGCTCATAAGCGAGCCTGTCATCATAGCGGAATTTCTGGATAACCAGATAGCAGCTCACGGTTTCCAGCTCGCTTTGCAGGCTGATCATCCCGTTGCCGACCTCCAGATTCTTGCGCATCATTTTCCCCAGCAGCCGCACAACCTGCGAAATATCAGCCTGTCCCCTGACATGAGCCTTCATCCGGATGGATTCCAGGGCATTGAACAGAAAATGGGGGTTGATCTGGCTGGCCATCATTTTGAATTTGATCTCGTTCTGCTTCAGCAGGGTGGCATTTCTTTGCCGGTTGGATTCCTGAACCTCATGCATCAGGTCGTTAATGTTCCGCACCATATGATTGAACTGTCTGGCAAGCTGGCCGATTTCATCTTTACCGTCAATGACAAGGGTGGCCCCCAGATTGCCGGACCCGACTTTGGAAATATGCTTGCTTAGATGCAGCATCCGTCCCGTGAGCAGCCGCGAGAAATAATAGATCAGCAGAACGGCCATAATTAGTGCGGAGATAATCACCGAAGAAGCCAGAGAAATAATCCGGTTGGGCTCCCCGACAATACTTTCCACGGAGAAGATCGAGATGATCCGCAGGCTGTTCAGGCTTCCTCCGGGCTGCCAGTCATCAATCAGCATTTTGAAAGGCTTGCCGTCAATCGATACATCATAGGGCCCTTGTCCGGCAGCGGATACGGCCTTGAAGTCAATATCACTCAGTGTTTTGCCGAGGGTATCTGTGCGGTTGGAAGCTACAATATGATCGTTCTCATCTACAATGAGGGTTTCAAAAGATTCCTGGTTCAGGATGCTGTTAAGTTTGTCCGTATTTACGTTCACAACCAGAACCCCGGAGGTCCGCTGCTTAAAAAAATCAACCTTGCGGATCAGGCTGAGATAATTTTGGCCGTCACGGGTGTCGAGAATATAGTTCCAGCAGACGAGCCCCTTCTGGGCCATCGCGATTTGGTACCAGGGCTCCTGTGTGACCTGCTCATCCGCCTGCAGAAACTCCCAGTTGTCCAGAACCGTCGGGTTGTCGATATACAGGCGGATACTGGAGATTTCACGGTACAGCCGGACGAATTCACGAAAATCGGGGTAGTTCCAGTAGGCTTGCACCACATCGTATACCGACACGTACCGGTGGTTAGCGGCCTCCTCCAAGCGGCTGTCATTGGACAGACGGTAAGCGATGTCGAGGGGGACATTCAGCATTTCACCGGTCCGTTTCTTCACCCGGTCTACATTGGCTGTAATCTGTTTCAGGGCATTGCCCATCGCCATATTCCGCAGCTCACTTGTCAGGAACACCCCCACAATCAATACCGGAACCAGCGCGACACAGCCAAAGGATAAGAATAGCTTGGTTCTGAGCCGCAGATTGTTCATCAGGGTAATGATACGGGCATACAAGAAAATAACACCTCCACCTTTATAGTTGATAACGCTTACACGAAAGTATAACGTGAATTGCAATCCCAATATATGTAACCATTTATGTTTTTATTGTCCTCAGTTATGATCTTTATGTAAAAAAACAGGACAACGGTTATCTTTTCCCGTTGTCCTGTTTCTAAAATTTCTGTATACTGCTTAGTTGCTGCGCTTTAGGCTTTGACCATTTGTGGCGATGACCTCCTTATACCAGTGGAAGGATTTCTTGCGGTATCGCTCCAGGGTGCCTGAGCCATCATCGTGACGGTCAACATATATGAACCCGTATCGCTTGCTCATCTGGGCAGTAGAAGCACTGACCAGGTCAATGCAGCCCCACGATGTATATCCCATGACTTCAATGCCATCTTCAATGGCTTCACCTACCTGAACCAGGTGATCGTTCAAATATTGAATCCGGTAATCATCCTCGACCGTAGGTACGCCATCTTCACCCGTAACCAGCTTGTCCACGGCGCCCAGTCCATTCTCTACAACAAACAACGGCTTTTGATACCGGTCATGGAACATATTCATGACATAGCGCAGACCCTGCGGATCAATCTGCCAGCCCCATTCACTGGCCTTCAGATATGGATTGGCCACACCGCTGAACAGATTGCCTTCCAATTCCGCCCGTTTGCTGCTATCCGCGGTTTCGCAGAGGCTCACGTAATAGCTGAAGGAGATGAAATCCACCGTGTGCTTCAGAATATCGGCATCTCCCGGCTCCATATGAATTGCAATGCCATTTTCTCTGAAGAAACGTCTCATATAGCCTGGATAGATGCCCCGTGCATGTACATCGGCAAAGAAATAGTTCTTGTGCTCGGCTTCCATAACAGCAATCACATCATCCGGATTCGGTGTAAGCGGATAGGTCGGCATACTAAGCACCATACAGCCGATTTTGGCCTCTGGATTAATCTCATGACCAATCTTTACCGCCAGGGCACTGGCAACGAATTCGTGATGAATAGCCTGGTAGAGGTCCTGCTTGCTAAGCTCCTTCTTCGGGGTATAGATCCCGCCGCTCATGAACGGCTCTTCCAGAATCGAGTTGATCTCGTTGAAGGTCAGCCAATACTTCACTTTATCCTTGTAACGGGTGAACACGGTTCTTGCATAACGCTCATAAAATCCTACCAGCTTGCGGTTGACCCAGCCGTCATATTGCTTGGACAGATGCAGCGGTGTTTCATAATGGGAGAGGGTGACCAGCGGTTCGATGCCGTATTTATGGAGTTCGTCGAACAGGTCGTCATAGAATTGCAGCCCCTGTTCATTCGGCTCGGTTTCATCACCATTCGGAAAGATCCGTGACCAGGCAATGGAGGTGCGGAACACCTTGAAGCCCATTTCGGCAAAAAGCCGGATGTCTTCCTTATACCGGTGGTAGAAATCTATGCCGGTGAGCTTCAAGTTATCTTCGGTCGGCACCTTCGTAACCGGTCCTTTGATGCCTTGCGGAGCCACATCCTGGGTGGACCAGCCTTTGCCGTCTTCTTGATACGCACCTTCACACTGGTTCGCGGCTACGGAGCCGCCCCACAGAAATCCGTCCGGAAATTGTACACTCATTTGAGATCCCGCCTTTGATAGGGTATTGGATGATTTATGGTAAGCTAATATTGTTTCCTTCAGGTTGAATGCTAACCGTTGTAACGCGTTACATGTCAAGTGTTATTTTGAATAGATTATGGGTGTAAGGAGATAGATCATGTCGAATCTGGATCAAATTGCGAAGCTGGCAGGCTTCTCCAAAGCAACAGTCTCCAGGGTTCTGAATAACTCCCCTCATGTCAGTCCGGAGACAAGGGATACCATTCTGGCCATTATGAAGCAGCTGGATTACGTTCCAAACGGCAATGCCATCTCCTTGTCGAAAGGGCGAACCCTGCAGATCGGCATGTGTGCGGAGGGGATCAACGAAGTCATGCTGCCTTTTCTGAACAGCTTTGTGGAGACGGCGAGCCAGAACGGGTATCAGACCATTGTCTATACCTCGGGCGGAGATGCGAAGCAAGAACTGAAGGCCTTTGAGGATCTGCGGAGAAAAAGAGTGGATGCGCTGGTCATTATCACCTGTGTCAACGATCATGCCCTGTTAGGCTCTTATTGCAAATACGGCCCGATTGTCTCCTGGCAGCGGATGGAGCTTCCGGAGATTTTCTCGGTCGCCATGAACCAATATGACGGGTACAAGCTGGGTGTGGAGCATGTCATTGAACAAGGGTGCACCCGTATTGCTAATGCGCTTGGCCGGCCTAGCAGTATGAATACGCTCAGCCGGCTGGAGGCGTATGAGGAGATGATGAACAAGCACCATCTTCCTATACGGCACGAATGGTCGCTTACCGGCATCTATTCGATCCGCGATGGGGAGCGGGTGGTCCGGGAATTGCTGCTTGGCGGGGGAGAACGTCCGGATGCTGTGCTGTGCGCCAACGATCTGGTGGCGGCCGGTCTGTTGAATGAAGCACGCAGGCAGCGGATCAGGGTCCCGGAGGACTTGGCGATTGTCGGCTTTGACAATACGGAGCTCGCGCATACGCTGGGGATTACCTCTATTGACAACCCGATTGCCGCCCAGGCGCAGAACGCTTTCTATCTGCTGCTTGGGAAGCTGAACCAATCAGAGTCCGTGCAGCAGGAGCTGCAGTTCAGTCTGGTCAAGCGGGTGACTACCTGAGTTTGATCGTGGGGTTGCTGCGGGGCGGGTTCTTTTATAATTCCCAAAGATGAGGTGGGCCATTTTAACGGTCTGCCTCATCTTTCTTTTTATTTCTTTACGAGAAAACTATGCCATGACAAAAATTCGGGGATGAGTTGGAGGTTCCAGAGGATAAGTTGTAGGCGTTGCAAGAGGAATCGGGCCTGTCTGCAGAATGAAGCGGACAGAGAAGATGTTATTTTGCGAAAAATCACCTTCTCCGGTTGATCTGCTGATCCGCCCCAATATCGGATCTCCTGTCCGTATCATCATAGATTTATCGTGAGTAAACCACGCAAAGTGCCCACAGAGGAGTCGGGCGAAATGCGCACAGCGCTGCAACAACGGCAGAAATACCGTTGTTGCAGCGCCGGCGATCAGTATACACCGCAACAACGGCAGAAATGCCGTTGTTGAAGCGCCGGCGGTCAGTATAGACCGCAACAACGGTAGAAATGCCGTTGTTGAAGCGCCGGCGGTCAGTATACACCGCAACAACGGCAGAAATGCCGTTGTTGAAGCGCCGGCGGTCAGTATAGACCGCAACAACGACAGAAATACCGTTGTTGAAGCGCCGGCGGTCAGTATACAACGCAACAACGGCAGAAATACCGTTGTTGAAGCGCCGGCGGTTGGTTCCTCTTAAAAATCCCTATCCTATCAGCCCCAAGGAATCCCAGCGTTGCTGAAGATTTGTTTCAATTGCCGTTCTTTCTCTTCGTTCCATGGGGTTGCCGGGGCATGGCTGAAGACAGGAACCGGAACACCCGAGAGACGCACTGCTTCTTTGATTGACGGGATAAATGGATCATCCAGCGTATACAGCGGTGGAATCTGAATCACTCTCCGGTGGTATTCAAGCACCGCTGACAAATCATTATTCTGAAAGCTCTTATATAAGCCCAGCATAAGCTGCGGAGCAAAATTGGCACTGGCTGCAATCGCCCCGGCTCCGCCTGCTGCAAGGGTGGGCAGCAAATATTCATCAAAGCCGCAGAATACAGCAAATGCCGGATTCACTTCCTTAACCTGCAGAATCATCTGCCGGATATGGCTTAGCTGGTCCACCGTTTCCTTGATGCCAACCACGTGGGAATATTGGGCCGCAAGCCGGCTGACAAAGGCAGGACTCAAATCCTGGCCGGTAAGGGCCGGGAAATTGTACAGCATCAGAGGCAGCCCGGAGGCTTCGGCAATAGAGGCATAATGTGTAAACAAACTTTGCCCGCTTAGCTTGCAGTAGTAAGGATTGATAACGACAACGCCGGTAGCCCCGCTGCGGTCAGCATGCCGGGTGAGGCGGATGGCTTCGGAGGTCGTATTGCTGCCTGTTCCAATCCAGACCGGGAGGCGGCCTGCCGTATAGTTAATGCAAAACTCCGCAATCTCCTCCCGTTCCCCCGCATCAAATTGGTTGAACTCCCCGGCGGTTCCCAGGAAGAACAAGCCATGAACACCTTTGTCGATCAAGCTGTCAATCAAAAGCTGCATTCCAGTACGGTCAAATTTCTGCATTTCATTCAATATGGTGGGAACAGGGGGGATAATGCCTGCATTTGCATGAATAATATTCATTTTATTCCGCCTCCAAGTTTGATACTATAAACACAAGGTTATTATATTGAACCTGATGGGGTTTATCAATTGTTGTTTTATAGAGAGGGGATTGAAGGTTGGAGCGTAAATATTGGGTTCCTGCTTTGGAACGGGCCGATTTGATTCTGAATGCGATTTCCCTGAAGCCGGGGGAATGTAAAATGACCGATCTGTGCGATGCAACGGGCATCAACAAAAGCTCGATGTTTTCCTTGCTGCGGACGATGGAAGTTCTGAAATGGGTGAAACGGGATGAGAAGGAAGCCTATGCGCTCGGGGAAGGTGTCGCGTATCTCAATACAGTGTTCAATGAGTCGCATAAGCAGAATTACAACCTGGTGGAGCATTTTCTGAAGGCTTCCTCAGAGAGTGTTAAGGCTGTTGGCGAAACCTTTCAGCTGTCAGTACTGGACCGGAGTGAGATTATCTATCTGGCCAAGCAGGAAGGGCCATCCCTGGTGAAGCTGGAGTCTAGCCCGGGGATGAGGTTCCCCGCTCATGCGACAGCAATGGGGAAGATGATGCTTGCGCTGCTGCCGCCGGATGAGTTAGACAAGCGGTACCCCGATAAGATCTTATCTCAGGTCACGCCACAGACCCTGACAGACTGGAATGAATTTACGGGGGAATTGGCCGAAATCCGCAACAGCGGATATTCCGTAGATCAGGAAGAGATTATTCAAGGGATCTGCTGTGTAGCTGCGCCTATCCTTGATGCTTCCGGGAATGCGGCAGCAGCAGTAAGCGCCTCCATGCTGCGACATGCTTATGCCGATAAACAGGAAGCTGTCACTGAAGCGGTTATCCTTTTGGCAAAGAAGTTGTCTTTATCTTAATGCCGGACATCCAAACAAGAAGAAAGAAGGGTTCAGAATGGAAATAAGCATGGAACAGATCATGCGTGAGGCACCGGAACAGACAGCACCTGTACATACAGCTGCGGCAGGGCCGGCAGGCAGACTCCCTATAACGGGTGAAATGCTGCGAAGTGCCCCCAGTGGTGAAATATTCGGAATGACCCAGAATTCGGGCATGGGCTGGAATCCGCTCCACTTGAATCGGCCTCAATATCTCATCCTGGGCACGATGGGGGGAATTCGGCGCGAGGATGGCAGTCCACTGGCTCTTGGCTACCATACCGGGCACTGGGAAATTGGCCTGATGATGGAGGAAGTCGCACATGAGATTACTGCACATCAGGGGATTCCGTTTGCGGGCTATGTCAGCGATCCCTGCGACGGCCGTTCCCAGGGAACGTCGGGCATGTTCGATTCCCTGCCGTACCGGAACGATGCTGCGATGGTCCTGCGCCGGTTAATCCGTTCTTTGCCTACACGAAAAGGGGTACTGGGGGTAGCTACCTGCGATAAAGGGCTGCCTGCGATGATGCTTGCGCTGGCAGGTATGCGTGATCTTCCCGGAATAATTGTACCCGGGGGAGTCTCTTTGCCTCCTGTTCAGGGGGAGGATGCCGGTAAAGTACAAAGCATCGGAGCCAGATTCAGCAATGGAGAGCTGTCCCTGGAAGAGGCGGCGGACCTCGGATGCAGAGCCTGCGCAACACCCGGCGGCGGATGCCAGTTTCTGGGGACTGCCGCGACGGCCCAGGTAATTGCCGAGGCGCTCGGCATGTCGGTTCCACATTCTGCGCTGGCCCCCTCGGGGCAGCCTGTGTGGAAGAATATGGGGCGCCAGTCTGCCCGTGCGCTTTTGCATATGGAGCATAGCGGTATGGTCATGAAGGATATTCTGACAGACCAGGCGATCAGCAATGCCATGGTGGTTCATGCGGCGTTTGGAGGGTCAACCAATCTGCTGCTCCATTTGCCTGCCATCGCCCATGCCGCCGGGCTGCGCGTTCCAAGCGTTGAAGATTGGAATGAAGTCAACCGAAAGACCCCGCGCCTGGTCAGTGTGCTGCCGAACGGACCTGTTCCGCATCCGACGATCCGCGTGTTTCTCGCGGGAGGCGTTCCTGAGGTGATGCTCCATCTGCGCCGGCTGGGACTGATTGACGATTCGGTTCGGACGGTTACAGGAAGGACGCTTGGAGAAAATCTGGACTGGTGGGAAACCTCGCAGAGACGCCAGGATATGCGAAGCCGTTTGAGAGAGGCGGATGGCATTGATCCGGATACTGTTATTATGAGTCCCCAGGAGGCTGCACGGCAGGGACTTGCCTCCACAATGACTTTTCCGACAGGCAATCTGGCTCCAGAAGGCTCGGTCATCAAATCTGCAGCTATTGATCCCTTGGTTCTGAACAGTGAAGGCGTATACAGGCATGTGGGGAGAGTAAAGGTCTTTACTGCGGAAAAGGACGCGATTAAGAGCATCAAGGACGGACTCATCCACGCAGGGGATATTCTTGCCGTCATTGGCCGCGGTCCCAGTGGAACCGGAATGGAGGAGACCTACCAATTGACATCCGCACTGAAGCACTTGCCCTTTGGCAAACACGTTACACTGATCACCGACGCCCGTTTTTCCGGTGTGTCCACGGGGGCATGCATCGGACATATCGGTCCGGAAGCGCTGGCGGGAGGACCGCTTGGCAGACTTCGGGATGGCGACTGGGTAGAGGTCATAATCGATACAATCAAGCTTGAAGGAAGTGTGAATCTAGTAGGAGATGGCGAAAAGCCGGGCTCACCGGAAGAAGGAGCGGAGATTCTGGCTTCCCGGACCGCCCATCCGTACCTTGCTGTCGATCCGGGGTTGCCGGATGATACCAGACTGTGGGCAGCACTGCAGGCCGCCAGTGGCGGAACCTGGCAAGGCTGTGTGTATGATACCGATAAAATTATTGCCGCCCTCGAAGCAGGCCGGCAGGCATTGGGGTGGAAATGATGAACAGAAATCTGATTCAGAATCCGATTCTTCCCGGATTTCATCCGGACCCGTCTATCTGCAGAGCCGGGGAGGATTATTATATTGCCACATCTACATTTGAATGGTTTCCCGGTGTGCGTATTCACCATTCCCGTGATCTGGTGAATTGGCGGGTGCTCACGCATGCGCTGACCCGCAAATCGCAGCTGGATATGGAAGGAGACTTGGACTCTGGGGGAGTATGGGCACCGTGTCTTAGCTACGACAATGGAATCTTTTACTTGATATATACCGACGTCAAGAGCAGACAGGGAGCCTTCAAGGATACTCCCAATTATCTGGTTACCGCCCCGGATATCGAAGGTCCCTGGTCTGAGCCGGTCTATCTGAACAGCAGCGGCTTTGATCCGTCCCTGTTCCATGATACGGACGGGCGTAAATGGCTGGTCAATATGCTGTGGGATCACCGGAAGCACAAGAACAGCTTTGCCGGAATTGTTTTACAGGAGTATTCGACAGTGCTGAATCGGCTGATCGGGCCGGTAATTCCTATCTATAAGGGTACAGAGCTCGGGTTGACGGAAGGCCCGCATTTGTACCGGAAAGACGGCTGGTATTACCTGATTACGGCTGAGGGGGGCACTCAGTATAACCATGCTGTCACAGTTGCCCGGTCACGGAATATGGAAGGACCCTATGAAACCAGTCCCCGCAATCCGGTGCTGACTTCAGCAGGCAACAGGGACCTGGAGCTTCAAAAGGCAGGGCATGCCTGTCTGGTCCATACGCATACAGATGAGTGGTATATGGTTCACTTGTGCGGCCGTCCGGTCAAGGAGAAGTACTGCAATTTGGGCCGGGAGACAGCGATTCAGCGCTGTATCTTCACAGAAGATGAATGGCTGGCCCTTGCGGATGGAACGAACCAGCCCTCCCTTACAGTGGAAGGCCCGGATATTCCCGCTCAGCCCTTTCCGTCACCTGCGGAGAGAGATGATTTTGACAAGCCGGTGCTGGATGTCCGCTGGAGCACCTTGCGTGTTCCTGCCGATGAATCCTGGCTCTCGCTCAGGGAACGGCCAGGGTTTCTGCGCTTGTTGGGAAGAGAGTCCATGAGCTCCCTGCACCGCCAGAGTCTGGTTGCCATGCGCCAGCAGGCTTTTTGCTGCAGTGCTGAAACCGGGATGGAATTCGAGCCGGAGCATTTCCAGCAGATGGCCGGTCTGATCATCTATTATGATACGAAGGATTACGTGTATCTGCGGATTACCCATGATGAGGAACTGGGCAAGTGTCTGGGCATCGTCCGATCCATGGACGGCGTTTTCGATGATTCGGTGTGTGCGCAGATTCCTTTGCTGCCTGGAACAAGCTGCCGGCTGAAGGTAATCATCCTACGGGAGTCCGCTCAGTTTTATTACAGTGCAGGCAATACAAGCTGGGAGAAGATCGGCCCAAGCCTGGATATATGTCATTTGTCCGATGATTTCCCGGCGTATATCAGGTTTACGGGAACTTTTATCGGAATGTGCGTTCAAGACCTCAGCGGAACCTTTCAAGCTGCGGATTTTGATTATTTCGAGTACAAGGAGATTTCCAGGGATTAAGTATAAGTATCCTTCCCGCCAGCCGTTATTTTACCGCTGTTATTTACTCTTCCCTGTACTCCCGCGGTGATTTGCCGTACCAGCGTTTGAACTGGCGGCTGAAGTGGGCAATATCGCGGTAACCCAGCAGGCCTGAGATTTGGCTCACGGACAAGCTTGAATCATCAAGGAGCACCTTGGCCTCGTGAAGCATTTGTTCGGACAGAAATTCTCTGGGCGACACCCCGAACACCTGCCGGAATACACGGTAGCAGTGAGAGGCGCTGATCCCCAGCTCTGCAGCAATATCATCTATACCGTAATGGCTGTCGTAAGGCAGCTCCAGTTGAAATTGCTGATAGACCAGTCCCTGCAGGCGGCTGCGGATCTGATGGGCAAGCTCCACCTTCTCATAAGTGCCCGAAGCGGGTAAATTGGCCTCGATGGAGAAGGCCTCCCACAGCTGGCCGAACAGGTCAAACACCGCAGACTGCAGCCTCATCCGCTGGGACATCGTGATATCTCCGGAGATGGTACCTGAGATCTCTACCAGCCTGGTGAAGACGGGACCTAATTTATGGGCGATGGTACTTCCAGCTTCGAAAAGAACATGGTCAAGCCGGCTTAACAGTGAGATCAGAATCTTGTCGTCGATATCAAAATGAATACAGAAATAAGTAAAGGGTTTGCCATTGCCGCTTTTGCTAGAGTGGGAATCGCCCGGTCTCAACAAGACCAGATCCCCGGCCTTCTGTATATAGCTATGATTATTGACGACAAGCAGCTGTTCTCCTTCGAGTACATAATTAAATTCGTATTGCGGATGCGCATGAACGGGATAAGCCCACTCGCCGTGCACCTTCCGCAGGTGCATTCCGAATAAATTCAGTGTTGTCTTCACATCGGGTATGATCGTTTCGCTGATGCTGTGCCCGAGTACAGGCGGAATAAAGGCTGAAACCATGGAGCCTCTCCTTTCAAAACTATATATGTGAACAAAAGTGTATCTATTAGTATAGCAGGACTCCAGCTTGATTTGGGTAAATATTTGCTTGATTTGACAATGTTCTCACCCCGGAGGGGCATGTTAGGATGAACCTATACAATGAAGCAAGCAGACATGAAACTGAAGATCCAGAAAGGAGTCTTTATGACGAAAACTAATGTATTCTATAATGTTCAGCACTCACCGATTGGAGCCTTTGCGAGTTTCACTTTGGGATTCAAGGGGAAGAATGGGGGACTTGGACTGGAGCTGGGTAAGCCGGCTGACCAGAATGTGTATGTTGGATTCCAGTCCGGAGATGGTGAAACCTATGAAGTCCTGCCCTTTTTCGAGCATGTGGAGGATGCAGGGGCCAGATATGATATCGAAAAGGCCGACGAAACCGCCAAGGAATTGCAGGAGGTGTTCCCTGCTCCGCCGGGAGGACATGACAAGGATAAGCCTAGCGGCTGGTATCAGCCGTCCCGGATTGTTTTGAAAGCGTTTGAAGACCAGGCGATTACCCGATCTCTGCGTTCCGCATCAGACACCTGGAAGGCGGGGGATCTGACTTTTACCATCTACTCGCCTGTTCGCTCCGTTCCGGATCCGGCTTCCGCAGATGAGGAGGAACTGAAAGCAGCCATTCTTCCGGCCGTTTTCGCTGAACTGACACTGGATAATACCCAGGGAACCTTTGCGAGAAAAGGATTCTTCGGTTACGAAGGCAGCGATCCCTATAACTCCATGCGCAGGCTCAGTGACACCAGCGGCGGGGAATTCGAAGGCATCGGACAAGGCCGGTTGACAGCCATTGCCTGTAAGGATACAGGGGTGCAGACTGCCCTCGGGTTCACCATGGAGAAAATACTTGAAGCCAAGCTGGAGCATAACCTTGCGTTTGGGCTCGGTGGAACCGGTGCGGTTATGATGGAGGTTCCTGCGGGTGAGAAGCGGACGTACCGCTTTGCTATCTGCTTTTACCGGGGCGGGCTGGTTACAACAGGAATAGATGCCAGCTATGCGTATACCCGTTATTTTAGAAATATTGAAGCTGTTGCAGGGTACGCACTGGAGCATTTTGACGAGTTGATCGATTCCTGTGAATCCGGCAATGACTGGATCGGTTCTGCCCGGCTTACCGAAGACCAGTCCTTCATGCTCTCGCATGCGATTCACAGCTATTATGGCAGCACCCAGCTGCTGGAAGCAGACGGGAAGCCCATTTGGATCGTGAACGAAGGCGAATACCGGATGATGAACACACTGGATCTGACGGCGGATCAGCTGTTTTTTGAACTGGTTATGAATCCCTGGACGGTCAGAAATGAACTGGAATTGTTCGTGGAGCGCTACAGCTATGAGGATAAGATTGTCTTCCCTGGCGGAACCGAGGAATATCCGGGAGGCATCACATTTACCCACGATGTCGGCGTAGCCAACGTATTCTCGCGGCCGCAGTATTCTGCTTATGAGATGGCAGGGCTGGATGACTGCTTCTCGTATATGAGCCATGAAGAGCTGGTTAACTGGCTGTGCTCGGCTCTGGTCTATATCGAACAGACCCAGGACCGCGAATTCATCGGCAATATGCTGCCGACGCTTCGTGCCTGCTTCGAGAGCATGCTGAACCGTGACCATCCTGAGAGTCATTTGCGCAATGGCCTAATGGGTCTGGACAGCAACCGCACACAGGGCGGGGCTGAAATTACTACTTACGACAGTCTGGATACCTCGCTGGGACAATCCCGCAATAATATTTATATGGCAGGCAAGTGCTGGGCGGCTTATGTGGCCCTGGAGAAATTTTTCAAGCAAGAAGGATGGGCTGAACTGTCAGCGTCTGCCGGACAGCAGGCGGACAAATGCGCTGGTTCCATAGCTTCCAAGCTGAACAGTGAGGGGTACATTCCAGCCATCATCAATGAGGACAACGAGTCCTGTATTATTCCGGCGATCGAAGGACTGGTGTTCCCGCTGTTCACAGGCTGTGAAGAAGCGCTTGACCGGAATGGCCGGTTTGCAAGCTATCTGAATGCGCTGAACACTCACTTGAACAACGTACTTGTTCCGGGAGTCTGTCTTTTCGAGGATGGCGGCTGGAAGCTGTCTTCGACCAGCAATAATTCCTGGCTCAGTAAAATCTATCTGTCCCAGTTCATCGCCCGCGAGATTCTGAATGTGCCTTGGGACGTCCGCGGAATTGCAGCAGATGCGGCACATGTCCGCTGGCTGCTCCATCCGGAGCTGTCTTACTGGTGCTGGAGTGATCAGATTCTCTCCGGCCTTATCGGCGGCAGCAAATATTATCCGCGGGGTGTTACGGCCATTCTGTGGCTGCTTGAAGGCACAGGCAGCCGGTCGCTGACCAAGATCAAGGAGAATCCCTTTGTATGAATCATTCCAAGGCTATCAACAGCATGATTGCTGACGGTGGTTACAATGCCTGGTTGAGTTATCCATCTTTGCCGTCCGGGCGTCTACAGGATCAATATGTGAAATGGTGCGGGGCGGTACAGGCAACTGAAGAGAACGATACGGTTCAGGCTGCCCTCCGGGAATGGCAAAGAGGCATTGAATCCATGCTTGGTATACAGGCAGTGAAAGTGAGAGAACAGGCTCCAACGGGTTTATCTGTAGTACTCGGCACTTTCCAGGGCGGGAATCCGCTGATTGGCAGTATGTTCGGGGAGGAAACGATCCGTAGGGTGGGCCCTGAGGGTTTTGCAATCCGCACCAGCGAAGAAAAGGGTTGTATTGCCATTGGAGCCGCATCACCGGCAGGTGTACTCTACGGAGTATTTCATCTGCTGCGGCTGATCGGCAACCTGGAGGAAATCGAAGGGCTGGACGAAGTTATTAACCCGGTAAATGGGCTGCGGATGATCAATCATTGGGATAATTTTGACGGAAGCGTGGAGCGGGGATATGCGGGAAGATCCTTTTTTTATGATAACAACCGTTTTACAAACGATGTGGAGCGAATCCGTGATTATGCGCGGCTGATGTCCTCTGCAGGAATCAATGCTATTGCCATCAACAATGTGAATGTCCATGCGCTTGAAACGCTGTTTATCTCCAAGTATCTGCCCGAGGTTGTAAGCATTGCTGATCAGTTCAGAGTATATGGCATCAAGCTGTTCCTGAGCGTGAACTTTGCTGGTCCGATGCATGAAGGGGAAGTGGACACCGCTGATCCGCTGGACCCTGGAGTACGCAAGTGGTGGCAGGAGACAGTAGCCGGGGTGTACGCGGCGATTCCCGATTTTGGCGGATTTGTGGTGAAGGCCGATTCCGAAAACCGTCCGGGGCCGTTCACCTATGGCCGGGACCATGCCGATGGCGCCAACATGCTGGCTGAAGCGCTGGAACCGTTCGGCGGAATTGTCATCTGGCGCTGCTTCGTATACAACTGCAAGCAGGACTGGCGTGACCGCAAGACGGACCGGGCCAGAGCGGCCTATGACCATTTCAAACCACTTGACGGCAAATTTAAGGATAACGTCATTCTGCAGATCAAGAACGGTCCGATGGATTTTCAGGTCAGAGAGCCGGTATCCCCATTGTTTGGAGCACTTGAGCGGACAAACCAGGTCATCGAATTTCAGATTGCCCAGGAATATACAGGACAGCAGCGCCATGTCTGTTATCTGGTTCCACAGTGGAAAGAGGTCCTGGAATTCAACACCTATGCCCAAGGAGCAGCGTCTCCGGTGAAGCATATCGTGGACGGATCCCTGTGGGGCAACCGTCATAGCGGGATTGCGGCGGTGTCCAATGTAGGCAATGACCGGAATTGGACCGGTCACCTGTTGGCTCAGGCGAATCTGTACGGATACGGCCGTCTGGCCTGGAATCCGGAGCTGACGGCTGAGGAAATCGCCAGTGAATGGATCTCCCTGACCTTCGGTACAGATCCGGCCGTTTCAAGTGTGGTCAGCCGGATATTGCTGGATTCGTGGGAGATCTATGAATCCTATACGGCACCGCTTGGCGTAGGCTGGATGATTAATCCCGAACATCATTACGGGCCGAATGTGGACGGCTATGAATATTCGCAGTGGGGCACCTATCATTATGCGGACCACCAAGGGATCGGTGTAGACCGTACCGTGAGGACCGGAACGGGCTACAGCGCCCAATATATAGGCTTGAATAGCGAACGTTATGATTCTCTGGAGACATGCCCGGACGAATTGCTGCTGTTCTTCCACCATGTTCCGTATACCCATGTGCTGCATTCCGGCAAAACCGTGATTCAGCATATCTATGATACCCACTTCGAAGGGGCGGAACGTGCGGCAGAGCTGCTGGCTTCCTGGTGCAGCCTGAAGGGGAACATCCGGGAGGATTTGTACTCGCAAGTGGAGGAACGTCTGAAGGGACAGGTCAATCATGCCAAGGAATGGCGTGACCAGATCAATACGTATTTCTACCGTAAGAGCGGTATTGAGGATACCGGCCAACGCACCATTTACTGAGAGGGGAACAGGGACTTGGATACTGATACTCGGGCCACAGTAGACGGTAAGCCCCCATTAAGGATGAAGTAAGCGATCTGGCGGTTGGCGTATGCAGCTCCGATTTTCAGTATTAGCTTCCGAAGCCAGCATGGTTCGGGCGATGCCACAGATGTCCTGGGTGGATCACAATAGAGCATTTGCTGCATGATTGTACTTTCGCGTTCAGACCCAGCATCTTCATAGACCTGCTTACCTATACTTATTATTTCAAGTTCAACTTATACAGGAGGGAATATGACACTTACCTTCGGACACATCATCGATCACTTAACCAAAGGAATCACCAGGCTTGAACAGACCGTAGACAAGCTGGAGCCGGGAGACCCGGAGACTGGCGTGCAGGGAATCGTTACGGCCTTTTCCGCCTCACAGTCTGTCATTGAACAGGCAATTGCGCTGGGAGCGAACCTGATCATCACGCACGAAGGCGTATTTTACAGCCACCAGCCTCACGCACACGAACTGGAGCAGGACCCTGTCTATCAACAAAAAGCCGAGCTTATCGCCTGTTCAAACCTCGGGATTTACCGGTTTCATGATTACCTGCACCGATATACACCGGACGGGATCGTGGAAGGGCTTATCCGGGAGCTGGGTTGGCAGACATATGTTACCGAGCACCGGCCGTCTGTGTCTATTTTGACCATCCCGGCTATGAAGGCTGAAGAAGTTGCGGAATATTTGAAAAAGCAGCTGCAAATTCCTTATGTGCGTGTTGCGGGCAATCGGTCTACTTCATGTGTGAAAGTGGGTATTCTGGTCGGCTATCGGGGGGGCGGCTCCTCGGTTATCCCATTATTTGATCAAGAATCTCTGGATTTGATCATCGCCGGGGAAGGACCGGAATGGGAGACGCCGGAGTATATAAGAGACGCTGCCCGTCAGGGGCGGGACAAGGTATTGATTATGCTGGGTCACGCGGAGAGCGAGGCGCCCGGTATGAAATATCTGGCAGAGCAGCTGTCAGCAGAGTTTCCGGATGTGCCGGTACATTTCGTGAAAGATCAGCCGGTATTCCGTGTAGTGTAATTACCCGAACCTCTTTGGAAGCAAAAGGGCGGGGAGTGCCAGACTACTCCCTGATCCGCTTGCGGATAAAGAGGTTTTTTTTCAAACGATCAATCCGGTTCATATTGTAGATTGCCCTTCAGGCGATTTATATCTTATAGTTGTATTCTAGCAAAGGTAGAGGCGAAGTCACCTTAAGGGAGTGCAGAATATGAAGCAACAAAAGAAGTTGATGTTCAGCAAAAGTGTGGCCTATAAATGGATGGTCTCCTATGCTGTGATTATGCTAATTCCGCTTATTGTTAGCGCTATCATATATCTTCAGACGAAGCAGATCGTCGAATACGAGATTGAACGGGCAGGCCATGCGATGCTGAAGCAAATGCAGAATACTGTCGACAGTGAAATGAACCAGGCTGAGAAAATGGCGATGCAATTGTCCATCCATAATGATGTGAACAAATACCTGAATTTAACGCTCCCGGATGAGAGAACGCAGTCTTTTCAAATCTATAAGGCCCGCCAGGAGCTAAGCAAATATAAATCGACCAATGACTTTGTAACCGGGATTTATCTGTATTCCAGCCGTTTGGACAAAGTGCTGACGGATGAGACTTATGTGGACAGTAATACTTTTTATGAAATTAACCGCCAAATGATCGGAATGCCTTATGCGGATTGGCTGACTATGCTCAAAGGAGAGGCCGATAGAGAGAAAGGCTTGCTTCCGCAAATTGAATTTAAACGCTGGGGCACGAATGTTGTCTTGATGAAGCCTTTCTCGAATGCCGGAGGGGAAAATGTTCTAAGGGGGACGCTCGTCCTTCCGCTGAACGGCAGCAAAATTCAAAATATGCTTAAAAACGTGGATTGGGTCAACAACGGGGATGTATACATCGTCGATAAGAATCAGCAAATTTTGTTTCAGAGTAATAGTCTGGCCAATTTTCAGAGTGTGCCTTTTGCCGACGAAGGCGAAAAGGGCGCAGGGACTTCCTTTATGGATATCGCTGGTACGGAGAACATGGTTTCTTTCATCGATTCGGACACGACCGACTGGAGGTATATAAGCGTGTTCCCATCAAGTGTATTCTGGGAAAAAGCGCGGGAGATTCGCAACCTGAATCTGTTCGGACTGCTGCTCTGTTTTTTTGTGGGAGGCGGGGTGATTTCTTATTATGCACGCAAGAACTACAATCCTGTCCGTGAATTGGTAAATATGTTCTCAGGAGCCACAGATGAGCAGTCTCAGCGGGTGCTGGATGAGTTCGCCTTTATTAGAGAGAGTGCACTCGCTACGATCCGGGAAAGAGATGATAGTAACAGCAGGCAATTCAGACAGCTGCGTGTGCTGCAAACCTATTATTTATCGCGCCTGCTCAAAGGGCAGATTGAAGATGGATTAACTGTTGAAGAAGCGGCAAGGCTGCATCACTTCGAATGGGAATCAGAGGATTTTGCAGTGTTGCTGTTCTACATTCAGGGCTGCGGAGAAGACGGGCCATCGCCCAGCCTTGCCAATTTTATCGTTTCTAATATACTGAAGGACTTCACCGGTGAGCATCATGGCTTAAGCTTTACGGAAATGGATGGCATGCTGGCCGCTGTGATGAATATCGGAGCCGGGCGTTCCGCCAGCTGGAAAGAGGATATTGAGGAAGCGTTGGCCAAAATGCTGGAGTTCATTAAGCAGAAATACCGTCTGCATATCGTGATGGCCGGAAGCGAGCGTCACACCGGACTGAACAGTCTGCATCTGGGATATCTTCAAGCGCTGGAGGCTCAGGAGTACCGGCTGGTGCTGGAAGAGAATGTGTCGGTCTGGTATGGCGATATTGAACCACAGCAGACAGACTATTACCTCTCCCTTAATGATGAGGTGGTCTTCATCAACCTGATTAAAAGCGGGGAGCTGGCGAAGGCTTCAGGGATGGTGGATGACATACTGGCCCAGTTTTTCGGTTCCCAGGTTTCTATAGAGCTGGTGAGGTATGCGATGATTGATTTGAGCAGCTCAATCATGAAGGCGGTTCCGCAAGAGACTCAGCGCTCGAAGCTGTGGGAGGAATGGCGTCCCATGAAACGTCTGCTGGTCTGCACCACACGGGGGGAATTTCGGCAGGAGCTGATGGAGCTGACAGCAATAGCCTGCGGCATGGCGAATGAGAAGCTGACTCTTATGTCCAATAACGGAATCGGTGAAGAGGTCTCGGCGTATGTTAAGGACAACTATGCAGATATTAACCTCAGTGTGTCCATGATTGGCGCGCATTTCGGTATTACTCCCCAGTATGTCTCCAAGTTGTTCAAGGAACAGACGGGACAAGGGCTGCATGATTATATCAGTCAGATCCGCACAGCGGAGGCGAAAGTGCTGCTGCAAGATGGAGTAACCATTGAGGAAATATCCGCCCGTGTCGGCTTCTCCAGCAGCAGTGCATTCATTCGGGTGTTCAAAAAATATGAAGGCATCACCCCGGGCCGTTATAAGAATCTGCAATAAGTGAAATGGATATTCAATTTGCGTAAAAAGAGGGTAGGAGCTCAAATGGCCTATCCCCTTTTTGCGTTTTGATCGATGGATTTTGCATATTGAACATTGTTTGTATACAAGAATCGGCTTACATTGTAAGGGCATCAAGTCGTCAAATAACACTAAATGGAGGTCGTCATCCTGATGAAATTAATCCAAAAGAAAAAAGCCCACAAATCGCTTCTTCTTCTTCTTTTAGGGGCCACACTGCTTACAGCAGGCTGCAGCAATTCAAGCAACAACTCAAATGAAAGCGCTTCTGGCACGCCTGCCAGTGAAACCCCAGCAGCAGATTTCTCTTATCCAATGCCGGGAGGTACCGAATTAACCTTTATGAACGAACAACTGGGAGGTACGCCCGAACGGTTGCCTGTCGACGACGAATACGAAAAGCGCACAGGAATTAAAATCAAGCAGCTCGGCGGAACGCCGATGACAGACCAGAAATTCAGTCTGCTGCTGGCTTCCGGTGAATTGCCGGATATCTTCCTGAATACCTGGTTGCAATATCCGGGCGGCCCGGACAAAGCGGTGGAGCAGGGCTACATTCTGAAGCTGAATGATCTGATGGACAAATATGCTCCCAACTTGAAAAAGACGCTCGCGGAGCATCCTGAAATCGACAAAATGATCAAAACCGATGATGGAACCTACTATGCCTTTCCTTTCATCCGCTCCGAAACGGGGCGGGTCTATGGCGGGCCGATTATCCGCAAGGATTGGCTGGATGAGCTGAAGCTGAGTGTTCCGGAAACGATGGATGAATGGCACACGGTGCTGACCGCTTTTAAAGAAAAGAAAAATGCCGCCGCACCTGTAACCTTCCGTACCATGTTCCTCGGTGAGCGGACCGGAGGATTTGCCGGGGCCTTTGGTGTTATGGGGAACTTCTATGTGAATGACGGTAAAGTAGTCTACGGTTACCTGGAGCCTGGATATAAGGATTATCTGAAAACGATGGCCCAGTGGTATAAAGAAGGACTGATCGACAAGGACTTTGCTTCGATTGATTCGGCAACCGTAGACAAGAAGATGACCTCCAATGTGAGCGGGGCAACAATCGGCTGGCAGTTCTACATTGAGAAATACAACGCAGCCGCACAGGAGACGGATCCGAATGCCAACTTTGTAGCGGCTCCATATCCTGCAGCAGCCAAAGGCGGACTCCCCGAGTTCGGACAGCTGGATAATGCTTATGCCGGTACGAGCTCGGCCGCGATTTCTGCCACAACGAAGAATGTCGAAGCAGCGATGCGCTGGCTGGATTATGCCTACACTGAGGAAGGAAGCATGCTGAACACTTTTGGCGTTGAAGGCACTACGTATACTCTGGAGAACGGCAAACCTGTATATACCGATCTGGTGGTTAAAAATCCGGAAGGCCTAGGCAGTGACCAGGTGATGATGAAATATTCGCACGGAACCAATTTCCCGATGATTCAGCAGGATAACCATCTGCCGGCCAAATATAAGCAAACCACGGAATCTATCGGCATCTGGAAGAAAACCAATCATGAAAGCCATCTGCTGCCGCCAATCACACCAACCGCTGAGGAAGCCGACGAAATGAGCAGTATTATGAACGACATTAACGCCCTTGTGAAGGAAGCCGAGCTCAAAATTATTCTGGGTACTGAATCTGTTGACAACTACGATAAATATGTTCAGCAGATGAAGGATATGGGAATTGAAAGAGCTCTGGAAATTCAGCAGGCAGCCTATGAGCGGTACATGAAACGCTAGAACCCGTTACAACAAGGGCCGCTATAGAAAGCGTATAGATCAGGCGGCCCTTGATATTAGCATTGCAGCAAAGGAGAGAAAGATATGCTGAAAACCAGATTGGGCAAAGATTTGCTCCGCAATAAGTGGCTGTATCTGATGATTCTTCCTGTACTTATCTATTATGTCTTGTTTCATTATGTACCGTTATATGGCACGATCATCGCGTTCAAGCAATTTGTTCCGTCCAAAGGCATTCTGGGCAGTGATTGGGTGGGGTTCAAGCATTTTGAGGAGTTTTTCTCCAGCATTTACTTTTTCCGCGTCATCAAGAATACGATTTTACTAAGTTTTTTCAACCTGCTGTTCGGTTTTCCTGCACCGATCATTCTGGCTTTGCTGCTGAATGAACTGAAGAGCCCGCTCTTCCGGCGGATTACACAGACCATTACTTATATGCCGCATTTTATCACGCTGGTGGTTGTGGCAGGAATTATCCGCTATTTTACCTTATCCGATGGTTTGATTAACGATGTCATTGCCTTCTTAGGCGGCGCCCGGATCTCCTTTCTGCAGCAGCCGGAGTCCTTCCGCCCCATTTATATAATCAGTGAAATCTGGCAGCAGATCGGCTGGGGGACCATTATCTATCTGGCAGCCATTACCGGGATTGACCAGCAGCAGTATGAAGCCGCCAAGATTGACGGGGCCACGAAGCTGCAGCAGATCCGCCATGTGACACTGCCGGGTATTCTTCCAACGATTATGATCATGCTGATTCTGGCACTTGGAAATATAATGAATGTCGGCTTCGAGAAGATCATTCTCTTGTATAGTGCCAGCATCTATGAGACAGCCGACGTCATCTCAACCTTTGTATACCGGAAAGGGATATTGGAATTCAGCTACAGCTACAGTGCGGCGGTAGGGCTCTTCAACTCTGTCATCAACTTCACTATATTGCTGCTTGCCAACTCGTTCAGTAAACGCGCCAGTAAAAACAGTCTGTGGTAAGGAGGGACAACCATGATAAAAACGTCACTCGGTGAACGTATTTTTGATATATGCAATGCCATTATTATGGTGCTAATGATTATTCTTACGCTGTATCCCATGCTGTATATCCTGTTCTCCTCCCTTAGCGAGGGCAACCGTCTGATCTCGTTCAATGGCATCCTGCTCTGGCCGCAGGGACTTTCTCTCGAGGGCTACAAGGCGGTGCTTAACAATCCGGTGATTCTCACGGGCTTCAAGAATACATTTTTTATTCTGGTGGTTGGACTTGTAATGAATATGACGCTTACCTCGCTTGGGGCTTACTTTCTGTCCAGGGATGGGGTTATGCTGCAAAAGCCGATCATGTTCTTCATCGTGTTCACGATGTTCTTACAGGGAGGGCTGGTTCCGTTCTACCTGATCGTGAAATCATACGGGCTGCTGGACTCCTTGTGGGCACTGATCCTGCCTACGGCGGTCAGCACCTTCAACCTGATTATTATGAGGACCTATTTCATGGCTATTCCCAAGGAGCTGGAGGAGTCGGCATTCCTGGATGGTGCAGGACATTTCACGATCCTGTTCCGAATCTTCATTCCGCTCTCCATGCCGGTTGTCGCTGTGCTGATTCTCTATTATGGTGTAGGCCACTGGAACAGCTGGTTCAACGCGATGATCTTTCTGCGGGATCAGGACCTTTTCCCGATACAGCTCGTGGTCCGTAACATTATTCTGGAGAACGATAATGCCAGCATGCTGGGCACCACTACGCTTATCCAGAGCCGCGATGTAGCCGAAACCCTGAAATATGCGGCCATTATCGTGACGACGGCTCCGATTCTGCTGTTGTATCCATTTTTGCAGAAATATTTTGTGAAGGGTGTTATGGTAGGAGCATTGAAAGGCTGATTGATGTCATTCCCACAAACCATGCACGGGAGGAACTTTATCCATGAGTATCCAAAGAAAACTGAACGGAGGCTGGCATTTCACCAAGCAGCCGCTGGGTTCAGAGCTGGCTAACGTGCTTGCGGACGCGGACTGGATGCCTGTAACGCTGCCTCACGATTGGCTGATTTACAACACGCATGCGCTTTATGAAGACGGAGAGGGCTGGTACCGAACCACCCTCAGCTTGGCCGAAGTGCCTGCTCATCAGCTGTGGTCCCTACGATTTGAAGGCGTATACATGAATTCTACCCTGTTCGTCAACGGACATGTGGTTGGTGAATGGAAGTATGGATATTCTACCTTCGAATTCGATATTACTCCCTACCTGACCGAGGGAGACAATACGATTGTTATGCGTGTGATTCATGAATCTCCGAATTCCCGCTGGTACTCGGGTGCCGGAATTTACCGCTCAGTGTGGCTCAAAATAACTCCAAAGACGCATATTGCGCCGGATGGTATATATATTGCGGCCCGGCGGACGGATAACGAGTCCTGGACCGTGGATGTGGACTGTGAACTGCACGTAGAGGAAGGACGGGGTACGACTGGACTGAAACTCCGTCATACGGTTATGGATGCAGGTGGAACAGTGATCAGGCAGGAGGAATCTGCCGTTCCTGCCCAGGAGAGAGATCAGAAGGTACATGCCCGCAGCCGCCTGACTATCGAACAGCCCTTGCTCTGGGATATTGGAAGTCCCCACCTCTATACCCTCCGTACGGAGCTGTTGGATCAGGACGGGATCTTGGAAGAGGAAGAGCAGACTTTTGGATTTCGTACGGTGGAACTAGACAGTCAAAAGGGATTTTTCCTGAACGGACGTTACGTCAAAATGTATGGCGTGTGCCAGCATCATGATCTTGGCTGCCTGGGGGCAGCCGTGAATAAGACGGCTCTGCGGCGGCAGTTCGTGCTGCTGCAGGAGATGGGTGTGAACGCCATCCGGACGGCACATAATATGCCTGCCGTGGAACTGATGGAACTGGCAGACGAGATGGGTGTGCTTATCGTCTCAGAAGCTTTTGACATGTGGGAGCGAAGCAAGACTCCTTATGACTATGCCCGGTTCTTCCCGGAGTGGTGGAAAAAGGATATCGCCAGCTGGGTGCGCCGGGACCGCAACCATCCGAGTCTGATCATGTGGAGCATCGGCAATGAAATCTACGATACCCACGCCGATGACCGTGGCCAGGAGCTGACACGGATGCTGCAGGATGAAGTGCTGGCCCATGATCCCCGGGGTAATGCCTTCGTTACGATTGGCTCGAATTACATGCCGTGGGACAACGCGCAAAAGTGCGCCGATATCGTCAAGGTGGCGGGTTACAACTACGGCGAGAAATATTATGACCGGCAGCATGAGGAGCATCCAGACTGGTTCATCTATGGAAGTGAGACCTGCTCTACGGTCCAAAGCCGGGGGATCTATCATTTTCCGCTGGCCCAGCCGGTATTGGCAGATGACGATCTACAGTGCTCCTCCTTGGGCAACAGCTCCACCAGCTGGGGGGCCAAAAGCACAGAGGCCTGTATCACTTCAGACCGGGACGCGGCGTATTCCCTTGGGCAATTTCTGTGGACCGGCTTCGACTATATAGGCGAGCCTACACCCTACTTCACTAAGAATTCTTACTTCGGCCAATTGGACACGGCGGGCTTTCCAAAGGACTCTTATTACATCTATAAGGCAGAATGGACCGATTACAGAACGGACCCGATGATTCATATCTTCCCTTACTGGGATTTCTCGGAGGGACAGCTCATTGATGTACGGGTGTGCTCCAACGCTCCGCGGATTGAATTGTTCTTCAATGACGTATCCAAGGGCACCTATGATATTGACCATGTTCACGGCCACAAGCTGCTGGGAGAATGGCGGCTGCCTTATTCAGAGGGGGTGCTCCGTACTGTTGCCTATGATGAACAGGGAAATGTAATTGCCTCGGAGCAAATTTCATCCTTCGGCAATGCTGCTTCTTTGGTGCTTACACCGGATAAGCATGAATTGTCGGCAGACGGCCAGGATCTGATCTTCGTAACTATCACGGCGAAGGATTCGCAAGGTCTCCAGGTGGAGAATGCCAACAACCGGGTTCACTTGAGCATAGAAGGACCAGGACGGCTGATCGGACTGGATAATGGGGACAGCACCGATTACGATCCCTACAAAGGTACGAACCGCAGGATGTTCAGCGGCAAGCTGCTCGCTGTAATTGCCGGTACACTGGAGCACGGCACAATCACTCTGCGGGCGACTTCACCGGAGATTGCTTCCGCAGAGCTTATACTGCATTCAGGTGCTCCGGCACGAGGCACTTCAGGTGACGGTGAACTGTTCCTGTATGCGGACTGCCCTTTGGAAGGCAAGGGAGAATCTGCGGAAGTGCAGAGCAAGAAGGCTACAGAAATTCCTGTGCGCAAGCTGGAAATAATCTGCACGGAGGGTAATACTCTAACGCCGGAGCATTGCTCGCTCCCGGTGCGCGTGAAGCTCCATCCCGAGAACGCCACCTTCCAGGAGGTGGAGTGGCGGATTACAAATGCCGCAGGAATCGATACGAATATCGCTTCGATTGAGGTGAAGGGGCATGAAGCCGTCATTACCGGTCTGGGGGATGGCGAAGTGTATATCCGTTGCGGGACAACGAATGGTGCTGACGGTATCCGGCTGTACGGCTTGATGGAATTCAAACTTGAAGGACTGGGGCAGGCCTGCCTGGACCCTTATGAATTTGTCTCCTCCGGCTATCACAGCATCGCCAGTACGAACCTGACCAACGGGAATGAACGGGGGGTTGCCACCGCGCGGGAAGGGGAGAGTCGGATCTGTTTCGAACGAATTGATTTCGGCGACTATGGATCGGATGAAATCGTCTTGCCTATCTTCTCCCTGGACGATGGCGAGTACCCGATTGAAATATGGGAAGGCCTTCCCGGAGAGCCGGGTGCGAATCGCCTGTCCACGGTAATCTACCAAAAGCCTTCCCGCTGGAATGTATACCAGGAGGAAACCTACAAGCTTCCGAAACGCCTAAAAGGCATCACGTCACTCTCTTTCGTCCTGCGGCAGAAGATCCACCTGAAAGGCTTCCAGTTTGTCCAGAAGCGCAAAGCTTATGAGCACCTGAGCGCGCTTGAGAATAGCCGGATTTACGGCGATACCTTCACCGTGACAGAGTCCACCATTGAAGGCATCGGCAACAATGTGTCCCTCATCTATGAGGGGATGGACTTTGGTGTACAGGGAAGCTCGCGGATTGTCATTTGCGGACGTTCCCCTCTGGAGAACAGCACGCTTCACCTGCTGTTCAGCGGTCCAGGTGGCGATTCCAAGCAGCTAGTGGAATTCGCCGGCAGCAGCACCTACACAGAGCGCGAATTTATTCTGGAACCGGTCAGCGGCCCACGAACCGTCACCTTCCTGTTCCTTCCAGGCAGCCAGTTCGACCTGAAGTGGTTTCGATTTTTGCCGGCTGGGCAGCTATCTCCTTAAAGGGGATGGCTGCCTTTTTTGCGCTGATTAGGGGATTAGGTAATCGCAATAGGTGTTTGCCGGAAGTGAATCTAAGGACAAGAAAGCCTCACGGTTGAAGGTGTGATTGATAATCTGCTGATATTAATTCGGATAAATCCTACAGATCATGACTGGTTGGATAAACTCCCCAGTTGCATAAATGGTGTTTTCGATGAAACTTGACTTGCGAAATATAAGTATGGGACAAATGTGGAAATACTTAAACCCCCACAAGAGTATAAAAAGTATACAAAATAAGGAGAATGGTATGAACATGTTCGAAAAGATAAGCTTCTATCCCGGTAAAGTAATATATGAAGATTTTCATATCGAAATTAACAAACCACTTGATTTTGAAGATGATGGATTAAAGGAAGATATGTTTAAAGTACAATACCCTGACAATTTGATCTTAGATATTGGATGGTATGATGGAATTAACAAATTTATTATTTATATTATTAAAGATTTTGATTGGGATAATCCAATTCAAAAAACTGAATGTGATTTAGTAGACCTTTATTATAAGACTGAAACCTATGCAATTTATATTAGAGACCTGTTATCAAAGAAATAATCATTTTAAGGAACTTGCGTCGAAGAATTACTACTACCTGTATGATGGTCATGGTGATGTGGTCCAGATGGTCGATACCAGTGGAGCGATAGTGAAGTTTGACCGAATGGTAGACACGTTAAATCAGACATGGGAAGTCGCTTGAAAATTGCAACTCAGAATGGTGCTTCATATGAACTGCACTCTAACACTCCAATTCCAGAAGCTACAAAAGATTGGTTAACAACGAAGGAAATTTAATTTACTGAGTGGTAATTAAGAAGGAGGAGAACTTATGTCAATATCAGCTTCGATAAATATTTATTTAAGCGAGCGTAGTGGTACAAATTTATCAATAACTGATTTATTTCAGAACTTTGAAAACGAAGGTTGGAATTACATCAACAGTAATGGCGAGGTTACTATACTACCTTTGGGTGATGATGATGATTTTGAATGGACATCTACTACTCTCCATAGAGATATCCTTTTTGATATTTTGAAAAAAAAGCGAGAACAGAAAGAAATCATTGGAATCGAGCTATTTCGGGTAGATTCTGAAGTCGGATGTGAGTTGCTAATATTTAACACAAACCAAATGATGTTTAGTTTATCCATAGCAAGAAAGAAAATCAAAGTAAAAGATGCTATCGACATTACTGATTTTAGTTGGTATCTGGATAGCATTTTGCCAGTTTATAAAAATTTACAAGTAGAACAAATAAGATGTGAACAATTGCTATAATGCACTGATGGAAAACAATTCATCCCACCAGGTGGTAAAGTGAATCGCTTGGTAATGAGGCAGAAACAGAATGGATTGTGTTATGGGTGATAAATTTTATTCGTTGGGCATCCTGTATTATCAGATATTTGGAGGTGATTCTCTTGGAGTACAGAAAACTTACCATTGATGAAATTTGCAGGCTTGAAGGATTTCACGAAAAAATAGTAGTTGAGAAAAGCGTACCATTATCAGGATGGTTTGCAGGCATAATGGATATTAAGCTTAAAGATTTGTCTGATGGCTCAATTGCAAGATTAGTGAGGCAGAATTTCCACTTGAAATATGTGATTCCTGAGGCGATCTTAAGATTGTCTTTGAACCCACTTGCCGGTAAACATTACGAAGGTGAACTTATCAATGCAATGAATTCAGTGAAAAATACATTTTGGGAAAACAACTCGAATGTATGTAAAGATATAAAGAAACTATTAATGAAGATTGAGAATAAGGAAATTGACCTTCCAAAAGATTTTAATTGGTATACAGAAAAAGAAGAACAGGAATTTTATGAGGAAGTACAAAAAATAATTACAGTATTAAGTACAAATCTGACTAATTAAATATTTTGTATCACTCATAGCTAGAGAGAAGCAGATAATTGTTTAAGCTCCGCATTATAGGGAGATCGATCATTTGAATGCTGCATGAAAAGGGGGGAGATTTTTTATGATTTATTTGAATGAAAAATCGGGGAGGAAAGACTGGTATTTTGATTATGTAGCAGGATATGATTGGGAGGACGAAGAAGACAAAAATGAATTTGTAAAGTTATTAATTGATTTACAAATTTTAATAAATTGAGAATTTTAGTTTTAACACCCACATGTGAACACTTCGTGTGGTTTTTTTCTTGGCATAAACCACTTGAACTGAGAATGCAAATTCACTATATGCGTCCGCAATGGATAGATTAGCATTAACCCACTTACTTTAATCAGTATGATAAGCAGCGATTGGACAAGACCTAACGGTAGTTCGACACTCACAAGTAATGCGTCTGCCAATGTGCAGTACAGCTACTTGGTGAATAATCAGGTGATATCATTTACTCATCCGACTCTCACTGACGGTAGTATACTGAATACAGCTTATAAGTAATCCGAGAAGATGCGCGTTTTGTGCACACTTAACTACAACTCCACTAGATGTAAGTAAAAGGAGAATATAAGCATGCTGATTTCAAAATATGAATCAAAATTCCAACCTGTAAAAGTGTTTTTGACAAGATTTTTTGATTTTGAAAGTGATATTCTGATCTTTGAACAAGAGACCCAAATCCCGATCCCAACAATTTCAATGGGTGATATTATAGAAATATTTGAAGACGACTATGTAGTTAAAGAAAGAAAATTTGCATTTAATGAAGATGCTTTTTTTACAATATATCGTATAGAATTGTTGGGGTTTTAAAGCACAACCTGTTCAATCTGGTATTCGATGCAGATTACATTTGGCTAAAATATCGGCTTTGTAGTAACAAATCATGAGAGACAAAAGGTATTCCATGGGTATAAGAGGTGCAACGGCAGCGGAGTATTAAGAGGAATATCAAGCTATCTCCGTGCACGTATTATGATCCGAGTATCGGGCGGTTTATAAATGTATACGTATGAGGGGCAGATAAACAATCCGTTATCTTTAAGCCTTTATACGTATGTTGGAAACAATCCCTTAATTCGTTGGGACCCATCTCAATTACAACTGCTAAAGAATACCTGTCAAAAAGTAGTGTAATTATATTACGACAGTTTCTTAGTGAACGAGGTGGAAGAATTGGAAGTGCAGCAACTAATGAAGAAACTCAACATTTAATATTACAAGCAGAGAGTAGGGACATTAAAATGAGTGCATATAATATATTAGTTGTAAATTCGAAATGTTGTAATTGCCATCAAGAAGTGAAAATGAAGATCCAATTCAAATTTGGTGATACTTGGGATTATCCGTATTTCATTAATGATGAAATAAAATGGGGAGGGAATAATATCGGGATAAAGGGGCTCAGCAAAGTAGTTTTAGATGGTATAGCTGAACCATGTACAAATTGTAAAGCAGTAGTAGACTATTTGATTTTTATTAAAAAGGATGTTATTCAATATATTGAAAAAAATATTGGGCAATATGACTTTACAGATTCGGAGGGTTACTATTTAATTCTTGAAGAATAGCAATAATAACTTACTTTAGGAGAGTGAAGATGAAATTTTAGCCACATAAGGGATTAGCCCTATGTGGCTTTCATTGTTGGCCTTATGTGAGAATAACTATTGTGTTAATCAGAATATGAAACAAAAAATTAATATTGGAAATATAAAAGTGAACAAGGCAATAGAGTACTGCATGGATCATTCAAACGGTTATAATATTTATCAGTCGGTGAGGTAGTGGAAAAAGCAGGGGTAAAGCTTGATTAGAGGGACAGTGGATAAAAGTTACTTTTTCAAGGGGAAAAGCGTACTTCGTTATAATGGAATAAGGAATGCTACGGTAGATTTCACGAATGGAAAAGGAAAGAGCTTCCTGTTAAAAGACTTTGCTGATCATGAATCTGATTTTGACTTCACTAACGAACAACAATATCTTAATGGGGCGAGAAACTTTCTGGAGAAAAAGCCCACAAAAACAACTCTATCAATTACATCTGCTGAAGGTACCTATTTCAGATATGATACAGCCTCTAACGAATTTGGAATAATAAATACGTATGGTGGCGTACAACGTATTACGGATCAGATACTGGCCTGAATTATTGGTTAGAACAAGTAAGTTTGTACGCTCCCAAAAAATGATACGGAGGATCAAATGAGAAAAACTATGTGTCCTTGTTGTGGTTACTACACTATTGAAAGCAACGATGAGGTGATTGTGGAAATTTGCGATGTTTGCTTTTGGCAATATGATGTTGTGGCACATATGTATCCAGATAGGAGTATAGGGGCCAATCATATTTCTTTAAATCAAGCAAGAGAAAACTATATTCAGTTTGGTGTTTGTAAGAAAGAATATGATGAAATGGTTCGAAAACCACTACCATGTGAATTTCCGGAATATAACATTAAGTAGTACTTTTATAACTTAAATGTTAGAATGAACAAAAAATGGTCGAGCTAGAAATTGAATGATTCTTATAAATCGAAATGAACTTAACCCTCGTAAGCTACGTATGAATTTTATCCCAAACATGAACGTACTTACGGGTTTGTTTAGGTACTTAAAGTTATCCCCTTTCAGAAAACTCTCCTGCCCCTTTATACTTCAGAAACATCAGATAACACTGTAACTAAGGATGGTGATACGGCAAGTGATTTCCAAGACAAACGGGACTTCATTCATTGGACTTGATCATAATATCCGCTTTTCCAAGCGAGAGTTGCATGATATTATTAAGAACCTTGCGATTCGTCAAATAGGGGTCACACGCTCCAAGAGGGAACCGAAGAAGAATGCCTATTTCATGCTTACTATGAGCAAAAGAGTACAGAGGGTAAAACGAAACAACTAGCTGTTTTTTGTTTAATGAGGAAGCTGGTAAACATCTTCTACGTCATGATGAAGAAAAAATCAGCCTACGATACCGAATACACCTGTACTGCAAGCAGGATGATAGAATGAATGGTAATTGGGAGCGATTTCCTGTTCTCGCCTTCTTTAGTCAGTGTGCGCTTTATAAACTAGGATACGGTTGAGGGACAGATTGATAATCCGCTGAGTTTGAATTTGTATACGTATGTGAGTAATAATCCATTAATTTATATTGATCCTACTGGGCATGGAACGCTCCCTAAAACTGTAAAAGAAATTTTTAGGGATTTTAAGGTAATACGAAAGTGGAAATGTAAAAAAATTCTAGAGGTGGATTAATAGGTGCAGTTGTTGGTATCGTCTTAGGGGGGGATTTGCTGCAACTCCTGCAGGTGAAAGCCAGCAAATGATAATTTCAAATAAAGCTGAAAGAATAAAATCACCTATAATCAGTGCTGAAAAGCTTGAAAAAATGAACGAATCAAACGGAGGTTTTTTATATATATAGATCTATCAATGATGAGGATATACCTATGCTTGCTGCCGGAAAGGGGATACTTGCAAAAGACCCAACAGGAACTTGGTCTGCAGAAGAACATATACTTTATGGAAGTGATGAAGAGGTTTGGACCGGTGACCTTTGGAATGCCACTACAGCCGAACCTGTAGTGGCATTTAGCAGTATTAATTAAATATAGTATTCCTCAAAGTGTAATTGTTGGAGTTATATTTTTCAATTAATACTATACTTAAATAAAATGGGGTGGAATATATGGATAATAGAATTGAGGAGATTATTCTATTGCTTGATGCAATAGCCAACGATATAATTGTGCCCTTAAGAAAGAAAGTCATCAACGAAGCAGCTTTCAGTGTGCTATATAAACTGATGGATGAATTACAAGGTTTGCTTTACAACGAAAAGAATGTTGAAAAAGAGCTTGTAGCTATTCTCTTTCTTATCTATACACAGATTGACACTCAATCAAAATATGTTTCAGAAGATGAAAAAGAAATCTTTATGACTTATCTTAGTAAGATGAGAGTAGGAATGAGAGAGATTTTTGGAAAAGCGCTACAGAATGAGGAAGATTAGAATGGCTACGACGAATGGGGAATATTTGTAAATGGCAATTATACTAGAAATGACAACAGAGTGCTCCCTATTGGTTTTTTAACTTAATTAAGTGGTGATAAAATGAGATATTCATCAATGGTTGTTATTTTAATTTTAAATGTACTTTTGATTACAGCATGTGGAACAGAAAATGGGAATATTGCACAGACTGTAACTCCAGCAACAGTTCCAGCTACAGACATAACTAATACATCTGTAGTTCCTGATGATTCGAACTCTGAACTAATGGAAACATTGATAGGAAAATGGAAGATTGACAGTATTTATGCATATGGAGTTGGTGGTTCGAAGAATGATGAGCAAGATATTAAAGGGTTAATTGGAACGGGAATTGTATTCACTTCAGATTCTATTAAATTTGGTAATGAAGCTGAAGAAAAGCCTATTTTCTACAGAGTGAGCAAAAGTTCTGATGAAAGCTTTTTATCTGATATTGATTGGATAAAAGAAAGCACTATGGGTACAGATTTAAACCCTCAAACCCTAAAAGAAATAAGCCTATATGAGGATAGGAAGTATGAGAACTTTTATTATGGCAATGGAAATATTACTTATTACACTGATGAGGGAGAACTTATTTTAGACCAAGATGGAGATTTGTTTTTATTAGTCAAAATGAAAAATTGAATATGTATTGAATTAATGAAGTTAGAACCACATGTGAGTTACATACTCCATGTGGTTTCTTTCTTTCCTAGCCCACCCAGTGCAGAATGGACTGAATCGATTCATTCAAATAAACATCACTGTCGTATTCCCACGTCAACTATTTCTTTCTTCGATTTAAGTGTACGTACATGAATACCTCTAATTTTATCCCCATTGTTCAAAAACTAAAATGCTCAGCTTATAAACAAAATCCTCAGTTACCACCATAAAAACCAAAAAATAGTCGCCTTCGTTTCCTTGCGGATTTTCAGGAATACCAACGTTCTTTACCGATCTTCGGGCTATTTCAATTAAATGTTTATGAAAATACAAAATAAATCGCAACTATCTGGGGGGATAGAATGAGGATACGTATGAAGGACAGATTGAATCCACTGAGTTTGAATTTGTATACGTATGTAATGAACAACCCATTACTATATACTGACCCATCAGGACATAAGGCTAAGGGTTTGGATCTTACTTGGGCAGGGTTTTCACTAATATATGGAAATAGAATTGAAATAGCTAATATACTTGAAGCTCGATTAGATGTTGATATTTCAGTAGAAGATATGTTTGATTCTCTTGGGATGAGTTTTACGGATTGGGACGATGCCATTGTCGATGATGAGCAAGTAGGCACTGTTTCTTATCAAAAAGACGCAGGTCCGAACTTAGATGAGACTAGAGTCGCAACTATACTATCATGGACGGGATAAAATGTTACTTATTTAGCAAAAAAACTGGGAATGACCCTGCGACATTTAAACCTTATAAAAATCCTGATTATAGGGTGGACGGTTTAGTGACAGAACTGAAAACGTTGAATGGTGACCAATTGAATTTAACGACAGGAGCAGGACAACTTGCAAGTGGATTAAAACAAACTCGTACTGTTATATTAGATGCAAGAAAATAGGAGAATGTTTCAGGGTTTGAGGCGTTTGATATGCTCTTTTATGGACTTGTGCAAGCTCAACGAAATAAAGTTCCTCTCTACGACTATATGGAAATGCAGGTCTGGACAAGAGATGGGATGTATATATGGAATATTGGTGATATTGGCATGGGATGGAATCTTTTTAGAAAGGAGAAAGTAGAATGGGAGTGAAATTTACTGCATTATTTGAAAATAAATATTCGACATTTGAGAAAGTTGAATATTTAAAAAAGCAATTGAAATTAGAATGGAGCAAAAAAAGAAGTGGAGATGATTCATTAGATTGGCTTACTATTTATTGTGATGACCCTAAAGAACATTTTGAAAAATATGGACACGTAGGACTAATGGGGCTTAATGGAATGGTAGTTAATATTAGTCCAAATCTAATTGAGATGCAAAACGAAGTAGATTGGTTTTCATTTTTGAAATTTTTTGATACTAGGGAGGAAGTTAGAGCAGATTGTTCAGTATTGGCAGGTTTCGTAGGGAATCCTATTTATCTACCTGATTCCTACACTTACTCTTCTTTTGTATTTGAAGGTAATACTTTCGATGATGTTTTAAGTTCATTAAATAATAAATACGGTGAACCAGTGAAGGATATTTCTTGCATGTTAATACAGAATGAGTTGTACTGGGAGACAACAGGTTATTTCATTGATTCACTGATTTAAGTGTGCTCCCACATGAGAGTATGTCTCCTCCATGTGGTTGCTTTTTTATAATTACTGCTTTAAGAAGGATATCCGTATTATGAAAAATAAACATGATATTTGTTTATTTTATATTTTCCAAATTCGAAATCATGGTATGCCAGTGAAAGTGATCCATCCGCCTTATCCGAGAGTTATTCATATAATGGACAGGGACGTGTATTAAACACCACGAATGCGGCGGGGGAAACGACAAGCTTTACGTATGAAAATGCACCGGATGGAACCAACCGATTGTATAAGACGACTGCCGAGAAAACATCGGGCGGAAAAACAGTCACCAAAAGTGTTATTACCTACGGGGCTGAAACGCAGTATGCCTATCCAACCGTCGAAGAAGCTTATTCAAATATTGGACAACCCAATCAGCAGATCGTCAAAACATCGACGGCGTATGATATGGGGACTGGCAGAGTGATTGAAAAGCGGGACGGGAATCAAAATGCAACACTCTATGCCTACGATGCAGCAGGCCGTCTGACAAAAGAAACGCAACCCAACCGAACCAATGCAAAGGGTGAAGTCTATAGTGAGGTGACCGATTACAACTACTATAATCAGACCTCCGGCAACTTTGATTCCGTAAATACAGGAACAGAGGTCTTAAAAGTGGACTCCATTCACACGCTCACCAACCTGTCCAACCAGAATGCGGTCAAGACCTACGCCAATGTGCTGTATAACGGGCTGGGACTCACGCTGTTGGAAGAGCACTTTGATGAGAACACAGGGAAATGGGTATTTACTCAATATCATTATGACGATCAGGGTCGACCGGTATACTCTATGGATCCGGCTGGAAACACCTTAACGGTCAGCTATGATGCCTGGGGCAGACAGAACCGGGCGACGAATGCGAACGGGGATCTCATCGTGAATGACTATTCCCTTAAAGCGCGCACAAGTACAAGCTACATCCAGGATAAGTCCACGGGTGAGAAGCTTGAAAATCCGTTGAGTCAGGATTTGTATACGTATGTGCATAATAATCCGCTTCTTTACAGTGATCCAAGCGTACATACACCAATTGTAGGGGATAGTCCATATGATACCCAACCTCCAACTACCGTTAAAGGAACTGTTGTTAAGATAGACAATGCTGTGCTGACTGAGGAACTAGTTATTATGATAGCAACTATTTACGGGGAAGCTGCTAATTCAAGCGAAACTAGTTGGGAAGTAATTGCAAATGTAATGATGAATAGAGTAGAAACAGGAGAATGGAAAAAGTATACTAGTGTGTTAGAAATTATTAAGCATACGGGATTTGATGCATACACTCAAAAAAATCAACCTTACAAAGAAGCTATGGATTATTTAGAGAGTAGAGGGGGAAAAGGATCGAAAGAAAATACATATATAGAGAAACTTATACAAACTGTAGTCGATGTATATTTTAACAAACGAGAAGATATTACAGGAGGAGCGGTGCTATATTATAGTCCAAAAGCACAGGCAGCTCTGCATAATAAATATCCCAAATCTTATAAAGAGAACCCTCCATGGAATGTCAAATTATTGACTCAAGTAAAAATTAAAGGTCTTGAGAATGATGACTTCAAATTCTATAAATATAAGTGAGGTGAAAAAATGATTAATAAAACAACCTTCCTACTAATATTTTTGATGGTATTCGTTATTTTTGTAGCCTGTGATAATCAGAATACGAGTCCATCCAAAATTATTAGTGCTACTCCTTTAGACATTAGTAAGTATGTAAAAATTGAAAAGGTTGATAAGGATATGTACAAAATATTCCTCAAAGATGAAAAGAAAAATATTATTTTTGAAGAAGAATATCCTGTAGAACCAATGATCAATGTGATTTATGAGAACATAATAC